>NZ_CP134228.1:700000-1050000 GCF_031656215.1 Mesorhizobium koreense | reverse complement strand
AGGTATCCGGTTCCTCCGTTTCCAAAGCAGCATCAGTCGAAGCCGGGCGATGAGCGCATCCTTGATCCGGCGCCGATGTATGACGCTCCCTACTACCACGGCTCCGGAAAGCTCGGAGGAAAAGTGGCGCTGATCACCGGCGGGGATTCCGGTATCGGCCGTGCCGTAGCTGTCCTGTTCGCAAGGGAAGGCGCCGATATCGCAATCGTCCATCTCGAGGAAAAGGCCGATGCAGACGTCACTCGCGAGGCGGTCGAGAGGGAGGGACGGCGCTGTCTAGTCATCGAAGGGGATGTTTCGAAACGCAGCTTCTGCGAGCGCGCTGTCGCACGCACCGTGAAGGAATTCGGCAAGCTGAACCTGTTGGTGAACAACGCGGCCTTCCAGGTTCACAGCGCGCGGTTCGAGGATCTGACCGAAGAGCACTTCGACCTTACGGTGAAGACGAACCTTTACGGATACTTTCACATGGCGAAGGCAGCTGTTTCCCACTTGGGCAACGGAGATGCGATTATCAATACGGGATCGGTAACGGGCATCAAGGGGTCGAGAGCCTTGATCGACTATTCCCTGACGAAGGGAGGAATCCATGCATTCACCAGGGCTCTCGCGAGCAATCTTCTGAGGCAGGGGATCAGGGTCAATGCCGTAGCGCCAGGCCCCGTCTGGACACCGCTCAACCCGTCGGACAAGGAAGCGGAGGATGTTTCGAAGTTCGGTTCGGATGTTCCGATGAAGCGCCCGGCGCAACCGGAAGAGATCGCGCCCGCCTACGTGTTTCTCGCCTCACCCCAATGCTCCAGCTACATCACGGGCGAAGTGCTTCCCATCGTCGGCGGATAGCGACGAGGAGCCCCTGTTTCGTTTGCGCTCGATCCGTGCCAGGTGCGAACGTCCACTTCCCGCCGGAGCGAGTAGGCGTGGCAGGTTCGCAGAGGCTCAGGCGCGATGCACCGGCGGAGGCCTCTTTCTGCCCTCCTCTGCCGGCCACTCCCGCAGCAGAACTTTCGAGCGCGGCTGCGGTTAGTCCGCAGTGAATATTGAAAGGAGATAACGAAATGCGCAGTATCATCATTGCGTCTATCGCCACCCTAGACATGACCGTATCCATCGGCGGAATGGCACAAGCTGCGGCCGTTACAGTCCAACTGGGCAACGAGCACTATCAGCCGCCAGTCGTCGTTGAACAGTAGCACCGGGTCCACGCAGACCGCTACTATCATCATCACCACCACGATGATGGCGTAGTTAAGAAGACTGCCCACCATTATGGAAAGACGGTCGTCAAGACGAAGCGGCACTGCGATTAGCCAAATTGGCGGTGGCACGCGCTTTCCGGCGAGGCCACGGGTTTGAACATTTCGAGGATTCAGCCGTTATCTATTTGCTGCAGGTCGCTTCAACCGGGCACGGCGGCACAGTGGACAGGACGATTTTCCCGGTTTCTTTTCCTGGCCAACGAAACGTCAGACGAGCGCCTGTCCCCGTAGCACCCTTCCCGGGTCCGACGACGGCAATCCAACAAGCGTACGCCGACATTGGAGCATCTCTTGCATCCTGTCGGGCTTGCGGTCTGAAGGAAGCACCCCGCTGGTTTGCAGCCAGCGGGGCCTTTCGCGTAATCAGTCTATGCCATTGGGGCAAGTCATCTAATGCTGGCCGCCCTTGCGGCCGGCTTCGGACGAACGCTCGCGGTCTTCCGCAAAATTTCCGCTGCCACCACGATGCCCATCCGAGCCTTTCGCTTCCTGGCTCATGTTCTTCTGGTCAGGATTGTTCTTGTGGCTCTGTTGGCCAGCTTTCACGTGCTGTTCGTGGGTACCACCTCGTTCCATTTTCTTTCTCCATTCCATTATGGGGCGAACCATTCGTCCCGTCAGCCCAACCCTCCCCCTGCGCGGCCGTTCCTTCACGTAATATTTTGTGTCTCCGGAAACCTCCGCACTTCAAACCAGGGACACGAATCTGCAAGATCGTGGTCGGGACCACCTCTCCCACGCCCCTTAGTGAAGATCAGATAGGACTTCCTCAGTCGACGCCGTTTCGACATGCTGGCTATAGCGGCTATTGAAGAGTTTCAGGATTGCATCGTGGGCTTCGTCCGAGACGCTGCAGACCGCATCCCCGACCAAGATCGCCCGATATCCCCAGTCGATTGCTCCCAATACGGTCGAGCACACACACGTCGGTTTCACCGCCCGAAATGATCACGGTGTCGCAACTATCCTCCTGAAGCAGGGCGCGGAGGCGCCTGCCATACCACGGCGAGTATACGGGCTCGTCGATGACCTTAGCGGGAGGGCAGAAGGCATCGAGTTCCGGAACCAGGTCGACAAGGCCGCGACCTTCTTCCTCCAACGTGAATTGGCGCCATCTGACGTAATACTCCCGCCAGAGGTCCTCGCCTTCACCCGCTCGCCGTGCCGGATGAAGCGCGTGAAGACGGTCGACGGCGGCCGCGCCTCGCATAACCTTACAATGTTGGGCAGAAGGCGCGGCATCCATTCCAAACCCCACTCCGAGCCGGGCGCGAACAGCAGCTGCATATCCACGCAAATGTGAGCCCAGCGATTTTGAATGGGTTCTCGCAGCATCGCGATGTGGCCTTCCGAACGGTTCGCGAAATTCAGGCAATCTGTTCGAGCGTGCATTGTTCGGGCGCCTTGTCAGGACGCCAACGCACCAGCTTCGTGCCATGCCGGAAGCGCTGGCCGGTCACATGATCGAAGCACACCTCGACGACAAGTTCCGGCCGCACCGCCTCCCATTCAGCGCCGCGCGCGCTCCAGCGGCTTGGACCTCCCGGGGCCTTTCCCGTGAAGCCGGGTGGTTCGCACATCGCCTCCAGCCTGGCAGTGAGTTGAGGACGCTCACCGTCCGCGATCGTTGAGGTGAACCCGACGTGATCGAGCTTTCCGGCAGGATCGTATAGCCCCAAGAGGAGGGAACCTACTTCGTGCCTGCCTGTGAGATAGCGGAATCCCCCGACGACGCAATCGGCAGTTCTCAACCGCTTGACCTTTATCATCGCCCGTTCACCGGGAAGGTATGGATAGGATAGCCTTTTCGCGACGATTCCGTCCGTGTTGGGGCCGGGCTTTGAGAGCCATGATTCCGCCATTTCGGCGTCCCGTGTGACCGGGGACAAGCTCACCGACGCATGCCTCGCAGCAAAGGATTCGAGATTGGCCCGCCGTTCCGACAAGGGCATCTGGAGCAACGCGTCGCCGTTGCGTCCTGCGAGCATGTCGAACAGGGTGACGGTGGCGGGCGTTTCCGCCGCGAGTTTCCGGATACGGCTCTCTGCCGGATGCAAGCGCATCTGGAGAGCACCGAATGAATTCCTGCCGCCAAGTTCCACCATCAATTCTCCGTCCAGCACGAACCGGTCCGCCCTCACGCAACGAAAGAACTCGACGACTTCCGGAAAATAGCGGCCTAGGGGCTTTCCCGACTTCGCGCGCAAGTCCACCTGGTCAGTTTCCTTGAAAACCAAGCAGCGGAAGCCATCCCATTTCGGCTCATATTGCCAAGGGCCGTCCTGCCTAGGAATGGTCGACTCGGTCTTCGCTTCCATGGGGCGCGTCGAAATGGGGAGGGGGAATTTCGCCATAGGGTGCGATCACGTGCGCGTTGGAACACCTGCATAACGGCGAACGCCCCTGATTGATCCACGCATCCCTTTACCGTCCCTGAAACCGGAAAGAACTAACGGACAGCCGAAATGGGTATGCGATCGTGTCCGAGTCACCGAACGACAGGCCAGCACGCGAGCGCCGTCAGCGTGTCCTGAAGGGGGCTACGACCATCGCCAGCGCATCGAGGTCGGAAATTTCGTGCGGGGTACGAAACTAGCATCCCCTGGCGCCGAACTTCGAGTTTCTCTGGATACCCAGCTCCCTGCGCTTCACACTATACATTTCCACGGATAGCCTCGCGTATTCCGCAAGCTTGCGATGGCGGCATGGTGAGCGTGGAGGAGCGCAATTCAGCGGTACGGTGCCGAAGCCAAAACATCACTACGGCTAGTTTGAAGGCGCGATAACCAAGGCGCCCGAGACGACAGAGCGCCGGAGGCCTGAAGCGAAGGCAGAACACGCGGCCTGCGAGCGCGTTCCTTCAGTGATGGGCGTGCTGTTCGTTCCTCTTACGGGTCGCCGCCGCCTTCTTTGCCGACCTCGACCTCTCCGCCGCTGATCGGTTGGCCGATGCTTCGCCGCCTAGTTTTCCGCCTTTGCGGGAGGATCCATGCGTATCCTTCTTGCCTCTGCCGGAACCGGACTTGTTGCCGCCGCCCGACTCCTTGTTAACGGTCGCCCACGCCCGGCGTTCGGCTTCGCCCTCGGATACCCCTCGCTTTTCATAGCCTTCGGCGATGTGGTCCGCCTTGCGTTCCTGCTTATCCGTGTACTTATCCTTGTCGCCTCGGGGCATTGGTCCATCCTCGTGTTTGCTTTCGACGGTAATCCTGTCCGAACATCGCAGGCGGGAAAGAGTTCCCCATCGTGATGTGCAGAATGCGGCTTGGCTGATGCGCTCGGCAGGGTTCGAACCTGCAACCGACGGATTCGAAGTCCGCTGCTCTATCCAGTTGCGCTACGAGCGCCAGGGCTTGGTTCCGGATGTCAGTCAAGCTGGCGCAACATGTCCGCTTCGTTCTCCAGGATCGTAGCGACCTCCTCCCGTTGCAGATGGGTCATCATGAGGCTGATGCAGCATTCGAGATACGTGATGGAAGCGCGCCGAAGAAACGCTTCGGTCTCGCGTGCGGCAATCGCGTCGACGTCTTTTCGTATCGGTCGGGGATGCATCCGAAAATCCTTTGCGCGGGTTGATCGGCGCCCGGAGAAGAGGCCGGGTCCCCTTCAAACAAGCGGAACGAACGAGAGTTCCGTCGAGCCGCGGATCGGAGCGTTCCTTCGAGCGGTCTCGACGGACGACGGCTTCAAGGAACATCGAACAGTTGCGGTTGTTAGGGCGGCCTAGAGCAAAGGCCGGCATTTAAAGGAGGATACGATGGCTGAAGCAACGACGACGACCGATCATGAAGCTATCCGCATGTGGGTGGAGGACCGAGACGGCAGGCCCGCGGCGGTTCGGACGGGCGAGGAGGGCGGAATCCTGCGGATCGATTTCGGCGACGCAGAGGAATCGCTCGAACCGATAGAATGGGACGAATTTTTCCGGATATTCGACGACAACAATCTCGCCTTCCTTCATCAGGAAGATGGGCGCAGCCGGTTCAATAAATTTGTCGAGCGCGACTATGGCAATTGAGCGCGCCACGCCCTCCCAAAGAGGCGCGGGGATTAACGCGACGCATACGCGGCCGCCTGACTTCTGTATGGCAGGGCGTCAGCGCGAACTCACGGAGAACGCTAGCCAGCCGATGTGCGACGCCCGTTTCCTCCGCGCTCGGATTTTGCCCGGTTCCGGCCTTGGGGGCGCCGGATAGGTCTGGAAAGCCACCGAAAGACCGTCGCCTCCTCGGGGCTTAGCCCTGCCGTCCGGCGTCCCCGTGCAGCCTTTCCTAGTTCGGCGTGCAGTGTTCCGCGGTTCCAAGTCTCTAATACGGTCGGGTGTATGTAGCCGGTTCTGCATACTGCCCGCGTATTGCGTAGTTTTTTCGCCACCTGGTCGACTGCCTGATTCAGGGCTTTTGCACGTGCACCGCGGGCGGGTGGAACAGGCGTTTCCGCAAGCAGGCTCGCGGCAAGGACAGTCGCTCCCCAGGTGCGGAAGTGCTTGGATGTAAAGTCATCGCCGGTCGCGTCACGGATATAATTGTTCACATCGTGCGAATGGACATCGCGGAGCGCGCCATCCGGATCGCGATATTGAAACAGGTGCTGTCCCGGAAGTTCCTGGATCGCGCGCGCGACCGACGCGACGCGCCGATCGCTCAGGCGCAGCTTCCATTCCCTTCCGGATTTCCCGACAAAGGAAAAACGCAGGTTAGAGCCTTGGATCTTAAGGTGACGCGAGCGTAGCGTGGTCAGGCCGTACGTGTTGTTCTCCTCAGCGTAGCTGTCGTTGCCGATCCGTATCAGCGTCTTGTCCAGCAGCCACACGATAGAGGCGATGACTCGGTCCCGCGGCATGCCTTGCTTTCTCAAGTCGAGGTCGACCTGCTTGCGCAGCCCCGGAAGGGTCTGCGCAAACCGCGGAAGCGAGGAGAACTTCGCTTCTTCCCGGATCGCCGTCCAGTCGGGATGATAGCGATATTGCTTGCGGCCGCGATCATCCCGCCCGGTCGCCTGAAGGTGCCCTTCAGGATCAACGCAGATCCAGACATCGGACCACGCTGGCGGGATCGCGAGCGTCCTGATCCGGGCGAGCGTGCCGGCATCGCACACCGGTTTGCCTGCTTGGATATAGGAGAAGCCTCTGCCGCGCTTCTCTCTGCGGATTCCTGGATCGCTGTCGCAGACATAGAGGAGACCAGAACGCGAAAGGCTTGCCGCTTCGTCGGCGACAGCTCTCCCAGGCTGCGGCTTTCCGTTCCGCATCTTGTCGACCACCTCAGGTTTTCCGCTCTAGCCCATCATTTCCGATTGAAGCCATCAGACGGGGCACGATCACGATTGCCCGACGAGGGTCAGGCCGAACAGGATGACGAGCCAAAGCCCTGCGGCGGCGACAGCCAGACGCGTCAGCATCGAACCCGTCAGCAGATGCATGAACAACAGCGTGATGACGGCCGCCTTCCCGGCCGCAATCACGAGATTGATCGCCACGTTGAAGCCGCCAAGGTCGATCCGTGAGGAGCCGACCGTCAGCGTCAGCAGGAGAAGAAGGCCGAAATAGGCTAGCGCGAGTTTTCTCAGTTCTGTCATCGGTTGATCAGATAGAGTGCGGGAAACAGGAAGACCCAGACGATGTCGACTAAGTGCCAATAGAGACCGATCGCCGGCACACGGCGCATGCGGTTCTGCTCCGGCGTACGCCGCCACAACAGAAGCATGCCAACGATAACGGCCATGCCGCAGATCAGATGCAGTGCGTGCAGTCCTGTCATGGCGAAATAGAGCGCGAAGAACAGTTGGGCGTGGGCGGGATCGGGACCATCGAACGTGAAGGGCGCGCCTAGCACGGGGGCAATGCCTTCGTGAAACTCCATCGCATATTCGCTGCCCTTGATCACGAGGAACATGAGTCCGAGCAGCGCCGTCGCCGACAGCGACCACACGGTCGCGCGCCACCGGCGCGAGGAGCAATAGAAATGCGCCAGCGCCATAAAGAAGCTAGACGTGATCAGCACGGCCGTATTGATGGTGCCGAGCGTCAGGGAAAGATGTTTGGATGCGGCGGCAAAGGCAGTGCTGAAATGAAGGCGGGCGACGAAGAACACCAGAAGCACAGCGCCGAAAAGCATCGCCTCGGAGCCGATGAACACCCACACGCCAATGGAATCGGCGGATCGCTCCCGTTGAGGAGAGCGAAAGGCGACGCTTTCTGTGGCGTCGGTCATGCGCCTTCCCTCCGATGCCGGCTGAAACGCTCATGCTCCAGCCCCTTCATGGGATAATCATAGGCCGGACGCGTCACGACGGGCATTTCATCGAAATTATGCGGCGGCGGCGGTGATGCGGTGGTCCACTCCAGCCCCGTAGCCCCCCACGGGTTGGCAGGCGCGCGCTCGCCGCGGAACAGCGACCAGCCAAGATAGAAAAGCGGCATCAGATAGCCGATCGCCAGCACGACCGCGCCCGCCGAGGACAGGTCGTTCCAGAACTGGAATTCCGGCGGATAGGTATGGTAGCGGCGCGGCATGCCCAGAAAACCCAATATATATTGCGGGAAGAAGGTCAGGTTGAAGCCGAGGAAGGCGGTAATAGCCGCGATCCGCCCCCAATTCTCGGGATAAAGCCGCCCCGTCATCTTCGGCCACCAGAAATGGATGCCGCCCATGAAGGCCATCACCATGCCACCGACCATGATGTAATGGAAATGCGCGATGACAAAATAAGTGTCGGTGACGTGGACATCGACGGCCAGCGAGGCCAGGAACAAGCCGGCCAGGCCGCCGAAAGTGAAGAGGCCGAGAAAGCTCAGGGCATAGAGCATCGGCGCCTCGAAACTGATCTCGCCCTTGCGCAGCGTCAACGTCCAGTTGAATACCTTGATCGCCGACGGGATGGCCACGCAGAAGGACAGGAAGGAAAAGATGACCCCGGAATAGGTGGACTGGCCTGACACGAACATGTGATGTCCCCAGACCAGAAAGCCGAACACGGCGATCGCCATCGAGGATAGCGCCACGGCCGTATAGCCGAAGAGCGGCCGGCGGCTGAAGCAGGGGATTACTTCCGACACGACCCCCATGCCCGGCAGGATCATGATGTAGACGGCCGGATGCGAATAGAACCAGAAGAGGTTCTGGAAAAGCAGCGGATCGCCGCCGAGCGCGGGATCGAAAATGCCGATGCCGAAAACCCGTTCCAGCACGATCAGGATCAGCGAGGCGGCGAGCACCGGAGTGGCGAGCACCATCACCAGCGATGTCGCATAGAGCGTCCAGACGAAGATAGGCAGACGGAACCATGTCAGTCCCGGCGCGCGTAGCGTGTGCACGGTGACGATGAAGTTGATGCCGGTCATGATCGAGGAAAAGCCGACGATGAAGACGCCCATGGCGGCCGTCGAGACATATCCGTTAGCGAACATCGTGGAAAGCGGAGTGTAGAAGGTCCAGCCCGTATCGACGCCGCCGAGCACCACGGAAGCCAGCGCGAACAGGCTGCCGAAGATAAAGACGTACCAGCTCGCTAGGTTCAACCGCGGAAAGGCGAGATCGCGGGCGCCGATCATTAGCGGCAGCAGGAAATTGCCCAACGTGGTCGGAATGGACGGTACCAGAAAAAACCAGACCATGATGATGCCGTGCAGTGAAAAAAGCCTGTTGTAGGTGTCATCGGAAACGAGGTCTCCGGCCGGCGTCGCAAGCTCGATGCGGATCAGCACCGCGAAAGAGCCGCCCAGGAAGAAGAAGAACGTCAGCGAGAAGAGGTAGAGCCAGGCGACGCGCTTATGATCCGTGGTGAGAAACCACGATCGCGGACCGGCTCCCTCATCCAGATACGTTTCGGCGGCGGGGATGACGTCGGCGCTCATCGGTTTACCTCCGCGGGCGAGAGGGATTTGAGGTAGGCGATCAGCATCTGCAATCCGCCTTCGTCGATCAGCCCATCGAAGCTCGGCATGACGGGCTCGTAGCCGGCGGCGACCTCCTTGCCGGGATTGAGGATGGAGTCGCGGAGATAGCGCTCGTCTGCGATCACCGTCTGCTTTCCTTCGAGCGCGACGGGACGGCCATAGACGTTCGCCAGATCGGGAGCCCTCACCTTGCTCGAATTGCCGTGGCAGCCGGAGCAGCCGAGGGAACGGAACAGCTTCTCGCCGCCGGCGGCAAGGGTTTCTCC
The DNA here is from genome assembly GCF_031656215.1 of Mesorhizobium koreense. Taxonomy (NCBI): domain Bacteria; kingdom Pseudomonadati; phylum Pseudomonadota; class Alphaproteobacteria; order Hyphomicrobiales; family Phyllobacteriaceae; genus Mesorhizobium; species Mesorhizobium koreense. The sequence goes on along the minus strand of NZ_CP134228.1, from coordinate 1,040,578 downwards.
CCCGCCCTGCCCCTTCAGCCACGTCGCGTATTGCTCCGGGGGCATCACCGTCACCCACCCGCCCATCTCGGAATGCTGCGTGCCGCAAAATTCGGCGCAGAACAGGTGGTAACGGCCGGGCTTGGTCGCGGTGAACCAGACATGCGTTGTGCGTCCCGGGACGGCATCCTGCTTTACCCGGAAGGCCGGCACGAAAAAGGAATGAATGACATCCTGCGAAGCGAGCGAGACGACGACGGGCTTGCCCGCAGGCACATGCAGCGCGTCGATCTCGCGCTGGCCGCCCGGATGCCTGAACTCCCACATCCATTGCTTGCCGAGCCCGGAGATCTGAAGCGCGTCGGCCGGCGGCTGGTCGCGCTTCACGAAAAGTTCCGCGCCCCAGCCGAAGAAGAGAAAGGCGATCGCCAGGCTGGCGAGCGTCCAGGTCGCTTCGAGCGCGAGATTGCGCGAACGCTTACCCGTACGGTTGGCGCCGGACCCAACGCGATATTTGACGGCGTAGCCGATGACGAGGCCGGCGAGGAAAAGCCCGAGGAGAAAGGAAAAGGCCAGCAGCGCGTAGAACAGCATATCGACCGAACCGGCGGCCGAGGACGCTTCGACGGGCGCGAAGGGAATGCCGGAGCTCATGCGCGCCTCCGCCACGTCATCGCCCCGATTGCGCCGAGCAGAAGGGCCATCGTGACGATGCCCCCGATCCGCAGCACGACCTTTATCGTCGGCGTGTACTGCCCTTTGCTTGCATCGAACCCGGCGCAGAGGAGGAAAATGTGATCGCCCAAGCTGCCAAGCTTCCCGGCCGACGCCTGTACGAGAGCAAGCCGAAGATCGCGCGCTTCGAATTGCAGGGCCGGCAACACTTGCGCGATGCGGCCCTGAGGCGTCAGGGCGAGAACGGCTATCGGGTGAACGAACTGGTCTATGCGCGGTCTTGCCCGAAAGTCGATGCCGGCTTCCGCCGCAAGCACGGCGCCATCTCCCTTGCCGCTGGTGAGAAAACGCCACGCCGAAAGACCCTTGGCGTCGGTGACCTCGGCGACGCCCGCCCGCGCTTCGGCTGCGTCGTCCCTCGTCTCAGTCTTGTCGATCGAGATGAAGAGTGCCCGATAAGCTTCGGGGTCGAGACCCGTTTTCCTCAACTCCGAAGCGACCGCACGCTGCGTCACTCCACACAGGTTCGGACATTTGTCGTAGCCGAAAACGACGAGCGCCGGGCGCCCGCCAAGGATGGAAGACAGCGGCGCTTCGACACCCGACGCCTCCCGCAGCACCCGGGTGAGATCGAGCCTGGCGCCGATCGTCGGATTGAAGGTCGGACGATCTATCGCGCTGGCCGGCGTGGCGGCGAACAGAAATGCGACGAGGAGAAACACCGCTCTCATGGCGATTGCCCTCCCCCATTTCCGTTGGCGCAGGACGCAGACTGGGGCGCGCGCGGCACCTGCCCTTTCAGCAGCCCGCATTCGCCTTCAGCGGAAGATGGCTCCGACCAGTTTGGCAGTCCCTTCGCCGCAACGATCTTCATGGCGTCGTCGATCGGGATGCGCGCTATCGCGGCTTTCCGATCGACCCAGCCGAGCGTCGCCAGCGCCTTGTCCTGCGACCGACGGAATGTCGCCAGATCGGCTTCAGCCCTCGTCTGCAAAGCGGGGCTTGCCTTGCTGCCTTCCGCCGAACGGCCGGGTTGCGGCCAATGCGGCACGACGTTGAAGACAAGCCCCAACACAATGACGGAGAGCGCCAGAAAGACAAGCAGGCCGCCGCCGAAAAAGAGCAGCGTCCTCGGCCAGACGTCCCTCGTTTCAGGCAGGCGGTTCTCAGCCATGGGCGTGCCTCCGCTGCCGGAAGGCGATCCATTCGGGCCGGTCGAGAAGGACGAGGAAAAGGCCTAGCCACAGCCCGCCCACGCCTGCCAGCGCCGCAAGGTCGGGCCAGATCGCGGCATCGCCGGAAAGCGCCGGCCTGATGCGCCAGAAAACGTCCACGAAATGCCCCGCCAGCACCAGCCCTCCGAGCCACAGGATCCCGACATGGCTGCGTTTTACGCTGCGCATGAGGAAGCCGCAAAAGGGGACGACGAATTGCAGCAGGACGAGCAGCCAGATCACGTATTGCCAGCCATGATCGCTGCGCCGGATGTACCAATGGATTTCGTCTGGAAGATCGCCGCCCCAGACGATCAGCCACTGCATGTAGGCCATGTAGGTCCACATCAGTACGAAACTGAAAAGCATATTGGCGACGTCTTCGCCTAGAGAGACCCGCTCCTTGCCGCCCGGCATCACCTCGATCGCCTTGGTCGCGGCAAGGACGATGATGGCGAGCGCATAGGCTCCAACCGCCTGCGCCGAGGCTTCCAGCATCCCGTAGATGGTGGAGGTGAAGGTCGGATCGAGGGAAAGCATCCAGTCGATGGAGAAGATCGTGACGGCGATCCCGTGCGCGACGAGGCCGGCGGCATGCCCTTTGCCGTGTCCATTGCGGTTCCCCGGCGCCGTCCAGTCCAGCACGAGCCAGGCCAGCACCAGCCATGCGCAGGCGCAGATGACAAAGCGCAGAAGGAAGAACGGCACGTTCAGGTAGGCGAGCTTGAGCCGAACGGTCTCCGGGAGCGCCGACGGATCGGCGCCCGCCCAGGGGAAGACGAGATCGAGCCGTAGCAGCACTGGCAGCAGGAAAACGAGCCCGAGCGGCAGCATCGCCACGAGCGCCCTGAGCGGCGCCTGAGCGGCGTCGCCCCAGCGGCCGCCAGTGAGTCCGTGCACCATCAGTATCGTCATGGCACCGAGCGGCAGGCCGAGCAGAAACAGCACCATTGTCAGCCAGCCGGCAAAGACGGCCGGCGCATTCAGGAAGAGGCCGACAAGGCATCCAAGAAGGCCGGCCGCGCCAATGATGAGCGGCGCGGCGATTCGGCGGTCGGTGAGGAGCTCCTTCATTGCATCGCCTCCCCATCCAGTTTTGCACGGAGTTCCTCCGGCAGCGCGGCGACAGGCGCGTATCTCGAATACTGGAGGGTCCGGATATAGGCGACGATCGCCCAGCGGTCAGCCGGCGGCACGCGCGCGGCATAGGAATACATCGCGCCGTAGCCATTGGTGATGACATCATAGAAATGGCGGTCGGATGCCTTACGCAACGCGTCCTGATGGTAGGTCGGCGGTGCCGGAAAGCCGCGCTGCACCACCGTCCCGTCGCCATCGCCGGTGCGGCCGTGACAGGGAGAGCAGAAGATATTGAAGCGCTCCTGCCCCCGCTTCAGGAGTTTCATCGTCACCGGATAAGGCATCTTGTCCGGAACGGGTGAAAGATCGTCATCGCGCGCCACTGTGCCCGCAACAGGCTGTCGCGCCGAGGCGCCATTGGCGAACTGGTCACTCTTCGCCAGCGGGTCGTAGCGCGGCATGTCGGCCATGTCCTGCTTGCAGCCGGCAGCCGCGAGCATGAGCGCGAACGCAAGGAGGTGCACGGGTCTCATGCCTCCACCTCCTCGACGCTCTCGGCGCCAAGCCGCGTCAACTGCCCCTTTGTGACGCCTTTGCGGAATTTCGGATCGGCGGCCTCGACCAGCAGGTAGAACTTGCCGCCCCGCGCATAGGTGAAGCTACGGGCGTTGAAGACCGGATGGTAATATTCGGGGAAGCCGTTAGCGGCGAGCAGCCCGAAGAAGCCGGCAAGGGCGGCGCCGAGGATGCCTGCCTCGAAGGCGATGACGACGAAAGGCGGCCATGAATGAAGCGGCCGCCCGCCGACATTGATCGGATAGTCGATCTCGACCGAATAAAGGATCAGCGCGTAGACGAGAACGGCCCCGGCGATGCCGCCTGCCAGCACCACCCATGGCAGGCGCGTCTTCGGGATGGCGAGCGCCTCCTCCAGCCCCTCGACCTCGAAGGGCGAAAAGGCGTCCATGCGACGATAGCCGCGTTCGCGCATCTTCGTCGCGGCGTCGAGTAACGCTTCGGGCTCGGCGAAGACCGCCATGAGGCCGTAGAAGCTCATGGCGTCTTCTCCATCTCCTCGGCCAGTTCCTCGACCTCGAAGATGGTGATTGCCGGTAGGAGTCGGATGAAAAGGAAGACCAGCGCGAAGAAGGTGCCGAGGGAGCCGAAGAAGATGCCGAAATCGAGCCACAGCATCGGTTGCTCGCCCCAGGCCGAGGGAAGGAAACCACGGCTCGGCCCGCTCACGACGATGATATAGCGCTCTATCCACATGCCGGTGTTGATGACCAGCGCAATGATGAAGAGCGCGGGCATCCAGAGCCGGACCCGCCGGAACCATAGAAGCTGCAGCACCGCGCAATTGCAGAAGAGCATGATCCAGAAGATCGGTGCGTAAGGCCCGACAGCGCGTTTGACCATCATGGTGCGTTCCCAGGCTTCGCCGGAATACCAGGCGAAGAAGGCCTCCGAGAGATAGCCGTAGACGACGATCATGCCGGCCGCGAGCATCAGCTTGGCGGCGTTGTCCATGTGCCTGAGTGTGATCAAATCCTCGACGGAGAAGGCCCAGCGCAGCGGGATAGCGATAGTGAGCACCATCGCGAAGCCGGAAAGGAGCGCGCCGGCGACGAAATAGGGTGGAAAGATCGTCGAATGGTAGCCGGGCGTGATGGCGAAGGTGAAGTCGAGCGAGACGATGGAATGGACGGATACGACCAGCGGCGTGGCGAGCGCCGCCATCAGGTAGTAGACGACCCGGTAGCGCGCCCAGTGATGCGCCGATCCGCGCCAGCCGAGCGCCAGGACGCCGTAGAAGACCTGCTTGCCGCGCGTTTTCGCCTTGTCGCGCAGAACAGCGAGGTCGGGCAGCAGGCCCATGTACCAGAACAGTAGCGAGACGGTCGCGTAAGTGGCGATGGCGGCGAAGTCCCAGACGAGCGGGCTGCGCCATTGTGGCCAGTGCATATGCGTGTTCGGCAGAGGCAGCAGCCAATAGAAGAACCACGGCCGGCCGAGATGCAGGATCGGGAATAGCCCCGCCATCGCGACCGCGAACAGCGTCATCGCCTCCGCGAAGCGGTTGATTGAGGCGCGCCAGGGCTGACGCAACAACAACAATACCGCCGAGATCAGCGTGCCAGCATGCCCGATGCCGATCCACCAGACGAAATTGGAGATCATCGTGCCCCACACGACCGGTACGTTGATTCCGAGCGCACCGACGCCGACGCTAACCAGCCACGTGACCGAGAACAGCATCAAGAGCACGCCGAGGAAGCACAGGAAGAAGGCGGCCCAGAAGTAACGCGGCAGGCGTCCCTGCAGGACGATCGAACCAATACGCCCGCTAATCTCAGGGAAATCGTGGCGCCCTCGCAGAACGGGCGGCCGTTCCCTCGAGTTGGAAGCGGCAAGCGCGTCAGCCATCGCCGCGCTTCCCTTTGGCGAGTGCGGCGTTCGGATTGGTGATCTTGCCGAGATAAGTGGTGCGCGGCCGCGTATTCAGTTCTTCCAGCAACGCGTAGTTCTGCGGCGCGCTCTTCTCGCGCGCGACCTTTCCATCCTTGCGCTTGATGTCGCCGAACACGATCGCTTTGGTCGGACAGACCTGCTGGCATGCCGTGACCACCTCGCCGTCCTCGATGGCGCGGTTTTCGATCTGCGCATGGATGCGCTTTTCGGAGATGCGCTGGACGCAATAGGTGCATTTTTCCATGACGCCGCGCGAGCGCACGCTGACGTCGGGATTGCGCACGGCCTGTTCCGGCCCGGCCGTTTCCTTGTCGAACTCGTTATAGGCGAAGAAGTTGAAGTGACGCACCTTGTACGGGCAGTTCTGCGAGCAGTAGCGCGTGCCGATGCAGCGGTTGTAGACCTGCGCGTTCAGCCCGTCATGCGTATGCACGGTGGCGTTGACGGGGCAGACGATCTCGCAGGGCGCCTTTTCGCAATGCATGCAGGGGACTGGCTGGAAGAAAAGATCCGGATCGTCGGCCGATCCGGAATAATAGCGGTCGACCCGCAGCCAATGCATCTCGTGGCCGCACTCGCTTTCGTCGGGGCCAACGGTTGGGATATTGTTCTCCGCCTGGCAGGCGGCCACGCAGGCCATGCAGCCGATGCAAGCGGACTGGTCGATCGCCATGCCCCAGGCTTCGTCGTCATAGGGCCAGTCCGGATAGAGCGACTCGGTCGGCGTGGGCGGAACGCCCTTGCGGACGAAATGCGGGTCGGCGCGGAAACCTTCCAGCGTGGCGTGGCGCACGATGGCGCGCCCTTCCATCCGCTGATGGTGTTGCGTGGTGATAACCCGTTTCTTGCGGTCGCGTTTCGCAACGGTAGCGCCGTCGGCCATCCACGGCGCATCGGAAGTCCGAAGAGGATAGGCGTCGTAGCCCTCCCCAAGCGTAGCTACGGAGCCGATCTTGCGCCCATGACCAAGGGAAATGCTGACGCTCCCATCGGGCTGTCCGGGCATGATCCAAGCCGACGCTTCGATCTCTGTCCCGTGCCGGGCCAGATCGACTACCTGATTGTTCTCGATGCCGAGACGTTCCGCCATCGCCGGCGAGACGAGCAGCGCGTTGCCCCAGACGATCTTGGTGAGCGGACGCGGCAGTTCCTGCAGCCACGGCGCATTGGCATGGCGGCCGTCACGCAGGAATGGATCGGCGATAAAGCGGATTTCGATGCCCTTGCGTGGGCCGGACGGCTTAAGGCCGCCGAGGTCGTCCGGAACGTCCGCCGCGACAGGTGCAGCCGCGCTCTCCGCCACAACGCCGTCGCGCAACGTCTTGCGCCATGCCGCATCATCAAGGCTCCCGGTCCATGTCCGGCGGACCAGCGCAAGCGCATCCTTGTCGAACTCGCCGGCAAGCGCCGCCAGGATTTCGTGGACTGTCCGTCCTTGGAACAACGGGAGAATAAGCGGCTGGATGATCGAGGCCGCTCCATCAAAGGCGCGGATATCGCTCCAGCTTTCGAGATCGTGGGCGGCAGGCACATGCCAGTGGGCGAACTTCGCCGTCTCGTCGCGGTAGAGGCCCCAGTGCACGAGGCGCTTCAGCTTCGGCAGGATTTCACGGGCCTTGAGGTCGCCGGGCGCGGTCCCAACCGGATTGCTGCCGAGTACGAAGGCGATGTCGATCGTTCCCCGGCTGATGTCCGCAAAGAACTCCGCAAGAGTGCCGTCAAGACGTATTTGGTCGGGATCTTCGATGAACTCGACTGTAACGCCGAGGCTGCCAAGCTTCCGGTTCATGGAAAATGCTGCCGCGTTCACGAAGGGGGCCTGCTGCGGTCCAGGAACGATCAGGGCGCGAGGGCCGGCTTTCTTGAGGTCGTCCGCCATGGTGGCCAGCCAGTTCGCTTCGATCGGCGCCCGTTCCCGCGTGCCGCCGGAAATCGCCGTATGAAGCGCCGCCGCAACCGCCTCGACGGCGCTCGGCTTCACCGCCTTGCGGTGATCGGCGGCCGCGCCGGTGATGGTCGGAGTGGATTCGATCGCATAGAGCCGGCTCATGCCGTCGTCGGCGCCACGCACCCTGCGGCGATCGGCAAACGCCTTCCCGTAAGCGAGCCGGCCCGGCCCTTGGCCCAGGAAATCGGCGTCAAGGCTGACGATCACATCGGCCCTTTCAAGGCGGTAGACAGGCGACAGGCCGCGCCCGAAAAGCGCCTGCGAAGCAGCCGCCGGCCCCGTTGTCGCCAGAGGGTCATGGCCGTAGATGCGCAGCTTCGGATAAAGCCGGCGCAGCCCATCGAGCTCAGCCTTCAAGGTAGGCGAGGTGGAAGCCTCGATCAGAAGCGCGGCACTCGCTCCGGCCGAAGCCGCGAGGTCGCGGCCCAGATCGGACATTTCCTTGAGGAAATCATCGTAGCTTGCCGGATCGCCGTCCCGGAGCGGCGTCCGCGAGCGCTCCGGATCAAAGAGCTCCAGCGCGGCGGCCTGCATGACTGCGTCGGTGGCGCCGAGCGAAGCGGGATGATCCGGGTTGCCTTCGACCTTGGTCGGCCTGCCCTCGTGGCTTTCGACGATGGCACCGATGCCATAGCCTTCGCTCGTCAGCGTTGTCGCATAGTAGCGCGGCTTGCCCGGGATGACGTTCTCGGGCTGGCGCACATAGGGTACGATCTCCTTGGCTTCGCTGCACGCCGTCAGCCCGGCCATGGAAAGGGTAGCGCCGAAAAGCTTGAGAAGCGTGCGCCGGTCGAGGCGGGCCGGCAAGCGCTCGGCGAGCGCCGGAAATTCGGTGGCGACGAAGGAGCGGATATCCCGGCCGTCGGCCAAGTCCTCCAGACTGCGCCAGAATTCCGGGTTCTCCGTCTGGTCGGAGGAGCCAGAAAGCGCGCGCGCATGTACCTCTCTGTCAGCGATGGCAGACATAGCAATCCGTCATGTTTTCGGGGTGGATGTCGAGAATGCTGATGAGGGAACGCCGGATTTGCTCGATATCCTTCGGCGACTTCCAGTGCATCTTGAACACATCCCCGGGCGGCCGCAGGTTGGGTTCCGGGTCACGGTGGCAGTTCAGGCACCAGCCCATCGTCAGCGAATGCGCGCGTTCCGTCAGTGGCATGTCGTCGACGTCGCCGTGGCAGGTCTCGCAACCAATGCCCTTGTTCACGTGGATGGCGTGGTTGAAATAGACGAAGTCCGGCACCGAATTCACGCGCTTCCAGTGGAGCGGTTCTCCCGATGCCAGGCTGTCGCGCACCGGCGCCAGCATCGCGGCGTTGGTAAACAATTGCGAATGGCAGGTCATGCAGACTTCCGTTGCCGGCAGGCCGGCGGAGGACGAGGTTTCGACGCCATTATGGCAATAGCGGCAATCAATGCCGAGTTGGCCGACGTGATGCTTGTGGCTGAACGGGACGGGCTGGGCGATCGGCTGGCCGATGCCGTTGTCGAACGCCGATCTTGGGACGGCCACCGCCACCACCACACCCGCGAGCAGCAGAAGACCCGCCGCCCAAAGGACGAAGCGTGAAACGCCGTTGGCGCTTCTGGGAAAGACTTGCGGCATCCCCACCCGGCTCGCTGAATGCAATCGTGACGTGATGCAACGGATCGTTACCTCGTCCTAACGGCGGGAAGGCCCGGAAGGTTCCCAGTCAGATCGATCGCATGTCTGGAATGTTTGCTGGATCGCCTGCGATCCAAGAGTGCGCCGACCCCCTGCGCCGCTACACCGGGTCCGTCATTATGTGGTTTGTAAGGCTTGGAAAGCCGGCGAGCTTCATTGTGATTTATTTTGTTGGAGATGCACCGCCGCCGGTTCGTTGGCGAGATGTTCGCCATAGATCTCAACGCCGATCCAGACGATTCCCGCCAAGATGAGCGCACAAACCAGAATGATAAAAATCTGCGCGCCCCATCGGCCTTGCCGGGCCTTCACCGCTGGGATTTTCTTTTTCACGCCTTCTCCTTCGGAAGCTCGCTCGCTTTCGGCTGGTTCCGCTGATGCAATGGGCGGGCAGGGAGATGGTTCCTCTTGCGAACCAAATTGTCGATGGAACGTTCCCTAAACAGGGCGATCCCCGCCCGTAGGAGAAACGACTATGGACTGGAACCGCGTTGAAGGAAATTGGAAGCAACTGAAAGGCAAAGTCAAAGAGCAATGGGGAAAACTCACCGACGATGATCTCGACGAGATCGCGGGGCGGCGGGATCAATTGGAAGGCAAGATCCAGGAACGGTACGGTATCGAAAAGGACCGCGTCCGGTCGGACATTGATGACTGGTATGACCGCCAGGCATGGTGAACTAAACCTGCCCCTTGCCTGTTAAATCAGCGGGCGTGACCTTTGTTCTTTTAGAAAAGGAGGCGGCAGAGAGGCCGCCTCCCGGCCATTCCGCGACAACGACCGTCAGCATCCGGACCAGCAGATAGGCGCCGGCGATGCGTGTGCTGCCGGGAACCGCCAGGCGTAGGCGATGACCACGCCAATCGACCGCGGGATATCGCTTCCAGTGATTATATCTCTAGCCGTGACGTTGTGCTGCTTATGATGGCGCATTCTGAACGTTGCGCCGGCCCGGGCCGGCTCTCATTGTTTCGTGGTGACGCGCCATCCGTGGGCGCCAGGGCGGCTCCTATTAACAAGGCGACCGACCAGGGAACGTCCAAAAGGACCCTGCAGGATATAGCGATGGCGGCGATGGTAAGAGGCATCGCGATACCGAGCAGCCGCCACGGGGCATTCCACCCGTGCCAGGAAAGCGGGCGCTTGGTCCTGAGGCCGGCTCCCATCAAGGCAACCAGGATCACTAGCTCGATCAGGTGCTCGAAGACATGGCGCTGTCCAAAAACCGCGAAAGCCGCTTTCGACCAAGATTCCGGTACCGTGAAGTATCCAATGGCTACCGCGATGATCGGCAACGACAGCGGCAGCGACCGCAAAAGCAAAGGAAGCCAAGCAGTAAGAAGGACAACCCCGCCCATGGCGATCAAGGCCGCGCTTATCGAACCCAGGGCGCCTGTCATACAGAGTGAAACGCTAGCTGGCCGCTATCCCGCTGAAAGGCCCCCTGCCCGAATGTGAACATCGCCGCCAGGGAGGAACTTAGTAAAAAAGACGATGTCAGGTCAGCCGGGCTGTACCCGGTGCGTACCCAAGATCGTCGATTTTGGGACATCAAGTTCGTTTTCCACTCATTCCTGAGTCATCCGGCAAGAAATTCGCGGTGATCTCAAGCCGCATTTCCACATTGATCGACAGCACTCAGTAAACTTGCTCGGAACCCGATAGTTCCCCGACGTCCAGTGCTCAATCGTCTGCGCGGTAATCGTCACGCCGACAAGATTCTTCCTGCCAGCCTTCGGCGACGCGTGAGGCAAAACTCGGGTCGGCGGGACATGGGGCAATCGTCGAATAAGCCCCCTTTTCCAATCCGAGAAAATTTCAAAGCCGATCTGGAGCGTTCGCGATCGTGCTGCGCATCCGGAACTGTGGCCCATCTTAGTGGAACCAACGATCTGGCGGCGGATTAACTTCCATGGCCCGTCGAAACCGCGAGGAAACAAGATGCTAGAAAGACCTGAGATTCCAAGCGGTATCAGGCTGGAACTGATCAACATCGTCCTGAATGCGCAGTCTCTTTGCTTAGGTCACGCTCTTGAACACATAGCCGAGGCCGAAGGTTCGGAGGCGGCTTCGAAATTCAAGACCGAACTCTTAGACTCGGTAAAACATGGGCGCATCGACATGGCGCTGCTTGAGGACACAGCGACATACGACTTCGTTGTCGCAATGATCGAAGGACTGCCGGTGGCAAACCCTTCAACCATATAGACGCATTGGGCTTATCTGGTCCCGCTCGCTTGCCTTCTGTGAATGTCGCTCCGATCAGTTTCGGCCAGAGCGGCGCGCCCTGTGTTCCCGATTATGCGGAGTTTTTCGTCGTCTTAACAAAGCGGAAACGCATACGCCGCGCCGGTGTTCGTCCCCTTTTTGTTCGCTCACGCGAAACGCGTCGGCAGGTGAGCCGTGCTACGGATGGGCCTCTGCGTCCTCAGCGTTGCCGGGGGTAGACCGAAATACCAAAGCTATCCTATCCTCTCAGCGGGGAGGGACAGGCCAATAAAGGATTGTCGAGCGTCACCATGGAGCGCGGAAAGCAGCGAGGTTCACCTGAACCGGGATCACCCGACGGCGCGTCGCAACGCCTTGGAAGCGATGGCGATCAGTTCTTCGCGATCTTCCTCGCCAGCCCTGTAGTTCGCGATGAGCGTGCTGATGATCTCATGCATGGTCGTGTCGTCGACGATCGCGGAGCCTTCGACAGCCGCCTCGTAAACTTCTTGCAGGAAATCCAGATCGTCGGATGCCAGTATGCCGCCTTCCGCCATCGTTCGAAATGGCATTGCTCGCCTCCGATGTGAGCTAGACGCCGCCTACCCCAATTGCACGAAAGCATTAACGCATGGGTCAGGGGAGCAGGCAAGTAAAGAATTTCAGACCAAGAGGTGGTGGCTGCAGTGGCGGGTCGAAAATCTTGCCAATGACGCCCATCGCTCAGGCCGTGGGAATGTCCTTGAGCTTCCTCTCCTGCTGCCTGGTCGTCGTCGTTTGCGTCGGGCGGACCGCTTTTTCGCTTCTCTGGAATCTGGCGGCATATGATCAGCATCGGAACGAGTGGCGGCGAAAACAGCTTCATCGGGATTGAACATCTGACCGAGAAGGAGGTTGGCGAGTTCCGGACAAGCGCTAAGTCGCCGCTATTAAGCGGCCCGATGGTAGCGCCGAACGACTTAAACGCAGAGCTCGGCCCAGCTAACCGAATTGGCGCTGGGCTGGCGCCTCTGTGGGATTCCGGTTTTCCCGTTCCGAGCGGAGCTTTCATCGTCGGAGCTTGCCGTTCAATCACCTAGAGCGGCATGCAAGTGGTCTCCCGCCAGGCCGAAGCCTGCGCTGCAGCCACTGCGAAATCATCGAGGACCTGAACCGAGCCCCGGAAAACCCGGAACATCAGACGGCAGCGAGAGAAACCAGCTCGAGCAACCGCCATCGAAAATGTATCTCAACGCGATGTTCGTGCGAGCGAGGCCACGATAGACAAAACTACGCTGGATCCGTTATCCGTTCGGAAGTGGGACTTCGCCTCGCGAGCATCGCGGCGGGCGGGTGGAACCAAGGAGTGGTACCACGACAACAAGGGTCGCCGCGAGGATGGCCCGGCCGTCCACTTGGCCGACGGGGCCGCCTCTTGGTACCTCGACGGCCAGAAAGTAGCGCGGGAAGATGGTTATCGGTCAGACGCCAACGATGGGTCATGTCGGCTTCTTCGAACATAACCTGAGCAGAACGATCTCTTCCTCCGCGGTGGTCAGCGCGGCACCGCCCCAGAATTAACAGACCGCAACATAACCCTTCGGCACAAATCGCCTTCGAGATCGTTGACGCTTGACGAACTTCTTGTCTGCCTCAGCGCAACAGCGCTATCAGGATGATGATCGGGATAGGAACGCCGAGCAGCCACAGGAGGATCGAACGCATCTCGTGTTCCCTTTGCTCCGGCTGAATTTCCGTAATCCGCTTACGACATACGATCGAACCACCTCGGAATGACCGTTCCTTCGTCGCGGTGCCTGCCACCCATGCCGGCCGCCCAGAATGCTGCGGCGGCGCTGATTGCCAGCGAAGCGGCGGCGAGGAAGGCGGCGATAACAGCGAAGTGCTTCGCCCGTTGGGCTTTCCGCTTGGCTTCTTCTGCGGCTTGCCGGGCGTTGGTGATCATCGTGTCGACCCGCGTCTTCGCTTCATCTTCGGCAACGTTGGTTCGTGCCCCAATGACCTGGGCCAGATATGTCCGGTCCGCTTCGGGGATATCGCCGTTCGCGATGCCGCGAGCGACGATTGCCATCGCCTCGTTGCGCGCGTCGACGGAACTGCCTGCTTCCGGCCGGCTGGCCCGGAATGCGGTGTCGACCGCCTGGGAGAAAGGATTCGTTCCCTCGGCGGCGCTCGCCATCTTTTCGATGGCCGACTGCGCGGCGCCGCCGGCGGCTGTGGCAGCGGTCGTCGCCGCGCCACCTGCGCTAAGCGCGAGGAACAATGCACCGACCAGGACGCCGGTGCCCCACATAACGAGGCCGTGCATCCCATCGCGCACGTCGGATTCGTGCTCGGTCGCATCGTAAGCCCGGCGGCGCATCCGCCCGGTGACGTAGCCGCCAGCCATAAAGCTCGAAACCTGCACCCAGACGAGCCATAGCCCTAACGCAATAGCGAGCCCCACCGCTGACATCCCGGTATTGTCAAACGGAGACGTCAGCGACAGCCCGATCGCGGAGCCGAAGGTGACGAGCACCAGCGAGATGGCCGAAGCCACTACGGCTCCTGCAAATACCGCCGGCCAGTCCAGATAGCTACGCGCATCCATATCAGCGTCACGAGTGGCAACGATTGCGGTCTCTTCTTCCATGATGGTCATCTTTGAACCCTCTTTGCGCAGGACCGGGATTCTCCGGCCCGAAATAATGGAAACCGAGCTGGCGGCTCAGCGCAGCCCGAGGAAAGAAAGGATGAACATGATGACCACGATCAATCCGACGAGGTAGATGATGCCGTTCATGATGACGTCCCCTTGTGCAGATTTGTCGCGGAGGAACGCCCATTCCCGAACTTGGTTCCAAGCCCTGGCCTGACATGGACGCTCCGACAACCACGAGAAGCCCGTCCTCTGGTTGTGTTAGCTGCAGTCTCAGCCCTCGACCTTGAAGTTCCTCGCCGCTTTCTCGACCTTCGAGCTGTCTTGCCGTACTTCTTCATCAGGTCTTTAGCCTGCTCGGGAAACGTCGGTGGTCTCCGTCAAGCGCATCGGTTTTTTCTCGGCCGTCTCGTTCTTGTGCTTCCCGGTCATCGGGCTTGTTTCTAGGCAGAGGCGTCTCGACCGCGCCAGGCCATTTCAGTCTTTGCAATTGTCTTTGGCATGGGCTGCGGCGGTCTTTTCCCCCTGTTGCTGCGCCTCGACATCCTGCTGAGACGTAGCCAGGTTCTTGTTGCCACCGCCCTCCTTGGTCGCCAGTGGCATTGTCGTGCCGTCTTTTTGGGCGGAGTTCTTGCGGTCTTGAGACAGGGAGTTTGGCGATTCCAGAGGCGCGTGCGTGCCATCCTTGGAAATGCCCGCGGTTGTGTCCGGTCCGTTTGAAGCCGACTTGCCGGGGCAGGCAGCCATAGCCGTCCCGGCGCAGAGCGATATCATTGCTGTTAGGATCAAGGCTGGTGCTTTCATGGTGCTCGCTCCTTCTGAAAGACGCCCCCAGAAACAACCCTCGCGTTTTCCGCTTGTTTCGCGCGAACGGCAGAGAAATCGGCGATCAGCGCCAGTAACGCTCGGATCGCGCCGATGACTGCCCACACGCCCAGCCAAGGGCAAACCCGGCCATTGCGACCAAAATCGCCATAACGGAGAATGTACCCGGATTTTCGCGCATCGCCTCGCGCGGTCCTTGCGCCATCTCTCCGATCTGGTCTTTCGCCTTGGAATATAATTCCGATGCTTTCGACTGATCCTCCTCGTCGGGTTCCATCGCGATGTGTCTCTCGAATTCGCTTGGCATCGAAGTCCTCCGTTGCTGGAAGCAAAGCAACATCCGGCGAGCAGGATTGTTCCGCCCATCAGCAAGCAGTTCGAATGTTGACGGCAGGCGCAGGAACTTAAGATGCCGCGCGGCATTGTGGGCTTGTCACTGGAGGACAAGACGATGCGGATCGTTCGTACCCAAGTCGGCCAGGCAACCGCCGCCTCAAGCGGCGAACCCATTCTGCGCGTCCAGTTTTGCGGCGAAGGCGGGGAGTGCGTGAGAGTCGACATGGCTGATCCCGACCGCATCGCGAAGGAGAATGCATTGAACCTAGCAAAGGCAATCCTGGTGCAAACTGCGACCTTCAATCAGGCCGCCAACGATTACGACGCCCAAAGCAACGGCAATTTCGATGAGGTTGCTGTCACCAGCGTCCAAGAGGGAGAAAACAAGACCTACATCTTCGAATACCGCGACGGCGAAGGCATCCGACGGGTTCCTCCATCCGTAATGCCGAGTTTCCAGGCCGCACGAGAGGAAGCAATCCGCGGCGCGATCGATCTTCTCGATGGCCTTCAACCAGATACAGTCGATCTGTCAGGCTGGTTGGTGCGGGTCCGGGACGAGAACGGGGAACTGCTTTGCATCATCGACGGGCGGGCGGCGGAGGAAGCCCGACGGGCGGGGGATGATGCCGGAAGAACGGGCCACTAATCGCACCCCCGCTGGCTGGGCCAGCGGGGTTTAGTAGCGGGGGCCCTTAAGCGGCCGCCTGTTGGTTGGCTGAGTTGTCGGCGAGCTTGGTGAGGTCCTCGTCGGTCTGAGCCTCTTCCTTCAAAGTCGCATCGAGCAACTTGACGGCGTCCTTCATCCCCAAGGTCTCGGCCCAGCGTTTGAGGGTACCGTAGCGCGTGATCTCATAATGCTCGACCGCCTGGGCGGACGAGATCAGTCCCGCGTCGAGCGCCGGCATATCCTTGAACTCCTCCATGATCTCTTCGCCCTCGGCGATGATCCCTTCGATCGCCTCGCACGTCTTGCCCTGAGCTCGCTTGCCCATCGCCTCGAATACCTGCTGCAAGCGCTCCACGTGACCTTCCGTCTGGTCGCGGTGCTTTTCGAACGCGGCCTTCAGATCCTGCGATTCCGCTGCTCTGGCCATCTTGGGCAGCGCCTTCAGGATCTTCTTCTCCGCGTAGTAGATGTCCTTGAGCGTGTCGTGGAACAGATCTTCCAATTTCTTTTCCTTCGCCATGCGTCGCCATCCTTCGTTCGGCGCCGCCCTGGCGTGCCTCTGGAATAGATAAGGAACGCTTTTGTTCCGCTCATCAGCGATCGCGCGGAACGATTTCATGCGTCGAGCATTTGAGGGCTGCCACTTCGGAGGGGAATACCTTGCAACAGCTTTTTGGTAAGGCCGCAAATGCAGTAGCCCATGCGGCGGGCCATCCAATCACGTTTGTCTGCTGCTGCCTCATCGTGATCATCTGGGCAATCGCCGGGCCGTTCGCGGGATATTCGGACACTTGGCAGCTCATCATCAACACGGGCACGACCATCATCACCTTCCTAATGGTCTTCCTCATCCAGAATACGCAAAACCGGGACGGCGCGGCGGTGCAGGCGAAGCTCGACGAACTCATCCGGGCGAGCGACGGCGAGAACGTTTTCGTCGGGATCGAGCATCTTTCCGTGGAGGAGGTCGAGGCTTTCCGCAGGAGGTGCGAGGAGGCTGTCGCCGTTGTCGAAAAAGAGGAACAAAAGAGACTGTCGAGGCGCGGGCCAAAGAAAGCGACGAAGCATACGAAATCGCAGAAGGTCAATCGACGGGCTGTCGGGGCATGAAGAAGACGGACTTCATCGTCTGAAGGGTTCGGCTATCTCGCCTCATCGGCGAGCGCCCAACGTGCCCGAGCTACGAGGCTGAGATATGACGGGACTTTCAGTGTTCCTTTTGGTCTCGTCGACGGCGATTTTTGTTGGCGCGGCCAGTTCCGCCAAGACGTGGGCTTTATCACCGAACAGCCTCGCTTGGCTCGCGCTGACGCTTACACTTTACACGATCGGCAATTTGATCATGCTGCGCCTGATCCGCGACGTCGGGATGGGCGTTGCGCTCAGCCTATCTGCTGTAGCGCAGCTTGTGGCCGTTAATGTCATGGCCCTCGCGATCTTCGGGGAGAAAGTATCCCTCGTTCAAGCCACTGGGTTGGCGTTAGCGATCATTGCTCTCGCGATGATCCTTCTCGGTCCGGCGCGCGGATAGATGGACCTTAGCTTGGAGCGGATGGCCTTGACGTCAGCAAAGCGACTTGTTCAAATTATTTCTAATGGCGCGTCAGGATCGGTGACATCAATGCCGTGTCGCGTCGTGGCGTTTCTCCAATCCACTTTGCTTGGCAATGGAGCCTCGTGATGAAGGTTGTGATAACCTAGCCGGGTCGTGGCGAAGGTTCCGGAGCCTCGGATATCGAGCGCATGCGTATCCTTCTTTCTCCGTCGAGCGCGGGAATTGACGTCGGCAGTATTGTCGTTTTGCCTGAACTCATCGGGAACGACCTGGATCCCGGGAACTACATGCGGGAGGTGCGGGCACTGGCTATGGAACTACGCGCTTGGGTCGTCGGGGGGCGCATTTTGACACAAATGGTCCTCATCCCCTCAACTGCGGTGTGGTGGTGGACCCGCAGGGCGACATAGCAGCGCGTTATACCAAAGCGCACCCCTATTGAGTTGAGCGGGAATATTCCATTGCCTCCGGGGATGGACCGGCCTGCTTTGTCGCTGATGGCGTACGCTGCGTTGCCATGATATGCGCGGACTTCTGGCATCCCTCGTGCTTTCCCGACGAGCCGGTCGATCTGATCCTCTTTCCAGCATTTTCGGCGACGCAACGCGCTGACCCAGCCATGGCCGCGCACGACGGCGCCACGCCATGGTCTCCCGTGCATATGAGCATTCGGCCTATGGGCCGTGAGTGACTGGGCGCGTCCGACATCGTTTCGAGAGCTGAAGGCCAGTGGCGTGGCGGCCTTCGCGCAACCGAATCCCAACGATCCTCGCGATCTCTGCCATAGCCTCGGCCGGCGTCGCACACAGGCTTCGCGCTTGATCTCCGTATTTTGTGCGATCTGCGGGAGAACAAGGAGTACAAGGGGGTTCAACCCTTCCTGACTGCGCCGCCGAAGGTACAGCGACTGCCAGTATCGCGGCGGCGATGCGTGGCGCGATGTTGTCCGGCTGGAAATCCTCTTTCCATAGGACGGGCACGGCCCCTTAATGAGCTTTATCGAAACGGTCCGTAGGGTCAGACCCTGTCTTGAGATGCGAAGCCCATCGACTGGACAAACTGATCCCTAAACAAGGCTCGTCCGAGGATTCGGTTGGCCGGGTTGCTGATGAAGAATACCAATCACTCCCGACCATGGCGTCCGTGACCTCTCGGCCCGTGGGCCGCGGAACGATCAACCGACCCAGATCAGATCCTGGCATCTTGCTCCGGCGAGGTATTCCTCACCAAGGCCCCTCAATTTTGTAGGCGAAAAGCCCCCGCCGGGGTCGAAGCCGGCAGGGTAGTGCTGGAGGGGAGTAAGTTGTCAGGGAAACAGCATTGATCTAACTTCGAAGCGACGCGGATGTTCCCATCTGGTGTGAAAAAAAGCGCGCCGGCCGCAGCGAGCGTGTCACGCAGTGTGATAGCCGCCTGATGATGGAGCGGCGATTAGCGATGCGAAGCGAGGTGTTTGGCTACACTCTTGCGGGCGCCCTCGCTCCCGATAGCCTCGTAAGTTTTTCGTGACATGCATAAGTTCCAACAAAAACCCCGCCGGCCGAAGCCAGCGGGTAGGGATCAGGAGAGCTCGCTGTCCCAGGCGGCGATCATCTAACCTCTGAAGAACCGGAATGTTCCTCAGAACGCAGAAAAGCCCCACTGACAGCATCGACGAATGGCTGGACCTGAATTGGAACAGGTCAGGATTGTACTCAATACGCTCCACCTGTGCATTGAATACGCCATGAGACATGTAGCCGAGCACGAGGGGGTGGAAGCAGCCTCCGATCTCAAGGGTAATATGCTGAGAGCACTGAAACATGGCGACATCGATATGGCCTATTGGAAAATGCGAGAACCTTCGATCTTCTCATCCCCAAGATTGAGCAGCTTACTTGGGGCGATCCGATCACCGAGCGTCTGCGCTAGGAACCGCGCGTCGACCAGGCCGAGCTCCCCCGCATGTTTCGGCACAGCGATGAATGGAGGCTTGCGGGCATCTCCAAAAATCCCGATCGGAACCAAAGTCGTGGGGGGGGCGTTATGCCCCTCCACGGAGCGCCCATCATGACCGACGTGACCGCCCTTCCTCGTCTTGATCTCGATAAGTATCTCGGGCGCTGGTACGAGATTTGCCGCCTGCCCATAGGGTGGGAAGACGAAACAGCAACCGACATCACGGCCACCTATGCGCTCAACGAGGACAGGAACATCAGGGTCGACAACAGATGTTTCGACGAAGACGGCAAGCCATCGCGGGCGATCGGTGAGGCGGTCCCCGTCGACGATGCCAAATCGCGCCTGAAAGTCACCTTCCTGCCCGAATACGTCCGCTGGATACCCTTTACCAAGGGCGACTATTGGGTCCTCAAGATCGACCCGCCCTACCGAACCGCCTTGGTCGGAACGCCCGATCGGAAATATCTCTGGATCCTCTCGCGCCAGCCGCAACTGGCTGAAGCTACAAAGGTTGAATACCTCGACGAAGCCCGTCAGCAGGATTTCGATTTGGCTAATCTGATCACCCCGCTCCACACGGGCCGCGAGGTGTCGGATGCCATGGTCGAAGGATCATGGCCAAGCCGCCGACCCACAAGCCTCGCTGCCAATAAAACATGTATAACGATCCAGAAACTCTAACCGGGGACCGCCGGGAACGATCTCCCCCTGCATGATCTTCGACTGTTGGAGGATCGCTTGATGTCCGGCCGACCCGAAGGAAACCTTATTAACGCGGTGCAATACGTCAGCAATGCGATCACCGCATTGCGCGACTTTGATGATCCGGATCGCAACGGGACGGCGACCCTTTGGCTGTGCCGGGCCCTAATCAGATTGCAAAAGACCTCCCTGCAACCAGCGTTGCTACCGAAGATCGAAATCAGCTCGTCGCCGCCCGGGCAATCCTGGAGAACGTCTTGGCGCGTCTACAAAAACGAGGCGCTGCATTGTCGCGCAGCACCGGTGACTACGCTGTTCAGTCGAGCCTCCCTGTCAGGACCAGACGGCCGAGGACCTCTTCGCCCAAGCCGCGCACGAATGCGGTCTCGTGGGCTTGCTCTTGGCTACGCGCAATGATGCGGCCGCCATATCTCCGACTATTGGCTTTGAACTCGGTGATGTAGACCGTGCCATTCGCAGCCAGATGGTTAGTGCACTCGATATCGAAACCTTCGATGTCATCGAAGCAGATACCGTCAGCGTAAGGCAGGCTGGAATGGACGCGCATCGGTGAAAACCTGAAAGCTTGGATTTGGTTGCAGCGGCGCGATGCGAACGCGCGTCTTCTTGGTTAGAGACAGCGACATGCCAGATGCTCGCTTTTGCCGCCTACGCCGACACGGCGATGAAGTGGCGGTTTGCAGGGCGGACATCCGTAAGCCTGCCTGCAACACAGCGTGCGATCGCCCCTTCCGGGAACAAAATCATCCGCCAGATGTTGCTTTGATCCCATCCATCGGAGCACTCGAAATGGCTAGCGAATTTGAGAAGCACATCGCAATGGACCCCGATAAAATCGAGCAATCGGAGGAGTCCAGCCTGATCGGCCGGACAACGGATCAGATTGGCGAGACAGCCCAAGCAGCGCGTGACGCGGTGCGCGAGAACGCTGGCACGGTTACCGCAACAGCTCTCCTCTTTGGCGTTGTCGGTTTTGCCATTGGCTGGATGTGCGGGCAGTCATCGGCGCGATCGCAAAGCCACTGGCGCTAGGTGCAGCAGCGCGTCTAAGCTTAAAGATTTGATAACGGGTTGTTAATCTTCGGGAAAGGGTTTTGGGAACCCCCAACGTATCTGCCCGTCAGACTTTTGATTCCAGAAGCGGCAGGGCGGGAGAACATCAAGATGGGTAGTTTCGCAGAACCAAATGGTGGAGCGGACGCTGACCTGCACTCGCACATTCTAGGTGCGATGAAAGGCCGCCGCCGGTCGTCTATTGTGTCGACCAATGCAATCGTCGACGGCATCCGAGCAGCCATGCCATCATGTCCGCTTCCCAATGAGCGATTAGTTCAACTCATCACCGAAACCGCGATGCTGCTCGATCTTGTCCCGGTCCTTGACCGTAGTCGTTTGGCCGACGGGGACGATGAACCGAAGAGAATGTACGGTTATAGCCATCCCGCCCAGCGACGCTACTTGAACGGGTGATCCAGCGCGCCAGAGCCTTGGTTTCGTCCCCTCAGGGGTCCTCATTCTGCCTTAAGAATCCCGGCCGTCCTGGTAAATTTCCGCCTCGTTTTCGAGCCGCTTACGCTTTTCGGCAATTTCCTCCGGGTCGCGGTGCTCTAAGCCGATCACATCGTTCTGAGTCTCGCGCAGTGCAACAATGATCTCGTCCAGCTTTGCGTGGATCGCAGCAGTATCGCGATAGCCTTGGATCAGAACCACGCCGGTGATGATAATTGCGGCGATCGATAGCACATAGGTGACTACGTCGGTCCAACCAAACGGAACCAGCGCCGTGCAAAGCGCCATGAGCACTATGACAAAATAGAATCCGGGCGGGCGTGAGAGGAAATCAGCGAAGCGAAACAGGTGATTGTCCATCGCGCCTTAACGCCGATCACGTGGTTCGGTTCCTCCGGTTCGCAGTGCTGCGACGCCGCCCGCCTATATTGGAAGACTGTTGGGTTAGCGGCTTGTTTACGAAACGCTAACCACGCGGGCCGCCTTTAGTGGAACAATGCCGGGTAAGCTTCGGTTGATGCAGGGCGGAGGCTAAGCTCTCCCATGACGATAGACTTGGAGTTAATCGCTCCCGCCGACCCGCCGACATATCTGCTCGCTTACGATACTGACTGCGATTTGATGACTGATTACGCATGGAATACCGCCTCAACGATCATTCAATCGTCGTTCGATGGGGCCAGTATGGAATTCGTCCGGAAGAGCAACATCCCGCTGCATGAAGCGGTCCGGTTTGTGATGGAAGAAGTCCGCATTCGATTTCTTGCCGACACCGTCATCTAATACGCCGGCGGCACACTGAAAGGCGCAGAGATAGCCGTGGCTTATGAAGCATCGAGCTATCCTCATCGCCGCAAAATGGGAAAATTCTGATCTTCTGCGCTGCTGCCTGTCGCCCATGCCGGCAGGGGATGGACCGCCGGTTTGCTGGGCATCACCGTCGAACTCCCGCCGCCTTGCGGAACATTCTTGCCCGGCCGCCATTGAGAGTGGCTGGTCGGCATTCCGTCGGCCCTTGTTAGGAGGTCAATCAAATGGGTCGTGGAATATTGCTCTGGCTCCTTGGGGTACCAATTCCCATCATCCTGCTCATCCTGCTTTTCTGGCACTAGGACGACTGAGAGATGGCTTCCCAAACCGATATCGTGGTTGAAACGGCCGCCCCGGCTTCACCCTTGAACTGGGGCGCGATCCTCGCCGGCGCCATCGCCGCGGCGGTCGCAACCATAATCTTGATGTTGGTCGGATCCGGGTTCGGGCTGACGATGATCTCGCCCTGGTCATCTCAAAGCGCGTCGGCGACGGCCGTTCTCGTTTCGGCGGCGGTCTGGCTAGTGGTCGTCCAGTGGATATCTTCTGGCCTCGGCGGCTACATGGCCGGTCGCCTGCGCAGACGTTGGACGGCTGTCCATTCGGACGAGGTTGTCTGTCGAGACAGCGCCCATGGCCTCCTTGCCTGGGCGCTCGCGACGCTCGTGGTCCTCGGGTTCCTGGGCTCGACGATTTCAGGCGTTGTCAGTTCCGGTGTGCAGGCTGGGTCAAAGGTAGCGGCGGGCGCCGCGCAAGCTGTTGGGGCCAGCGCGGCCGGCGCCGCAAATGACAGCAGTCCTGTGACATCCTATTTCGTAGATGCCCTGTTTCGGTCAACAGACACTTCCAAACTCAGTGCCGCTGGTCCCGAGGGTGATGCTGCCGCGCTTGGGCAGGCAAGCCGTATTCTGATCCAAAGCGCCGCCGACGGTCAGATATCTGAGAACGACAACAATTACCTTGTTACGCTCGTCGCGACCCGAACGGGCCTCTCGCAGGCGGACGCCAAGAAGCGCGTTGATGATGTCTGGACAATGGCCCAGAATGCAAAGACGAAGACACAGCAGGCGGCTGATACAGCGAGAAAGACAGCCGCCACCACAGCTCTCTTAGGCGCGCTTATCCTTCTCATCGGCGCCTTCATCGCGGGCGTGGCGGCAATTCTCGGCGGAAAGCAACGCGATGAGGACGAGGATCGCTGGAGCGCTGCCAACCCATAGAGACGGCAACGCGATCCTTATTCAGATCGCGTTGCTTTCCGCTATCGACACGAATGCCGGGTTTGCGCTCCGTCATACTGTGCCTGCCTGCGTGAGATGTCCGGAACCTCATCGTCCGTTGGGTTCGAAAGGGACCGAGCCGTGAAACGGGTGAAGCGGCTCGATACGATCATCGATGAGACGGCGGCGTCCGGGACGCCCGTCCAGCGCAAAAGCAAGACGCGGAGTAAGGAGATGACAATCCTGTACACAATCCGCTTTCGCAGCGGAGACCCGATGCCGATTTCCTGCGTTGCAGACGCCGTGAAGGCGCTGGCGGACACACGATGGCCTGGTAAGGACGACGCCTCGTACAGGGAAGCGGTGCGCGTCTCCAACGACGCGCTGGCCGGACATTGCAAAGTCGCGGTCGCCTTCGAGGCATTCAGGAAGGCCGCAGGTGGTGCGGGTATACTGGCGGCGACACCACTCGAAAAAAAGTGATCTCATGCTGCTGTCCTCGCCGGCGGGCGGCGGGGCTGGCACACTACGCCTTCCGCGCTTCTCATGCTGGCGGCGCCTGGACCTCGTCTTTGTCGCCGCATTCCATCTGCGCTGCAGGTCGCGTCAACCGGGCGCGGCAGCATGGTAAGCAGGAAGGTTTTCCCGGTTTCCCTTCCTGACCAACGAAGTGGCGGACGGCACCTGTCCTGCCCGACCTCAGCAACCGTCGTGAACATGGAGCGGCAGCAATGCCCGAGAAAACCGCTTTTTGAAACCGGAGCCCGTAAGTATCCGGCCGATCGCGACCTTGAAAGACAAGGTCGAGCAAGGCATGCCGGCAGCGTGAGCGGCGAGAACCTCGGCCGTGCCGATTTATTGCCCGTAGACGGTCGATGAAAGATCGATATCTCCTTGTGAAGACGCGCCGGCTCTACTAGGGCAATCTTGCGGGGTCGCTTTCTCCGAAAGGCTTTAGTCATGAACGACGAATTGGTTGAGCTTACCGCTGATATTGTCTCCGCTTATGTGAGCAAGAATGCTGTCCCTACTGCCGAATTGGCCGGGGTGATCGCCAGCGTCCATCAGTCTCTCCGTACTCTCAAAGGGGGCACTGCTGCACCAATGGAAGAACAGCAAACGCCATCGGTGAATCCGAAGCGGTCAGTCCATAACGATTACATTGTCTGCCTGGAAGACGGGAAGAAGTACAAGTCGCTTAAGCGCCACTTGGCTACGCATCACGGTATGTCCCCGAACGAATACCGCGCAAAATGGGGTCTTCCTTCGGACTATCCAATGGTAGCGCCAGCATACTCGACCGCTCGTGCGGCACTCGCAAAGTCAATGGGTCTTGGCAGGAAATCAGCAGCAAAGCCTGCCCCGAAGGCTCGTAAGGCCAAGGCATAGTCGAGGCCTGCGGGGTCAGCCGTTTATGTGAGCTGTCTCGCTTCTGAAGCGGGGTCTCAACCACGCCCACGCACCAGCATCAGCCTCGCCGGCTAACCGAAACCTTAACCGGAACGCTCGGCCTCTAACGATTGCGGGCCGCTGTAATAACGCCCGACACTACTTTCCTCGCTCGTCTCGCCGCCGTGAATACAGCCACGGAAGGGCCTGCAGTTCGTATGTCTCCTGTCCGGCCGGCCTTCCCGGAACGTTCGGAAAGGAGATATCTTAAAATTGATAGTCCGATCGGAACCGGAATCCCCTTAATCAGGTATAGTGTTTTGCAAAAGGGACTTGGGGCACACCACCTTGGAGGAGGTTGCCATGAAGCACCAGTCACGCGACGAACTGTCGAACGTAGCGCATATTACCGCTGAGCCTCAAAATGCCATGATGGATCGAAGGCAGCGTCTCGAGCGCTGGCTTAAGCTGCTCGAACGCGATCCCCACCGGACGCTCACTGCGCTTGCGGGTACCGAAAACCATCCTTGGTGCGATCGCGACCTTATGCGGAGCGACGATTCACCGTTCTCGGTCGCCTTCGAAGATCTGGTCCTACGTGAGGAGGGGCTGCAGAACGACACTTACGGCGAGGCGAAGCGCTTCTTCGAATTGTCCGATCACCAGCTCCACGAGATAGTCTGCTACTGCCATGTGGGGCATTCGATGACGGCATTGAGGGCCGCTCGATGCGTCCGCGCCGCTATCAAGGGATCTTTGTCCCTGCGCCTCGTTAAAGCCGTTCTCGGTTGGGGAAAAGCAACTTAATCCGCGTAGGTAGGTGGGATGCCGGATTGAGCATCCTGGCCAACGGAACCGTCATTGAATCGACCTGTTGAGTACGCCGATGGCCGAGGATCATATCGCAGCGGTAACGATCGACACGGATCAGCCAGGCCGGCTCATCAATGTTACCAGCACGATGCAAGCCGCTGAACGCCCGCGCATTGGGGGGCGCTCTATCGCAAGCCCGTGAAACCCTGCATGGAGCACCTGAGGGCGAAGAAGGACGTAACAGCCGTTGGCGCAGCCTTTGCGGACGCAGCGATAGAAGCCGACATCTTTGTGCGGGATGAAAGGGATCGCCCCGCCAAATGGGCCGAGGTTGGGCGAAGCGCGGTGAGGGCGCGTGTCGGGAATACCTCTGGATCGCGTGCACTCTCCGCCATTTATTCGTCGCCGCAAATCGGCAGAAGCCCAATCAGGCTGGAGCGTCGCGCGAGATCTTGCCATCGGCGACCTTCTCACCACCGCGGCGGGACACTAAAACGAGTTCCTCCCGGAGAGGAGCCGCACATATGCGCGCTGTTCCGACCCAAGGGCGGATATCGATCAGGCTGCCCTGTTGAGATCCCGAAAAAGTACGGCGGCCAGCTGCTTTTGCTGCGTAGAGTGCACAGTCAGCCCTCGTGAATACAGTCGCCGGTGTTTCCTGTTCTGCGAAGGCATAACCGACAGAGGCGCCAATTCGAAAAATACGACCCGAGCAGTTCATTGGTGCCTCCGCAGCGCGGATAATGCACTGAGCGATATCTTCGATTTTTTGTACGTCGGCGCTCGGGCCGAGAAGCACGGCGAACTCGTCCCCGCCAATACGCGCAATAAGCTCAGCGGACTGGCACACCGCTGACAATCGGCGGGCAATCTCAATCAGACACTCATCGCCGATGGCATGCCCGAGAGTATCATTGACCTCCTTAAATCCATCGAGGTCGATGAGCATGAGGGCGCCTCCTGATCTTCCCGGCTCGCAGATTTGAGCCAGCCTCGCTTCAAACTGGCTGCGATTGGCAAGGCCCGTCATTGCATCGTGCCCCGCGAGATATTCCATTCGTTCTAGCTGCTTCTTTTCCTCGGTAATGTCCTGCTTGACACCGAAGAGCCGAACCGGCTCGCCATTTTGGCGCTCGACGGTAGCGGATATTCTGATCCAGCGCTTTCCGGTGTCCGGGCTCCAGATTTCGGCATCAAGTCCGAAGCCAGATCCCGTCTCTATAGCGTTGCCACGGACTCTCCCCAGACGAGCAAGCGATTCTTCAGAATAGCTTCTCAGAATTTCCTTGCGCACGATCCCGCTGCGACGGTGGAGGCCGAACAGGTCGTAGGTTCCGTCGCTCCAGGTCAATCGTTCGCTGGGCAATTCGCACTGCCAGAAGCCCATCCGCGCAGCGACAGAAGCCTGCTCGAAAATCTCGGCGCCTGCGAGCGCGGCTTCAGCTTGGCGGATGAGGCCGGATTGGTGCTCTATCTGCCGACGCAATTGCCAGACGGTGCGAGCGTTAATGGGGCGCGTCAGAGCCAAACGAAGATGGCCTAAGAGCGAATAGAGCATGGACTCTGGCGGATGACCGTGGCCGGAATCGGGCCGAAGGGCTTCCGGTTGGCCCGCTGGGTCCTTCATCTCCGTCACCTGTGCTGACTAGGTCTAGTCTAAAAGTCTCTTATAAGGTGGATGTATAGCTAGAGACGTTAACCGCAGGTAAGTAGCTCGATGATTGCCACGGATCCTTGATCCGCTCGTATGCCTCTTCCGCGGGCAGCTGTGTTCCAGCAATTTCCGGATGGGTGCGACCAATGCGTAGCCACGTTCCGTGAAATGGCTGATGACAAACCAAGTTCTGCGGTAAAAGGGATAAGGCCATTCTCGCGCTATGCCGCAGAGCTTGGCGTGCGGCAAAGGACTGTCGCTTCCACTCAATCTTTTTCAACGCGCGCCAATGGGCGTGCAAGTCCTCATCAGATCGGCTGAATTGACGCGCGTCACGCTTCTATCATTCTGGTCCGGTAATTCAGCATGAATTTTCCATGTTCTGCCTCGCTATCAGCAGGTGGTCGGGCGCTCCTTGGTTTTTTGAAGCGGCCCGGAGAACTGAATGGAATTGCACTCGCTCTTGCCAGCAGCCCACGGCACGCAACGGCAGCAAGCTGAAGGAACAAGCCAATGTCGGAGCCTAATCAGGAGAAGCTTGACGCCCTTCTGGGGAAAATGATTGGCGATTTAGGCGCAATCGCAACGGGTGCTGCCGTGTTATTGGGGGATCGGCTTGGCCTGTTTGCCGCTATGAGCGAGGGCGGCAAGATGACCGCTGGAAAACTCGCGGCAAAAACCGGCACTCAGGAACGGCTGGTGCGGGAATGGCTTTCTGCGCAAGCGGCCGCTGGTTACGTCGAATATGACGAAGCCTCGGACAGCTTCTATCTCAGCCCTGAACAAAAACAGGTTTTCGTCAACGAAGACAGCCCCGCTTACATGGCCGGCGCATTCGAGGTTGCCTCAGCGCTATGGTTGGACGAAGAGAAGGTGAGGAAGGCGTTCCATTCGGGCAAAGGACTAGGCTGGCATGATCACAGCACCTGCCTCTTCCGGGGCACCGAGCGGTTTTTCCGTCCAGGCTACAACGCCAATCTGATCGAGTCCTGGCTGCCGTCGTTGGACGGGGTGGTCGAAAAACTTAAACGAGGAGCCACTGTAGCCGATGTCGGATGCGGCCATGGCGCATCGACGGTGTTAATGGCCCAGGCATTCCCAAATTCACGCTTCGTCGGTTTTGATTATCATCTACCTTCCATCGAACGGGCACGCGCGGCTGCGAAGGAAGTTGGTGTTGCTGATAATACCCGGTTCGAGGTGGCTGCGGCAAAGGATTTCCCTGGTAAGTATGATCTCATCGCCTTCTTTGACTGCCTGCATGACATGGGAGATCCGGCCGGCGCAGCCAGGCATGTATATCAGGCGCTAGAGCCGGACGGGACGTGGATCATCGTCGAACCATTTGCCCATGATCAGCTTTCGGCGAATTTCAATCCGGTCGGTCGGATTTACTATGCTGCCTCGACCTTCATTTGCACGCCGGCGTCGCTATCGCAGGAAGTCGGACTGGGTCTCGGAGCCCAAGCCGGCGAAGCAAGGCTTCGGGAGGTCGTGACCAGCGGAGGTTTCACGAAGTTTCGCCGCGCCACCGAGACACCCTTCAACATGGTCCTGGAAGCTCGCCCCTAGAGCAGGCTTCACTAATCAATTGCTGGATGCGAACAATTCACTAGAAAAGGGAAGAGTGCGCCATCGTACGAGATCCGGGGTCGATCCTTAAGATATGGCGACTGTTTTTTGCGGGCACTTCAACTCGATCTAGGGCGAACGTGTCGACCGCGAACTCGACATCATCGCCGAGCATCGCGGCTATCCCTGCATGATCGTGTCGGACACGCACAACCGGAAAGGGGAGATGGTGGAGCTCAGATCGGGGATGGCGTACATAAGCCGCGAAAGGCGAGGCTGGGGCCGGACGCGCAGCGCGATGCGGTCGTACCGGCTGACCCGGAAGCGACGTTGCGCAACGCGCGCACCAAGGCGCTTGTGCGCCATGCGCGTGTGATCGACGCAATCCTCTCCAGCGGGAACGCAGCCGGCCTCGGCACGCCAGAGCAGATGCGCGAACTGACTGACCCCCGCAACATCTTCGAGAAGGTTCGCCCGCATGGCTGGCGTGATGCGGAAGCAGCTTACGTAAAAAATCCCGAGCTTGTCCGTGAGGCGGGGTCTGGCCGGGTCAATCGCATCGTGCGCGCCCTCCAGCTCAAGGCGGAAATCCGCACCGCACGAAGCGCCGATCCGGGCACTAGTCCGACCGTGCGCGCCGAACGCTTCGTAAAACGCTGGCAGAAGCTCGACCAGACCAGCCAGCGTCAATACCAGGTAGGCGACATGGCCAACTACAGATCAACCCGCTCGGCCAGGCCTGACATGGCCAAAAGCCTCGAACGCGATCCGCAACTGGAATCCCTGCTCGCCAACCATAAGAAGGCGCTTGGCATCCAGGTCGAATCGGGCCGGCGACTCGGTGCCGAACTCGCCTTCACTCACGGCATCGGGGTCGGCCGAGGCCGCGGCATCGGACTCTGATCCATCCGATTTGCCGCCGTTTCCGCGCCATCTTACGGCACTGCGGCGATTCCTCTTGCGTGACCATAACCACCTGTTTGGTCTGACCCGTCAGGTATCAGAAGCTCCCAGCAGAAGGCAGGCCAGCCATGCCCGAACCCGACCGCATCATCCGCAGCAGAACCGTTCTTGCCCGGACCGGTCTGTCCCGCTCAACTATGTATCGCAAGATCGCCGAAGGCACCTTCCCGACCCAGATCAGGATCAGTGTCAACGGTGTCTTCTGGCACGCCAAAGCGCGACGGGACGAAAGCGGCTAATGGCTATGGGTCTAAAGGCCATTGCTGCCATCGCCATACGGTCACCTGCTTCCTGAGGTATCGATTTTCAGAAGCAGACCAATATGCCCCGGCCGGCATCGCCGCCTGACCCGGAGCTGTCCTTCGTGCCGTTGCCGTCCGAACCCGGAGAGGCGTTCCAGTTCGACTAGCCGGCGCGTGGGCGGGGGCTTGGGGGGTACACGCCGGCCAGCGCGGTGTTCCTTTAGGGTCCTGCCGCACATCAATTGGGGCACGGCCGTCAAGTCGGCGATACTTGGCCTTTCGGTCACACGGAAACGGGCATATAGCGCTCCCACATTCCTCCCGGTTTCAGGGGACCTTGTCATCGCCGTCGACGCCGGGGTGGCGAGCGGCTGCACCGGATAGTGAAGCGGGCCGATGGTAACCTGATCGCAACCGCTTGCCCGTATTGACACCCTATGCGCCTAGCGACGATCACCAATTGGGCTTACGGGGCAACGCTCGTTCTGACATTCGCGTCGGGAGCGACCATGCTGCTGGCGTCAAATGTTCAGGAGGAAGAGCGAGCTGCAGTTGTTCAACGCGAGCTGCTCGACCAAGCAAGTGCCAAGGCCGCTGCTGAAGTCACCGCGCTCAGTAATAAGGCACGCGAGTACGTCATCACTGGCGATCCAGTCCATCTCGATATCTACAACCGCGAAGCGACAGCGCTGCGGCCAGTGGAGCAGAGGCTCCGGAACCTGAAGGATATCGGGGCCAGTACTGACGAACTCAACGTCCTGGCTAACGCGCTGCGCTTAGTGGATGCTCTTCAGGACGAGCAGCGAGAGGCAATCAAAGCTCACCAGCAAGGTGATGCGGATCGGGCGCGCAGTATCCTGTTCGGTGTTGAATATGATCGCCAGTTGGATCGCGTAGCCGCGGACGTCGAAAGGTTTCAATACCGTCTCGATCAGCGCACCGACAGCGAAGTGGCTGCTGCGGTCAACATCTCAAAGCTCTGGAAGACCATTTCGGAGATCGCTCTCAGCATCACCGGCCTTCTTTTCCTTTGCGTCCTCTATTTTGTCTTTAAGCGTCGTGTGCTGCGACCGGTCGTCAGGCTGAGCGATGTGGTGAACCGTCTCGCGGCTCAAGACTACGCCGTCGAGCCTCCCGAGTACGGTGAGATTGACGAGATCGGCGACATGGCCCAGGCCGTCCGTGTCTTCCGCGAGAATGGCCTTGAACGCCAGCGGCTGGAGGAGGAGCGGAACGCGGATTTTGTAAAGCGCTCGTTGTTGTCGCGAATGACCCAGCGGATGCAAGAATGCGAGACGATGCACCAACTGGAGCGTGTCGTCGGGAGCTTTGTTCCGCAGATCGCACCAGGCTTTGCCGGCCAGCTCTACCTGTTGGATGAGAGCCGCAATCTGATGGTCGAGGTGTGCTCATGGCTTGCGCCGGTTCACTCACGTACCGAATTTTCGCCAGCGGCGTGTTGGGCATTGCAGCGAGGAGAATTACATCGTCCTCATGGCAGCGCCGCAGACGTGCCGTGTGATCATCTCCGTTTCGATGGACAACCGATCGATTCGATATGCCTGCCGTTGATCGCGCAACGGACTACGATGGGGCTGCTCTATCTTGAGCCGCGGGGCGATCTTTCCGAACCCTCGCTGGATATCTCTGAAACGTATCTCAAGATGTTGGCGGAAAATATCGGCCTCGCGGTTGGCAATCTACGCTTGCGTGACAGGCTGCGCGACATGGCGATGGCCGACCCGCTAACCGGACTTGCCAACAGGCGGCGGCTTGAGACGGTGCTCGAATCCCAACTGATGGAGGCGAGCAGAACCAATCGACCTATCAGCTGCATCATGCTCGACGTCGACCATTTCAAGCGCTTCAACGATGAATTTGGTCACGACGCCGGTGATGCCGTTCTTCGCGCGGTCGGTGAGCTTCTGAAAAACTCGATGCGGGAAACCGATGCTTTTCGCTATGGTGGCGAGGAATTCTTGTTGCTGATGCCTGACATGGGAGCAGAGCAGGCACTGGAGCGTGCCGAGGAGGTCCGGCTCAGGATCGGAGCACTTCAAATCGAGCATGCTGGACGCGAACTGGGCGCAATAACTGCTTCGCTTGGTACAGCAACTGCTCCGAGCCATTGCACATTCGACAAGCTGGTTAGGACCGCTGATGCCGCACTACTCCGGGCTAAGGAGGGTGGGCGAAACCGCGTGGTGCAAGCCGCGCTAAGCGGTCTGGTTGGAATAGCGAAGAGGGTTGCCGCGGTCGATCCTGACGTCGGTTCATCCTCATAGTGAGGCCATCGCCAGCAGCTTCTTTGCACGACGAAGACATAGCTGTACGGCGCGTGAAGAGGGATTTATCAATTGAAGAACTAATCCGGAGATCAGTCCGGGTCGGCGGTCTGGTTTCCGCGCGAACCACTCGGTCGCGTATAGCTCGCTTTCCCAACGTTGCAGTTCGCCATCAGCGTAGTAACTGTGCAGCACAGCCGGCCCGTCAAAGGCTATATTGCTTCATGGCTGTCCTCCGTTCGATGCCTGGGCCCGGTGGCAATCGTGAGCCCATTCTTCATCCTATCGGGGGACAGCCAGCCGGCTAGATGTTCGAACATCGCCGCCACTTCTCAGGTAGCCACCGCTCCCGGGATTACGTCATGTTTGTGCATCGGGGCTGGAAGGCGACGATCAGTTTATGGATAAAAAGGCCTACCGAAACAGACAATTCCTAGGCACCCGCACCGGTAGGTCCGGAGCCCGAAGCGATCAACAGATCGCCATTGGCGAACTTCCGCGATTGCCCCACCTTCCGCGTTCGGGCGTCACGGGTTTTCGAGCATGTCCATCGATAGGGGAGAACGAGACTTTTCTGGCTCGTAAGAACAGCGAATTTTAACGGCTATCTCGTAAATAGGGAGAGGTTGCACACACCGCCTCGGCCGAGGCAGGTCAGCCTTGTCGCCTAGGTGAGCCGCCAGCGGCAACAGTTTGCAAGCGAGTGACCGCTATGATGACCGTCGTTGGTTGCCTAGTCTATGAACATAATCTCTGGCTGGTAGTAGCCGCACTTGTTGTCTGCGCCGTCAATTCCTGGGGCGTCATGCAGTTATTTGCCCGCGCCCGTGCCAGGACCAGACTGCAAAAGACGGTGTGGTATTTCCTCGCTACCATTCTGGCTGGGTCAGCGATCTGGTCGACCCATTTCATCGCGCTGCTGGCCTACAAGGCTGCGGTCCCGATAAGCTTCGACCCTGGGCTTACCGTTATCTCGCTTCTTGTCGCCATGATAGGGGCCGCCTGCGGATTTGCACTCGCCGCGACTGGATGGTCTCGCTTTGCCCCGATTGTCGGCGGAGCGGTTTTCGGCCTCTCGCTCGCCGCCACGCACTACACAGGCATGATTGCCTATCGGATGCAGGGCATCGTCACCCTGGACTGGCATTATGTGGCCGCGTCGATCGTGTTGGCGGTAACGATCGCCGCCTGCGCCTTTCATTTCGCCACCCGCCCGTCGGCCAGACAGGGGGGAACGACCGGCTTTGGTCTCCTGGTGCTGACCATCGTCACATTGCATTTTACCGGAATGACCGCCATCCGGGTGGAGCCCATGCTGATTGCGGGCAATTATTCCAATCCCGCGGCATTCCAGATGTTGGGATTTGCGGTCGCCGGTGTGGCGCTGATCATCGGATGTGCCGGGCTGGCAAGCTACCTAATCGACGATGGTGTGCGGGCAGAATCGTATGAGCAATTGCAGCAGATGGCCAAAAGCGACAGCCTGACCGGATTGCCCAACCGGCGCGCCTTCAACGAGCGGCTCGATCACGAAATCTATCTTGCGCAGGAGGGGCAGGGCAAGGTTGCTTTCCTGGGGATCGATCTCGATCGCTTTAAGGAAATAAACGACATACGCGGCCATGCTGCCGGAGATGAGGTCCTGAAAGCGCTAGCGCAGCGAATGATAGCCGCGCTGCGCGAAGGTGAATTCGTCGCCCGGCTCGGCGGCGACGAATTCGGCGCTATTCATCGCATGGGCAGCCAGGCCGATCTGATTGATTTTCTGGGGCGCCTTGAGAACGCCCTGTTCATGTCGCTTTCCATGGGCGATTACGATGCGGCCTGCGGCGCCAGCATCGGTGTCGCAATCTATCCCGATAATGCGGCCGACAAAGAAACCCTGATCGGCAATGCGGACCTAGCGATGTATCGGGCCAAGGCTGAGCTTTCCCGATCAGTGTGCTTTTACGAGCCCTCCATGGATGAAGCCGTTAGAGCGAGACGCAACCTCACCAGCGAACTCCGGAAGGCAGCTGAAGGGAATCAACTCGACATCCACTATCAGGTCCAGACATCGATCTCGAGTGGCACGGTTCAAGGCTATGAAGCCCTTGTCCGCTGGAAGCATCCACAGCGCGGTTTTATTCCACCATCTGAATTCATTCCCCTGGCGGAAGAAAGTGACCTGATCCTGCAGATCGGAGAATGGGTTCTGAAGACAGCCTGTACGGAAGCGGCTTCCTGGGAGCAACCCTACCGGGTCGCGATCAACATTTCGGCAATGCAACTTGCCCACAGCGACCTGCCAAGACTTGTCCTGGAAACGCTCCTGCAAAGCGGCCTACCGCCCGAGCGCCTGGAACTGGAGCTCACCGAATCGACCATTTTCGCAGATAAGGAGCGATCGATTCACCTACTGCGGCAGATCAAGGCATTGGGTGTCAATATTGCGCTTGACGACTTTGGGACCGGCTATTCCTCTCTGGATACGCTGCGTTCGTTTCCTTTCGACAAAATCAAGCTCGATCGGTCCTTCATCACAGAGGTGGAGACCAATCCGCAATCAAAAGCGATCATCCGGGCGGTGCTCGCCTTGGGCAACAGTTTGCAGATTCCCGTCCTTGCCGAGGGCATTGAAACGGAAGGGCAGCTGTCGCTGCTTGGCGTAGAGGGATGCGACGAGGCCCAGGGCTATCTGCTGGGCCGACCGGCGCCGCTCTCCCAGATTATCGCCAGTGGACAGATTACATCAGTCAGTAGAGATCGCAGCAAGCAGCTTGACAAGACGGTCCTGCGCCAAAACAACACAGAAAAGGACATCCCCGGCGCTGTAGTCGCCGCAAAAGCATAAAATACAGAAACTCGAAATGGTCGGCGGTTTCGTGTTCCTTGACCAGAAAGGCGGCAAAGCTTGGCTTGGCCGCATCATCAAGCATTGCCGCTCCAGCCACAGCGTATTTGACTCCTTCCGTTTTCCAGTGAGCAGTCGCCCAGCTTCGATCCTGTTCCCGGTTCACAGAATGTGCAGAACGTGTGTTCGGCCTGCTAGCTGAGCTCTTGGGAGCAGACATGGGATGCAATCTCCGTCGCGTTGACATCAGCGATCGCCACCTTTGGAATACGCTAGGGGCCCGTATAGTGCCCGAGATGAGGTGCGAAGCTGCCAACCCATCCAAGCTGATTGATGCCGGCTCTCGCTCAGGCGCCTGAAGAGCGGATAGGCAAGAAAGTCACTAGGCAAGGCCATTGGCTCGATGATCGCCACGGAAGTGATCGTCCGCTTCGATTGGATTTCGAGAAGCGGGCTGCTTTTGAACGCCACGGCCATGAGCCGGCATCGATCCTCCGATCGAAGCATTGTCTGTAATTTTTTTGTGAAGGCGTCCGCTCGCATAAGCGATCTGCTGCGATTCCTGCTCCGCCATGTTAGTATCAGGTTGGGCTCGAAGGCCTGATGATGGAACACAGACTCGCTGCTGTGCTGGCCGCCGATATGGCGGGATACTCCCGGCTTATGGAAGCTGACGAGGTGGGTACCCTCGCGCGCTTGCGCGCGCATCGGATCGAGCTGATCGATCCGGCGATCGCCAAGAACCAGGGCCGTATTTTCAAGACTACCGGCGATGGCCTGCTCGTTGAATTCCAGAGCGTTGCCGATGCGGTGCGCTGCGCTACGGAAGTACAAATCCGCATGCGCCGCCGCAACTCCGATGTGCCGGAGAACAAGCAAATCCACTTTCGTATCGGCATCAATCTCGGCGATATCATTTTCGACGATGACGACATTTACGGCGATGGCGTCAATGTGGCGGCCCGGCTTGAGCAACTCTCGGACATTGGCGGTATATTCATCTCGCAGGCCGTCCAGGAACAGGTTCTGGATCGGGTCGACATTCAATTCGAGTACCTGGGCGAGAAATCCCTAAAGAACATTTCGCGCTCGGTTCGGGTCTGGCGCGCCGTGCTGGAAGACGGTGCGTCGATCCCCGACCCCGGTTCGGGCCAGGCGCGGCGCGCGGTCGTCAAGCCTTCCATCGCAGTGATGCCTTTTGCCAATATGAGCCGGGACCCTGAGCAGGAATATTTTGTCGACGGGCTCACTGAAGACATCATCACGGAACTGTCGCGCCGGCACGAGCTCTTCGTCATCTCGCGCAACTCGACCTTCGTCTACAAGGGAAAGTCAGTGAACCTTCGCGAAGTCGCTCAGAAACTGGGAGCGCAATATCTTGTCGAGGGCAGCGTCCGCCGATCGGGCGATCAACTGCGCGTCACCGCCCAATTGATTGATACAGCGAACGACGCGCACATCTGGGCCGAGCGGTACGACCGCAAGCTCGACGACGTCTTTGCCATCCAGGATGAGCTGACGGCGGCTATTGTCGCCACGCTTCCGGGCCGCGTCGAAGCGGCGCAGCATGACCTCCTCGCCCGCAAGACCCCGGCTAACTTCGCCGCCTACGAGTGTGTGCTCGCCGCCAAGGTCCGCCATCACAGAAGCGATCGAGCCGAGAACGAAGAGGCGCAGAAGCTTATTGCGCAGGCTGTGGAACTCGACCCCGACTACGCCCATGCGCATGCGTGGCGAGGTTGCATCCTGGGCCAGGCCTGGGTCTATGGCTGGTGTGCCGACAAGGAGGCGACTTACAACGAGGTTCTTCGTGAGCTCGAGATCGCCCGGACGCTGGACGAGAACGACGCCGACGTCCATCGGATATTGGCGGCAAGCTGCATCAATCGCAACGACCTCGACAAGGCGCGGCACCATCAGGAACGGGCGCTCGCACTCAATCCGAATTACGATCTGGTGGTTGTCCAGCAGGGTGAACTGCTGAGCTGGCTCGGCCACCCGAAGGAAGGCGTCGAGTGGATCCGAAAAGCGATGCGGCTGAACCCGCATCATCCCGAGAGGTTCTGGAGCCACCTTGGCAAGGCGCACTTTGCGGCACATGAATACGCCGAGGCGATCGACGCTTTCATGCATCTCGCCAGGATGGATGCCAGCCAGCATGCCTTCGTTGCCGCAACCTACGCTTCAATGGGAGATCCGACAGCGGCGGCGGCGCACTACGAACAGATGGCTGTGCTGGACCCCGAACTCACCATCGAAAGCTTTCTCGCCACGTTGCACTACGGAAACGAGACCGATCTGGCGCATATAAGGGCCGGGTTGACGATGGCGGAAGCGGCTCACAGTGGGCGAGCTGCCGGTCTCCAGGAAACCGGATTAAAGCCCGTCGAACCCGTTCGGCCACCCAAATCTCTGAAGGGCTGCGCGTAGCGGTCTTTCCTTCGCTCAACGGCAGGCGGCAGTCACCACAGATTAGGGCGAAGCTCCGGTTGTCGTCCAGCGATGCCCAACGCGAAGCGATGCTTCTACCGCGCTGCTGCGTTCAGCCGCATACTGACAAGATTGTTAAGATTTGTCCAAGATTCGGCACTATTATCGACGTTCTTAAATCCCGGGTGTTTCCATGAAGACGCGCTTTGACGCCATCGTGGTCGGCGCGGGCCAAGCGGGACCGTCATTGGCCGCGCGGCTTGCCAGCGCCGGAATGAAGGTAGCGCTGATCGAGCGCAAGCTTCTTGGCGGCACATGCGTTAATACCGGCTGTACGCCCACCAAGGCCATGGTCGCCGGCGCCTATGCCGCGCATCTGGCGCGCCGGGCGACGGATTATGGCGTCCGCGGCGTCGGCAGGGTGTCTGTCGACATGAAAGCGGTGAAAGCGCGCAAGGATGCGATCGTCGAAGCATCGCGGAATGGTTTGATTGACTGGTTGCGCGGCACCAAGAACCTGACGGTGATCAAAGGCCACGCACGTTTCACCTCGGCGAGCGAACTATCGGTTGGCGATACGCACATCTCGGCGCCACGCATTTTCCTGGACGTCGGCGGCCGGGCGACGGTCCCCGATTATCCCGGTACGCACGATATCGGCTATCTCACCAATTCCACCATCCTCGACCTCGACGCCGTCCTCGAGCGTCTGGTGGTGGTCGGGGGCGGCTATGTCGGACTGGAGTTCGCCCAGATGTTCCGTCGGTTCGGGTCTAAGGTGACAGTGGTCCAGCGCGGTCCGCGCCTGCTGCCGCGCGAAGACGAGGACGTGTCGGAGGCCATCCTCGATATGTTGCGGTCGGAAGGGATAGAATTCCGGCTGGAGGCGGAGTGCATATCTTTCGAGCGCCGGGGAGAGGACAAGGTCGTAAGCCTGGATTGCCGGCAAGGCGAACCGGAAATAGCCGGCAGCCATGTGTTACTGGCGATAGGTCGCACGCCCAACACGGACGATCTCGGCCTCGACCTGGCCGGGGTGAAAGTCAACGAGCGCGGCGTGATCGAGGTCGACGACGGGTTGCGAACCAACGTCCCCGGCATCTGGGCGCTTGGTGACTGCAACGGTCGCGGCGCCTTCACCCATACGAGCTACAACGACTACGAAATCGTCGCCGAAAACCTTCTGAACGACGCAGGACGCAAGGTGACGGAGCGGCACCCAGCCTATGCGCTCTATACGGATCCGCCGCTCGGTCGGGCCGGCATGAGCGAGGCAGATGCCCGCCGCGCAGGCCATTCAATCCTCGTCGGCAAGCGGCCGATGACGCGCGTGGCGCGGGCGGTAGAGAAGGGGGAAACGACCGGCTTCATGAAGGTCGTCACGGACGCGGAAAGCGGCAAGCTCCTCGGTGCGGCCATTCTCGGCGTCGGAGGCGACGAGGCCGTGCACAGTGTGCTCGACCTCATCCATATGGGCGCGTCCGCTGAGGCGCTGAGGCGTTCGGTCCATATCCATCCGACCGTTGCCGAATTGCTGCCCACTCTGGTGGCGGAGCAGAAGTCTGGTGAATAGGAATTGTGTGGAAAGCTGTCTGCTTTGAGAAGCTGCTTTGCCGCGCTGAATGAGACCGCCGATGCAGCGCTGCTGCGCGATAGGGTGGAGGGCGTCGCCGACCTCGTCGCGCTGTCGCAGGCGACGCTCGGCAACGTCTGGCAGAATATCTCGATCGCGCTCGGCCTCAAGGCAGTGTTCCTCGCAACGACGCTGTTCGGCGTGACGACGCTCTGGATGGCGATCCTGGCCGACACCGGTGCCACGGTGCTTGTCACGGCGAATGCGCTGAGGCTGCTCGGCTATAGGCCGTCGAAATAGCAGAAGGGAAACAGCATTGATGACACGACTTGCCGTGGCGCCGGCGACGTTCATCGCCTTGCCAGCAGAATCGCTAGCGGGAAGATAAAGGCCCGTTGAGACCAGCAGATATTGTAGGGGACCTAGCCCATCACCTCGCCGACGAACAGCATGGCGAGCCTGACGATCAGCTTGGCGGGATCAATCTCTCGGTTGCCGGAGACAATCAAGGCCCGCCCCGGCCGGACCGCCGCGCCTTCGCGAACGCGCGATCCGTGGCGATGAACCGCTCCAGCATCGGCACAATCAGTTTCACCGGGTCGGCGGCGGGCTGGCCCGTCTCGCGGGCAAGCACCTCCGCATAGGCAACAAGATCGCGATGGAGTGGCGCAGGCAGCTCCATCGCGATTTTCACGGGCTTGTCGTCGGCGATGGGACCGAGTTTCAGCTTTGTCATTCTCAACCTCTGTAGGGTTCGAGCACGAGATCGCGCGTGACGATGATGCGGACTTGGAATCCCGGCCGAATGGTCAGCGTCGGCGCGACATTGAGCTGGTGGCGGATGATCTGCTGGCCGGCATCGTTGATTGTGTCTTGACCGCCGTTGCGGATGGCGCGCAACAGTCGGCCGTCGT
Organism: Mesorhizobium koreense; assembly: GCF_031656215.1. NCBI lineage: Bacteria > Pseudomonadati > Pseudomonadota > Alphaproteobacteria > Hyphomicrobiales > Phyllobacteriaceae > Mesorhizobium > Mesorhizobium koreense. Next base: position 1,000,440 of record NZ_CP134228.1, on the reverse strand, counting down.
CATCGACGGCCAGCTCCGCGCCGACGGAGAGCAGCGTCGAGAGGCCGGCGGCCTTGGCGAGATCCCACCAATGATAATCGACGCCGTCCTCAAGACCGGCATAGCCTTGTGTGTCCGCGCCGGGTTGGCGTTCGAGAACAATGGAGCGACCATTGGGGAGGATCAGCCTGTTCCAGACGAGCAGGACGCGGCGCTGACCGAACTGCACGTTGTTGTCGTACTGCCCGATGATGCGCGTACCCTGCGGCACGAGCAGGATGCGGCCGGTCGGGCTGTCGTAGATGTTCTCGGTCACTTGCGCGGTGATCTGGCCCGGCAGATCGGAACGGATGCCGGTAATCAGCGCGGCCGATATGACGGCTCCGGCCTGAAGGACATAAGGCGATGCCGGCGGCATGACGCGATGGGACGACGTGGTGCGGCGATCGACGGCGCCGTTGAGGAAAGCGAGCTGTTTGTCCTGCGCGGTCGGCTGGCCGGATTGTTCATTCAGGCCCGCAAGGTCGAGGCCGGCGAGGTTCGGCATCGCCGTGCTTCCCGGCGTGCCATCAGGATTCGTGGTGCGTGCCTCGGTCTGGAAAAACACCTTGCTGACGCGGGCGGCTTCTTCTTCGGCGAGCCGGCGTTCCTCAGCGCGATCGACGGTCGGCGGCGCGACCGTGGGCGGCACGACAGGCTGGCCACGGTTCTGCGCGTTGACAATGGGACGACCGAGATCGCCCGGCAGCGCCGGGCCGAGAACGGGGCCGGTGTAGTCGCGCGGCAATCCGGCGAGACCATCGGCGGTCTGCCGGTTTTCGGTCGAATAGAGTTCTTCATTTCTGTTGCCGGTGCCTCGGGTCTGGAGCGCATAGATCAGTGCCCCGCCGATCCCGACCAGCGCGACAGCCCCGATGCTGGCGAGTACTTTGCGCGACAGCCTCGTGACGCGCGGCTGTTCGGCGCGAAGCCGCATCGATCCGGCGTTGTTGTCAGTGTCGGTCATTACGATGGCCCTCCGTTTGCACTTTGGGCGTTGGTCGCTTGCGAAGGTTCACCCGACCTTCGAATCCACGAAAGTGGACCGCTCCTTATCCCGTCGGTACGGACAATCCTGACGGTCTGCTGTTGCTTGCCGCTGCCAAGGCGCAGTTCGGCCGCGCCGAACAGGCGGTCGACGATCAGGATGTTGTGGTATATGCGGCTATTGACAATCTGCGCTTCGCCGTCCGCGCCGATGACAAAGATCGGCGGCATCTCGCCCTGCACGATGCCGCGCGGAAACTCGACATAGACACGGCGGCCGTCGTCATAGACCGCGACCGGCTTCCACGGTGGCGTGTCGCCGGTGAGGCGATAGCGGTAATTGCGCGCGGCCACGGCAGGAATGACCGTCGTGGCGGGAGCGCTGCCGCGCTGCCCGGCGCCCGGCTGCGGATAAGCCCAGGCGACGGCGGGCATATAGGGCTTCTCTCCCGAACGTAGCTCGATCATGTAAACGCGCTGGTCGGTCGTCACGATGAGATTGGTCGTGATATCGGGGCGTGTCGGCTTGACGAGGATGTGGACGCGCCGGGTCGCGCCGCTACCGCTTTCCGTGTCGCCGATGACCCACCTTGTCGTGTCGCCGGCCGCGATCGGTCCTGCGCCGGTAAGGCTCTCGCCGGCCTCCAACGCGATGTCGGTGATCTGGCCGGGCGCGGCATAGACCTGATAGAGCGCGCCGTCGCTCCATGGATAGATTTGGATCGCATTGTAATAGCCTTCGCGGCGCGGCTGCACGCGCGCGGCTGCGTTGGCGTGCTCGACACGGCCGAGCGGCGTAGTGGCCGCCGTGCCGCCTTTCGCCGGCGTCCAGGCCGGAGGAATGTGCAATGGCTTTGGCCGATCGTCGGTGACGGATGCCGGCACGGCCGGCAGCGGCGGCACATCGGCGTCGTAGCTGATCTGCGGCGGCTTGTAGGTGGCACAGCCGGCCAGCATCGTTGCCGAGAGCAAGACGACCGCGATTGCGGATTTACGGAGAGACGTCGTCTCGCAACCGGAATTTCGCTGAGGCAGAAGTCCGCTCATTGGCTCATCTCCCGCGACCAGTTGATAGCATTGACGTAGATGCCGAGCGGATTGGCCTTCAGCCGTTCTGCATCTCGCGGCGGCTGGATCACGATGGTGAGGATCGCGGTCCATCGTTCGGTGGTAGAGAGCTGGCCGTTCTCATAGTGACGCTCGGTCCAGGCGACCCGGAAGGAATCCGCCGACGCACGGATGACGCTTGAGACTTCGACCGCGTTCTGCTGCTTGCCGACCTTGGCGAAAGGATCGTTGGCACGGGCGTAGTCATTGAGCGCCGCCGCGCCGCGATCGGTCGTCCAGTCGTAGGCTCGCAGCCAGTTTTGCCGCACGATGATCGGATCAGCAGGAATCGAACGAACCTGCTCGATGAAGCGGGCGAGATGCCACGCCACTTGCGGATCGGTCGGACGATAATCAGCCGTGGCCGCCGCCACGGCCTGCGCCTGGCCGAGCTCATCGACCTGCACCACCCAGGGCACAACGGTCCCGCGCGCGGATTGCCAGACCAGGGCGGAAGCGAATCCGGCCGACAGGATCAGTGAGCCGAAGGCCATGAGCCGCCAGTTCCTCGCCTGCACGCGGGCTGAACCGATACGGTCATCCCAGACCTGTGCGGCCTTCTGGTATGGAGTCTCGGGTTGCGGGGTCTTGCCGTAATGCGTGGCGGGTCGCCTGAACAGATTCATGAGCGGTCACTTTCGGAGAGGTTGACGGAAGAACCTGAGCCATGGCCGTCGCCGGAGCGCAGGGCGTGAGCGGCGGTCTGGACGGCATGGCCGGATCGGCGCATCCGCTGCGCCCAGCCGGGCGGCGTGCCCGTGGCCTGCGAGGATGCGGAAGCCGCGTCGTCGATGCCGCCGACCGTGCCCATGGTCGAGGAGCCGCCGGTTGCACCGAAGCTTGATTTGACGCCTTCGGCAAAGCTGGATTTGACGCTTGCCGTCGCGCGGCGCAGCGGCGACGTGGCCGTTCCACCGGCAGCGTGCGCGATGCCGCCGAGACCGGAGGCGACGCCGGACCGGCCGAACGAGCCGAGGCTATAGGCGGCGGAAGCCGCACCGGCAGCGGTCGCGCCGCCGCGCACGGCGGCAGCGCCACCGGACAATGCGGCGGCCCCGCCTTGCGCGACCAGCATCGCACCGCCGCCGGCTGCAAAGGCTGCACCGCCAACGGCAAGCCCCGTTCCCATCGCCGAGCCAGCGCCAAGCTGCGGACCACCGCTGACAAGGCCGGATGCGATGCCGGGGCCGAAGATGCCCAGCCCGACCAGCGAAAGCGCGGCCAGCACAATCGCCATGGCGTCGTCGATGGTCGGCGTGACGCCGCCGAAGCCGCGCGTGAACTCGCTGAACAGCGTCGAGCCGATGCCGATGATGACGGCAAGCACCAGAACCTTGATGCCGGATGAGATCACATTGCCAAGCACGCGCTCGGCCATGAAAGCGGTCTTGCCGAACAGGCCGAAGGGGATCAGCACGAAGCCGGCCAGCGTAGACAGCTTGAACTCGATCAACGTCACGAAAAGCTGGATGGCCAGAATGAAGAACGCGAGGATGACGAGCGCCCAGGCGAACAGCAGGCACGCGATCTGGATGAAATTCTCGAAGAAGGCGACCCAGCCCATGAGGTCGGAAATGGATTCGAGCAGCGGGCGGGCGGCGTCCAGCCCGGTTTGTGCGACCTTGCCGGGACGCATCAGATCCTGTGCGGAAAACCCCGTGCCGCTCGCCTTTAGGCCGAGACCGGCGAAGCTGTCGAAGACGATGTGTGCGAGGTTGTTCCAGTTGCCGATCAGGTAGGCGAAGACGCCGACGAACAGGGTCTTCTTGACCAGCCGCGCGATGATGTCGTCTTCCGCGCCCCAGCTCCAGGACAGCGCCGCCAGGGTCACGTCGATGACGATTAGCGTTGTAGCGACGAACGCCACTTCGCCGCCGAGCAGGCCGAATCCGCTGTCGATGTAGCGGGTGAACGTGCCGAGGAAATTGTCGATGACGCCGGAGCCGCCCATCAGCGCGCCTCCGTCGCCGTGTTCGCAACCGAAGGCGCAGGCGTGCGACCAAGGAAGCGGTCGCGCGTCTTTGCCCAGGTGCGCAAGCACTCGGGGTTTTCAGCCGCCTGCTGCCCAAGCTGCTGGCACCGGCGCAGGCTCTCCCGCAGCGGATCGCGTTCGGGCTCAAGGACGCGCGCCGAGGGCGATGCCGGCGCGTCTTCCTTGCGCGTCATCTCGACCACGGTTGCGGTGATCGCGATGGCGATGAACACGACAGCGACGAGACGGGCCAACATCTTGCCGTCCATGACGTTGCTCCCCTTCTGGCCCTCAATTGCCGAACATGCGGGCGTTGCCGGGCTGGTAGCCCGTGCCCGGTGTCAGGAAGCGGCGGCGCTGCTCGCGACCCTGCTCCGCGGCGGCAGTACGCTCAGCATCGGTGAGCGCGCCCGCGCGCCCGTTGGCAGCGAGCAAGGCGACCAGATCGGAAAGCTGCTGCGATTGCATGGCGAGCAACTGGTTGCCGGCCTGCGTTGCCTGCAACGCGCCGGTCGCACGCTGGCTCTCGCTGATGAGGTTCGACATTTGCGTGCGGTTGGTGTCGATGTTGCCGACGACACCGGCCTGCACGCGCATGGAATCCTGCAAGCCGCCGACCGTGTTCTGCCACCGCGAACGCGCATCGGCGACAAGCTGCCGATCGGTCGCCGACATGGAGACGTTGGCGTATTTTTGGGCAAACATCTGGTCGATCTGCTGCACGTCGAAGGCGATGTTCTGCGCCTGACCCAAGAGTTGCTGCGTCTTCTGGACCGATTGCTGAATCTGCTGGAGTGAGGAGAACGGCAGGCTCGCCAGATTGCGCGCCTGATTGATGAGCATCTGCGCCTCGTTCTGAAGCGACGTGATCTGGTGTTTGATCTGCTCCAGCGCCCGTGCCGCCTGAATGACGTTCTGCGCATAGTTGGAAGGGTCGTAGACGATCTTCCACGCATGGGCCGGCGAGGTCATCATAGGTGAAAGCGCGATCGACGCGGCAAGCATGGTCGCGGCCATGAGGACGGCGCGCGAGCTGGGATGACGGATCATCATAGTTTAAGCTCCTCTTCTGTCAGAGTGATGTGCATGGAAAAGTTCGGAAGGAGATCGACGGCCCAACCGGCATCGCGTGCGGTGAGCCATGCCGTCAGGAATCCCTCGCGGCCGTGCTCGGCGACGATCTGCGCAATCAATGTCTGGTCGGATTTGGAGGACGCGGCGCAGAGCGCGAGGCCCACTTCCGACAGGCCCAACTCGAACAGGCGATTGCCGCGTCGCGACTGGCAGTAGTAGTCGCGCTTCGGCGTCGCCCGTGCGAGGATTTCGATCTGGCGGTCATTGAGGCCGAAGCGGCGATAGATCGCCGTAATCTGCGGTTCGATCGCGCGTTCGTTCGGCAGTAGAAGCCGCGTCGGGCAGCTCTCGATGATCGCCGGCGCAATGGCCGAATTATCGATGTCGGAAAGCGACTGCGTGGCGAAGATGACGCTGGCGTTTTTCTTGCGCAACGTCTTCAGCCATTCGCGAAGCTGGCCGGCGAAACCCTCGTCGTCCAGCGCAAGCCAGCCTTCATCTATGATGAGAAGCGTCGGGCGGCCGTCGAGCCGGTCGCCGATGCGATGAAAGAGATAGGCGAGCACGGCGGGCGCAGCACCCGTGCCGACAAGCCCCTCTATCTCGAACGCCTGCACTTCCGAACTGCCGAGATGTTCGGATTCAGCGTCGAGCAACCGGCCGTAAGGGCCGCCGACGCAATATGGCCGAAGCGCCTGCTTCAGGTCATTGGATTGCAGCAGCACGGCAAGGCCGGTGATAGTGCGTTCCCCGACCGGCGCGGAGGCAAGCGAGGTCAGCGCCGTCCAAAGATGCTCCTTCACCTCCGGCGTGATCGCGATGCCTTCACGCATCAGGATCGCTACGATCCAGTCGGCGGCCCAGGCGCGTTCATAGGTGTCGTGGATGCGGGCGAGCGGCTGGAGCGAAACCGAGAACTCGTCCCCTTCGGTCAACCCGCCGCCGAGATCGTGCCAGTCCCCGCCCATGGCGAGCGACGCGGCGCGGATCGAACCGCCGAAGTCGAAGGCGAAGACCTGTGCATTGGCGTAGCGGCGGAACTGCAAGGCCATGAGAGCAAGCAGCACGGACTTGCCCGCGCCGGTCGGGCCGACGACAAGCGTGTGGCCAACGTCGCCGACATGCAAAGACAACCGGAACGGAGTGCTTCCCTCGGTCTTGCCGTACAGCAAGGGAGGCGCACCGAGATGTTCATCCCGTTCCGGCCCCGCCCACACGGCGCTCAGGGGGATCATGTGGGCGAGATTCAAGGTGCTGATCGGCGGTTGCCGGACATTGGAGTAGGCATGACCGGGCAAGCTGCCGAGCCACGCGTCCACCGCGTTGACGGTCTCGATCATGGCCGTGAAATCGCGACCCTGAATGACCTTCTCGACAAGGCGCAACTTCTCCTGCGCCAGTCGCGGATCGGCATCCCACACCGTGATCGTCGCGGTGACGTAGGCCATGCCCGCCACGTCGGCCCCAAGCTCTTGCAGGGCCATGTCGGCATCCGCCGCCTTGTTCGCCGCATCCGTATCCACAAGAATGGACGCTTCGTTCGTCATCACTTCTTTTAGGATCGCGGCAATCGACTTCCGCTTGGCGAACCATTGCCGCCTGATCTTGGTCAGCAGCTTCGTCGCGTCGGTCTTATCGAGCAGGATCGCGCGCGTGCTCCAGCGATACGGGAACGCCAACCGGTTGAGGTCATCGAGCAGGCCGGGCGTCGTGCTGGTCGGAAATCCGACGATGGTGAGAATGCGGACGTGCTGGTCGCCAAGGCGCGGCTCCAGTCCGCCGGTCAGCGGCTGGTCCGCCAGCAGCGCGTCGAGATAGACCGGCGTTTCCGGCACCCGCACGCGATGCTGTTTTGTCGAAACCGTCGAATGCAGATAGGTCAGCGTCTCGGCATCGTCGAGCCACGCGCATTCCGGCATGAAGCCGTCGAGCAGCGCCAGCACGCGGTCGGTGCGATCGGTGAATGCGCGCAGGATCTCATGCGGATCGACGCCGGCTTGCTCGCGGCCCTCGTAAAGCCATGTCTCCGCGCGCGCAACTTCCTCGGCCGGTGGGAGAAACAAGAAGGTCAGGAAGTAGTCCGATACGAAATGCGCGCTGTTCGGCCGGCGATCGTCCCACTGGGACGATCGCTCATCGGCCTCACCCTCGAAATCGGCTTTCCGCTCGGCATCGACCAACCAGGAAGCCGGATCGGGGAATTTGCAATCGGGATAGGTCGAGCATGGATTGCGCTGCGCCTCGACAAAGATGCTCCAGCCGGAGCCGAGACGGCGAAAGGCATTGTTGATGCGGCCGGCGATGGCGACCAGCTCGGCCGCAACAGCGGAATCCAGATCGGGACCGCGAAACCGCGCCGTGCGCTGGAACGAGCCGTCCTTATTGAGCACCACGCCTTCGGCGACGAGCGCGACCCAGGGCAGATAGTCGGCCAGACGTTGGGCATTGCGACGATATTCGGCGAGGTTCAGCATGGTGTGCGCTCCCCTCAGACCGACAGATGACCGGGGATGCGCAAATGCCTGCGCCCGACTTCGACAAAGAGCGGATCGCGCTTCGCTGCCCACACTGCTGCGAAATGCCCGATCGCCCACATCAGCAGCCCGACCAGCCAGAGCCGCAGGCCGAGGCCCACGGCCCCGGCCAGCGTGCCGTTCATTATGGCGATGGAGCGCGGTGCGCCCCCGAGCAGGATGTGTTCGGTCAGCGCGCGACGCACGGGAATCGTGTATCCCGGCACCGCGTCGAGTTGTTCAAAGGCGGTCGCCATCAGACGAGCGCCCCGCCGCCAAAGCTGAAGAAGCTGAGGAAGAACGAGCTGGCCGCGAAGGCGATCGACAGGCCGAACACGATCTGGATTAGGCGGCGAAAGCCGCCGGACGTGTCGCCGAACGCCAGCGCAAGGCCGGTCGCGATGATGATGATGACGGCTACGATCTTCGCAACCGGCCCTTCGATCGACTGGAGGATTTGCTGAAGCGGCTGCTCCCAAGGCATGGAGGAGCCCGACGCATGGGCGGTCGGAGCGAGGGCGAGGTTGACATAGGTGATGGCGGCGACCGTCGCGATGGTACGACGGACGCACATGGTGGTGCGGATCATGCGGAGCCTCCTGTGTTCGGGTTGGCTTGGGTGATGCGGTAATCGCCGTTCTGGCCGAGCCCTTCGACGCGGGCGAGTTCGATGAGCCGGCGCGCGGCGCCACGGCCAGAAAGAACGGCAACGAGGTCGATGGTCTCGGCGATGAGCGCGCGCGGGACCGTGACGACGGCCTCCTGAATGAGCTGTTCGAGCCGGCGCAGCGCGCCGATGCCGGTGCCCGCGTGGATCGTGCCGATGCCGCCGGGATGGCCTGTGCCCCACGCTTTGAGCAGGTCGAGCGCTTCAGCGCCGCGCACCTCGCCGATCGGAATGCGGTCGGGACGCAGGCGCAGCGAGGAGCGGACAAGATCGGAGAGCGTCGCCACCCCGTCCTTCGTCCGCATGGCGACGAGGTTGGGCGCGGCGCATTGCAGCTCGCGCGTGTCCTCAATGATGACGACGCGATCCGCGCCCTTCGCCACTTCGGCGAGCAGCGCGTTGGTCAGAGTGGTCTTGCCGGTCGATGTGCCGCCCGCGACCAGAATGTTGGCGCGGAAAACGACTGCGGCGCGCAACGTCTCCGCCTGTTCGGCGGTCATGATGCCCGCCGCCACATAGTCGGCGAGGCTGAAGACCGCCACGGCCGGCTTGCGGATGGCGAAGGCCGGCGCTGCGACGACGGGCGGCAACAGTCCCTCGAACCGTTCGCCGGTCTCGGGCAGTTCGGCCGAGACGCGCGGCGCGCGGGCGTGAACCTCCGCACCGACATGGTGCGCGACCAGGCGCACGATGCGCTCGCCATCGGCGGCCGTCATCGTCTCGCCCGTATCGGCCAGCCCCTCCGACAGCCGGTCCACCCAAATCCGGCCATCGGGATTCAGCATCACCTCGACCACGGTCGGGTCTTCCAGAAAGCGCGCGATCGCCGCGCCGAGCGCGGTCCGCAACATGCGTGCGCCCCGCGCGATCGCTTCCGGCTTCTGGTGCGGTGATGACATTCCGGCCCCGTTTCTTGGCGGGGCGCGACAGACGGTCCCCGCAGCGGGGTCGATTAAAGGAGCCCGAAAGCGGTTCGGTTCAACAAGTAATTATGCGCGTGCGGTGATCGGCGGCCATCGGCAGCAAACAGGATGGGTAATGTCTTGGAAGGGGTGGGAATCCGACTGTCAGATTTCGGGTGCCTACCTCAGGAAAGCTGCCCTTCACTGATCAACGGCTGCCGGCAGTTTTGCGCCTCTCAGCAGCCATCGCCAAGCGCTAGGTCGGCGGCAGCGCCGGGGTGAGGCCATGGCGGCGCATGATCTCAGCCATCTTGGCCCGGTCCGGCGGACCACCGGCGGCAGCATTGAGGACCGCGAATGTCTCGCGGAAATATTCCGCACCGATTGCGGCCGGAGTGATCACGCAGAGCGCCTTCACGTCGCGGCTGCCGTTATTATCGAACCGATGAACGGCACCTCGCGGAATACATAGCGCCTGTCCGGGCCCGACATCGATCGGCTTGCCGTCAACTGTCCAGGTCAACACGCCGTCGACGCCGTAGATCGTCTCTTCGTAGCTGTCATGGCTGTGGGCTGGGGCTGGCAGCCGCTGCCCACTTGCGACATCGAGTTCAAAAGCCGCGATGCTGCCATTCGAACTGTCTCCGGTCAGCAGAAAGCGAACCACGAGCCCCTTGGTGGCGATAGTTTCATCGGCAGGATTGACGTGAGGGTCCAAAGCGGCCTGTGACATTGCATTGTCTCCTGGAGTAAACTAAGTTTACTTACGTAGGTAAACTCCATTTACCGAGAATGTCAATGATGCCGCCTTCGAAAAGTTTTCCGGTCAATCCAGAGGATATGCTGATCGGCGCTCTGCTGCGCGTTCCCGCCCAGGCGATCCATCGCCGGATCATCACGGAGCTCAACGCCGCCGGCTTCGACGACCTGCGCCTGCCGCATATCGCGGTGCTGCAGTTTCCCGGACCGGACGAGGTCCGCCCGGTCACGCTTGCCGAGCGTGCGGGCATGAGCAAGCAGGCCATGAACCAGTTACTCGGGAGCCTTGAGGGTTTCGGCTATATTGTGCGCACCGACGCGCCAGGTGAAGGCGGCGCGCGCATTGTCCACTTTACCCAACGTGGACGCGCAGCGTACGCAAAGATCATCGACACGCTGCGCGACATAGAGCGCGAGTGGACCAGCGAGCTCGGACCCGAGCGCTTCACCCAGCTCAAGGCATTGCTGATGGTTGTCTGGGAAAGTCCGCTGGTTCGCTAGCCGAAAGCACCTGCTGCCCCATCTGGTTTTCCGACTGGTAGACGGTGGCTCGGAAAATCGGACCTTTCCGGGTCTGTCACGATATTCACAGAAGAACGCCAGAATGGCCGAGAGCAGGTCGATTGCGGGACAGCGGCAATCCGTGGGGTACGCATTGGAACCGGACCGGCCGCTGTTGGGCACGGCGCTGCCGCCCGTGAATAACCGAGCCAGTGGCAAGTTTCGGGCGGCGACGAATGCACCCCAAACGGCAACAATGGGGTGGGAACGAGACACTATGCTCGAGCGCCTTCATCACCCTCTGTCGTTCCTTCACCGGAAGGGTCTACATCCCTTGTCAGCTCTTTCAGGAACCTGTCTCCGGTGGCCAACCTTCTGCCAAGCGTCTGCATGAAACCCTCGAAGCGTTCGACGCCTTTGGCGCGCGCAGAGGCTTGGGCCGTCTCCGGCAGCGGCGGCGTGATGGTGAGCCAGAAGCGGATGAATAGCGACACGGTCTCGCCGACCACGGCGAGATCTTCGTCGAGCCCGTCGATCTGGCGGCAGAGCTTGTCCAGGCGACGCGACATGGCCGCTTCCAGCTTCTCGGCGGAATCGCCGGACAGGAAGGATGCAACGGCGGCCTCGATGATGGCGGATTTAGATACCTGCCGGCGCAGCGCCAGCGCCTCGACCTGGGCGAGCAATTCCGGATCGAAATAGACATTCATGCGGGTGCGGGTTGTCATTGGCGTATCCTCAAAGCTCGATGCCGTCGCCGGGGTCGAGGGACGCTTGCCGCGCGACCAGGCGGATATGCGAACGCAGCGCGCGGGCCTTCGCCGCGTCGATGTCGGGCTCGTCGTCCAGAAGATCGAACTCCTGCTCCGGCGGCCGTGGCGATGCGACGATCTCCTCATGCTCGGGCAACTCGGGTTCGCGGCGAATGCCTGCGTTGGCGGGATCGCCGTCAACGTCGCCCGCGGCGGCGCTCTCGGCCGAAGCCTTCGCGACGGTGACGACGCGGCGCGACCAGTCATCAGATCCTTGCTGCTCGGCAGTCGGATGCGCGGGCGGATCGGGTGGCGTCAGGATGCGTTCCTTGAACTGCGCATCCTCATAGTAGCGAGCTTTGGTCGCGCGGATCGGCGGCGTGCCCGCCACCATGACGATTTCGTCGGCGGGCGGAAGCTGCATGATCTCGCCGGGCGTCAGCAGCGGCCGCGCCGTCTCCTGCCGCGAAACCATGAGATGCCCCAGCCACGGCGACAATCTATGCCCCGCGTAGTTGGTGGAATCGCGCAGCTCCGTCGCCGTGCCGAGCGAATCCGACACACGCTTGGCAGTGCGTTCGTCATTGGTCGCGAAGGCGACGCGGACGTGGCAATTGTCAAGGATCGAATTGTTCGGGCCGTAAGCGCGCTCGATCTGGTTGAGGCTCTGCGCGATCAGAAAACTCTTAATGCAGTAACCGGCCATGAAGGCGAGCGCCGATTCAAAAAAATCCAATCTCCCAAGCGCGGGAAACTCGTCCAGCATCAGCAACAGGCGGTTACGCTTGACGGAGGTTTTCAGTTCTTCCGTAAGCCTGCGGCCGATCTGGTTGAGGATGAGCCGGATCAGCGGCTTCGTCCGGTTGATGTCAGAAGGCGGCACGACCAAGTAGAGACTGACCGCCTCACCGCTTCCGACCAGATCGGCGATGCGCCAATCGCAGCGTGTCGTTACGCGCGCTACGACGGGATCGCGGTAGAGGCCAAGGAAGCTCATGGCGGTGCTGAGCACACCGGATCGTTCGTTCTCGGATTTGTTCAACAGTTCACGCGCCGATGACGCGATGACAGGATGAACGCCGGCCTCGCCGAGATGCGGCGTGTCCATCATGGCCCGCAAGGTGGCTTCCACCGGCCGGCGCGGATCGGACAGGAAGTTGGCGACGCCCGCCAGCGTCTTGTCTGGCTCGGCGTAAAGGACATGCAGGATCGCGCCGACCAGAAGCGAATGCGAGGTCTTTTCCCAATGGTTGCGCTTATCGAGGCTGCCTTCAGGATCGACAAGGATATCCGCAATGTTCTGCACGTCGCGGACTTCCCATTCGCCCTGCCGCACCTCCAGCAAGGGATTGTAGGCTGATGAGTTCGCGTTGGTCGGATCGAACAGAAGCACCCGGCCATGCCTGGAGCGGAAGCCGGCTGTCAGCGTCCAATTCTCCCCCTTGATGTCGTGAATGATGGCCGATCCCGGCCAGGTCAGAAGCGTTGGTACGACAAGGCCGACGCCTTTGCCGGATCGTGTCGGCGCGAAACACAACACATGCTCGGGACCGTCATGGCGCAAATAGTTCCGCTCAAACCGGCCGAGCACGACGCCATCCGGGTCGAGCAGACCGGCAGCGCGGATTTCCCCATGTTCCGCCCATCGCGCAGAACCGTAGGTCGCGACGTTGCGGGCCTCGCGCGCACGAATGACCGACATGATGATCGCGGCGACGATGGCGATGAGGCCTCCAGACGCCGCAATGAAGCCGCCTTCGGTGAAGATCGCTGGCGCATAGGCGTCGAAGGAGAACCACCACCAGAAGAAGGCCGGCGGATAGTAGAGCGGCCAGCCCGCAAGCTCGAACCACGGATTACCGAGTTGCGGCTGAAACCCTAGCCGCCATGCTGTCCATTGCGTCGCCGCCCAGGTCGTCACCACGACGATGGCGAAGACCACCGCAATCTGCTCCCAAAGGATTCGGCCTCCGCGCATAAGGGCTCCAGTCAAGAAAAGAGATGGAGCCGATCAGAGAATAGGCGTTCTCCCGAGAGGCAATAGAAAAGATGGCACCGGCGAGTAATCGGATACCATCGGCGACGAACAGGATGATGGCTGTGTGCGGCGCCAACTTGTGACGTCGCGGTTGAAATCCTGAATATTGCAGCCTCTCGCCTGGTGCCATTCGGTCGGTCAAATTTGCAATAACTTACAGAGGTAATTCTGGCGCGTAGTACGAGGCTCAGGTTCGATGATGCCGAAAATGGGAGTCTTTCACACCCCAGGGGCTGATGTTGCCGCATGGCTCTATTACGACAATGATAACCTATATGCCCAATCCCCGCTGCCGCCCCAATTGCCACGACACCGATCCTCCCTGCACGACGCCCATGACCTCGCGGCCAAGCTGACGGTCGATGACCGGCCGCCACGGGACAAGGGTGAACTCGTGGCTCTTTTCCACGATGGCGAACTTGCCGCTGGATAGCTGGACGGTGCTGGTGAACTTACCAGAAACGACCTCGCCGTCCGCGGCGGCATGGAACGGCAGGGCCTTGGCCGTCGCCATGTGCTCGCCGACGCGGGCGATCTCTCGTCCGCGCAGGGTGGCGAGGAGATTGCGCCGGTAGATAGTGCGGCCGTCCTGCTGCCGCGCTGCATCGCCGTGGTCGATGTGATGCTCGCGGCGCCGCTCCATTGCCTCGCGCACCTGCTGGCCGAAACCGGCCGGCGTGAGATCGAATGCGTCGGGCAATACCAGCCGCCGGTCGAGCCACGTCGCGCCGTCCGCCGTGATCTGGCTTTCCAGCTCGAAGGTGGTGATGACGCGGATATTGACCTGAGCGCCACGCCCGGCGTCAAATGCCATACTGCGTTTCTCAAAATCCTCCGGTATGCGCCATTGGTCCGCGTCGATCCGCTCGGCGATACCGGCGCGGCGCAATGCCTCCAGCCGCCGCACATGGGCATCGACGAAGCCCTCATAGTCGCCACCCGGAACGCGCCCCTCGAACTTCGCCTGCTCCAGATGGCGGCTCGGCCGATAGATGCCGTCCTCGGCGATCGCGGCAATGGCGCGGTCGGATGGCCGGGCGCTCGCCTCGGCCCGACCGATCTCCATGATGCTGCCGATCCTGGCATCCTCCAACTGCCTCGGGTCGATGTTGGAAATGTGGTGCGTCCGGCCGTCGATCCCGTCCACAACGACGGTGAGATTGTCGCCCAACTCGTTGGCGAGATATTTATCGAGCACGCGGCCGGTGACGGGCGCGGCGGGCACCGCCTTGTGGATGTGGAAGGTCAGCGGATCGCGCTCCAGTCCATCGGCGGCGAGCGACTTTTGCATGGTGCGGATGATGTCGCCACGTTCGCCAAGCTCGCGCAGGGTCGGTTCAAGCCGCTCGTTCAATTCCCACACGCCGGGCGCATGTTCGGTGGCGAGCCCCATGCGACCCAGCTTGGCGAGCCGGCGCAAGCGAAGCGTGCGTTCGAACTGCCGCTTGGGCTCTCCGGGTTCGTGGCGCAGGTCGAGGAACCGCCCATCGGCTTCCTCTGCCATGGCGCGGTCAATGCGCGTGAACCTATCCTGATCTATCTCGGCGGTGAGCTTGCGGGTCTGCTCGATCTCGCTGACAGGGCCAAGCTCCAGCGTCGCCAGGGCGCTGGCGCGCTCGCGAACACCATGCACGATGTAATCGCCGTTGATGACCAGATCCTCCCCCAGTTCGTCCTTGCCCCGGACGATGACATGCACATGGGGGTGGCCGGTGTTGTAATGGTTGACCGCGACCCAATCGAGCTTCGTGCCAAGATCTCCTTCCATCTGGCTCATGAGGTCGCGGGTATAGGCCGTGAGGTCGGACAGCTCCGCGCCGTCTTCCGGCGAGACGATGAAGCGGAACTGGTGGCGATCGTCCTGGCCGCGTTCAAGGAAGGCTTCCGGCTCGGCGCGATTATCGGTGGACGAATAGAGCTGCCCGCGTTCGCCGTCGCGCGCGGTGCCGTCGCGCTGGATATAGCGCAGATGGGATTGCGCCTTCCGGTTCTGGCCGGGACGGAGAATGTAGCGCTGCTGGACCATGACGCGACGCGCGCCGGGTTGCCGGTGCTGCCATCCTCCGCCGCCAAGATTGCGGGAGCGGACGAAGACCGCGCCGCGCCCGCGCTTCACGCCCTTGCCGCTCGACAGCACCACATGGGGACCGGCCGGCGCTGCCGGCGTGAACGCTGCCGTTCCGAAATCGACGCGGTGCGAGGTGCGGCGCTGCTGGCGCGCGATCTTCTTTGCCTGCGTGAGAAAGCTCTTGGTCTTGCCCGCGCGTGGCGTATCGGAGCGGATGCGGCCCGGCTTCGGCCGGAAGCGGTTCTCGTCGTCGGCGCTCATGAACGCGCCTCCGGCCAAAACCGGCGAAAATCGTACAATCGGCGGCCATGGTGCCGGTCGAAATCCAGCAACGCCAAGGCGTTGCGCGAAATCGCGGCACTCCAACCCTCAAAGCCATGGTGCCGGAATCGGCCGCCTAACCAGTGTGCAGACAAAGACAATTTTGGAAACCGGCCCGACAGGGTGCCGGTTTCTTCAATCTTGCCCTCCGCCTTTTCTGCCACTTCCGCCCTTCCAACCGGGAATGCAGCCAGGCGCAAACATGCCTGCCTGCACACCGGAAAGCGCGCTGCCGGACGCGGGAACGCCGTCCTCATGGCGTTCTCCCGTCGCCCGCGCGCGCGACAAACATGCTACCGGCCTGTGGCTCCGCATCGGCGCGAGTGCGCGCCGGAACGGTCGCGCGCATGTCGGCGGACGGCAGCGCGGCGGTTGTTCGGCTGTCGTCCGGGCGCACGACGAACAACGGCGCATCGCGCCAGTCGGGCGGCGGCGCGGCTCGCCGGGCCGCTGCGCCGGATGCAGCTACACCGCCGAGAACCGGCACAAGCGCGGCGACATAGGCGCGCGTTTCCGCCGGCAGCGGGCGGCCGGTCGCACGGTAATCGTCATAGCGCGCGGGACCGGCATTGTAGGCCGCGAGCATCACGGCGACATTGCCGTAGCGGTCCCACATCTCGCGCATGTACGCGGTGCCTGCGAGAATATTGTCGCGCGGTTGATACGGATCGCGGCCGAGACCGTAGCGATCGCGCAAGTCGGCCCAGGTTACGAGCATGATCTGCATCAGCCCGATCGCGCCGGCCGCCGAGATCGCGCGCACGTCGCCCGCGCTCTCGGCGCGCAGCACGGCGCGAATCCAGTGCTCGGGAATGCCGAAGCGCTGCGACGCCTCGGCAATGTGCGCTGCATAAGGATCGGCGACGATGCTGCGCGCGGCCGGCATGGATTGCGCGATCGACACGCCCGGTCCCGCGCAGAGCGCGAGTGTGCCGATGAGGACAAGAACGGCATGACGCCGTGCTTGCCTTTCTCCGCCACGCCGCCAGCCTGCCAGCGTGCTCGCTACGGTCAAGGGTCCGCGCCAAGCGCCGGCCGATGGCCGCCCTTGACCTGCGCTGCGCGCGCCGGCCGTCCTGCGGTCGAGCGGGACGAAGGGATGAGACGGCTTTTCCGCGAACAAAGGGATGAAGCCTTTCAACGCGACGATGACGCAGGACCGCATGGCCTCAGTCCCGCTCGTCGCGCTGTTTCGGGCGGCTCCAGTGCAGCGACCATGATGCCTTATCGCTGCTGTTCTGGAACAGATTGGCGCGGATCGGCTGCGGCAAAGCCGGATCGTCGAGCAGTACGGAAAGATAGTCGCCGGCCTTTTCGCCGGTGCGCTTCCACGCCGCGCCGACTTCCGGGCCATCGGCATCGCCGCGATGGACGCGGTAGTCCGGCGCGTTCTCTGTGTCGGATTCCTCTGCGGGAACGATGGTGAGTTCCTGCGTGATTGTGAGCGTGTGAATGCTGCCGACGAAGTTCTTCTTCGCGGCGGTGAATTGACCTATCTGCGGCATGGATAGTCCTCCTTCTGTTACGGCGGTGATAAAGCGGACGACACGCCATGCGCCGCCCGGCGCGCGCTCACCGCGTCGGCGCGCGCCATTCAAAGCGGCCGTCGCCTTCCTCGTCGGTCCACAACGGGACGGCGCGGCCGATGATCTGGTCCGTGGAGATCAGCCCGAAATACCGGCCGTCCAGGCTGTCGCGGACCTGCCAGTTCATCAGGAAGATTTCGCCGGTGTGGATGCGCCGGCATCCCTGCCAGACAGGAAGCTCACGGCCGGCGCGGTCGCGCTCCAGCGCTGCGCCGGCAATCACGCCATCGACGGTGATGACGTGGCCGATCCGGCAAACGGTCTGTCCGGAGACGGCGCGCACGCGCTTCAGGAGCGGCACGCCCTTGGGCAGATAGCCGCGCCCGGCAAGAAAGGTCGCGAGCGGTTCGGGCGCGTCCACGGCGACAAGATCAGTCACCTCGAACGGGCCGGCGAAGTCGATCGTATAGAAGCCGATCGGCACGCTGGCCGAAGCATTCCAGATCAGCTTGACCGGCATCGGCGTGAGGCCGGGATAGCCGACGCCGAACGCGGCGAACGCTGTCGCGAGCATGAGACCGGCGCGCGTCATGGCGCGATCCTGCGGCGGCGCAGCCACGCCGCATGGCGTTCCGGTGTATAGACGTCCGGCTCAAGGCCGGCGATCAAGCGGTTGTGGACGTGCCGCCAGTGATCGGGCGACACGTCGGCCGCATCGAGGCCGAGCGCTTCCACGGCGTCGATCGCCTGCAACGCTTTCTGGACCTTCGCCCAGGTGTCGAGCCGCAACAGGATGTCGCCGCCCGGCCGCACGAACGGCAATGTCTGGAACGGCTCGCCGCGGCCGATCGCGCGCACGATGTCGATGCGCGAAATGATGGTGCCGTGCTCGCCGGCCGCCCAGCGGACGAAGGCGAAGACCGCGTTCGGCGCGAAGCCGACGACGCTGCGGCGGCGGTCGAGAATCTTTTCGTAGCTCTTGTGGCCGAAGCGTATCCAGTGTTCGACCTTCTGTTTCTGGAAGGTCAGTTCGACCAATGTGGTGAAGGGCTGAGGGTCGTCCGGCAGCGGACGGCCGTGCGCGCGACCGTTCATTTTTCCGCTCATGGCACGCGCCCCGAGTGTTTCGCGTTACCATGGTTCGCGCGCCCACGCGCATCTGAATCTAAGTTAGATTCACTGTTAGAGTCTAAGTTAGGAGCACGAATTTCCGTTTCAGATGATGCACTTAGGCCGGCTTCAGGTTCCCGATAGCACGATAGTGCGGTTCCCGATGGCACGATAGTTCGGGTTCCCGATAGCACGGGCCTGTCAACAGGCGGCGTCGGTTCGAAGGCAAGCAACACACGGCCACTGACTTCGACTTCCGTGAACAAGATATATCCGGGCAGCGGTTGCCGGCGGACGATGTCGCGCATTTCGAATGCGAAGCGCTTGAACGGTGCGAGGCTGCCAGACTTCTGGTGCAGGTGCCGGATGTCGAAGCGCCAACCGGCGCGCTGGCGGCCGCCATGCTTGCGCACAAGCCGGTAAAGCCAGCGATCCAGGCCGCCTGTCAGCCTGAAGTAAGCACGGTCGATCGTGAGGACGAGCGCGTCATCCATGACGGCGCGATAGAACCAGTCTGGCAGGATCAGTTCGATGCCGAGCGGGCGGCCGTCAGGGCTGGTGCGTTCCTGCCATTCATTGATCCATGAGAAGCGATGGCATCGGCCCTCCGCGGCTTGCCGGATGGATGTGACGACGCTTGTCGATTGCAAGCGATCGAGCGCGGCCTTGAGGCGTTGATAGTCGCGCTGCGAGACGCCGCGGCCGATAAAGGTGAGCATCTCGTAGGGTGTCGCAGCCATCAGCCGCGACGTGCGCAGGCTCGCGTCCCTGGCGTTAACGATCTGGCTGGCGGCCCAGATTAGGATGTCGGCATCCCAGATGGTCGCCATGACATGATCCGGCACAGCCTCAACTCGAATGACAACGCCGCCGGCGTGAAAATCGATCGGCGCGACGCGCTTCGATTTGGCGAGCGAAAAGAAAGGATAGGCCATGAGGTCCTGCGCATCGCGTGGCGCGAACTCGCCTGGTAGCGCACGGAACAGGTCAAGCTGGCGACGTTCCGACGGGGCGCGCATTCGTGCTGACAAAGGGGAAAGGCCGTTCAGCGGACTTCACGCCCGGCGTAGGCGATGGGGCGTGCGGTATGGCGCTTGGCCGGCAGGACCGAACCTCGTGGATCGGAGGTCGACGTCATCGCGCCACGCTGGACCCAGGCTTGAAGATCCTCGATCGCATAGACGACGCGGCCTCCGAGTTTACGATAAGCGGGGCCCGTCCCGTAGGTGCGATGCTTCTCGAGCGTGCGAGCGGAAAGGCTGAGAAAGTGCGCGGCTTCCTTCGTGCGCAGGTAGCGCGGCGGCAGTGCGGCGGTGGTGGCATGCATGAGGGTGTCTCCTTCTTGCGGTCGCGGATAAAAGACGATCCATGGCCAGAATGGAGGAGCAGAAGGAGGATGATCAGGTGCGGAATTGCGCAACGTTATTTCGCACCGGGACGAGCAGGATCATGAATGCCGCCGCCTATAGCGGAGCAACTGGCGGTAGCCGCGCTCGACCATCTTCGCGCCGTCGCGCGCGAGGCGATGTGTCAGGTATCGAAAGGACGAGTCATGCCAGTCTTCCCGACTGACAAGTCGTCGGCCGAACAAAGCCGTCGCGACTTCAAAGTGCGAGGCCTTCTCTTCCCGGCCGTCGAGGCATCGCAACATATGGCCCAGACGCCGCCGCTGGGCTGAGCTCAACCTGGCGTCAGGACGGTGTTTGCCGCCAACCGAGTGGATCAATTGCGCAATTGATGAGAGCCGATCGAACGCCATGTCATCGAGTGGGATGATGGCGGCCAACGGTTTGTCAGGCTGCGCACCGTTCAGGAGCGCCAGTTGCGGGCCTTCAGGCGATGGACGGATATGAAGGCCGATTTCATCACGCTCGCCCTGCGGGTACGGAATGTTCGCCGTCATGTCCTGCTTCGCTCGCAAAGACATCGGGGACTCGATGAGGTTGATGACGCCCGGGTCGATCTCAGGCGCCCAATAGATAGGCTGTTCGGCCGCGGACTGGTCAGGCCTGGCGGCGAAACTGCAAACCCCAGCGTTTGCGCAGCTCGCGCATGGCCTTGGTCGTGCGGGACGCAGAGAAATCACGCTGATAGTCAGGATTCCGGCGCAGGAATTCCCAGGCGATCACATTGGCGGCGGCGTCTTTGACGAACGCATATGCATGTGGGTCACGCCACCGCGATGAGTCCGGTTTCATCCGCATCCGCTCTCTCCCTTTCAAAAGTTTGATAGGGCAGCGCGGACGTGTGCGGTATCCTTGGATTCCGTCATTGACGACGGATTGGTGGAAGGCGACGACCTCGGATTCGGCGGATCGGCCGATGTCGAAATCGTCTACTGGCGTGCGCTTTGGAGTGTCCTGAAAATATCCGTCCAGGTCCGATAGGTTTCTTCGTCGTCCTGGCTCCAGGCACGGAATGCGCGCCAGGCGGCGATGGAAGATGCAGGCTGCTCGAAAAGCGATCCGATCGACCGGTCACAACCCGGCAACGTGGCAGCGTCGTCGCCTACCGATTCGTGCAGGAGATGTCGTAGGTCAGCCAATGCCGAGCGGATATGTGGAAGCGGGAAATCAAAGAGATCGTTGTTGTCAGCGGCTTCGCGCACGACGACTGCAAGCTTTGCTGCCACGCCCGCCATTGAGATGGCAGATGTGGTCGCAATTTTCTCCAGCAAGATTTCCGCTTTCGATGCGTTATCCATTTCCGCCTTCCGGGCGGCGAGGTAGCGGAGTTCGGCTGTTATCCCCTTCCCTTTTCGCGGCACCTCAGTCGATATGGATGAGAAACCGTTATCTTTCATGAGCTCGGTTTCAGCTTTTTGCTGCTGAACACAAGAAGCCAAAGTCGTCGTGTGCGCGTCGATCCAGGCAAGGGAAAGAACGACCGCGGGATCTTTTATCAACGGATCATCAACGGCAGGGCTGGCTAGGGAATGTCCATCGCGGAACTCCGCTGGGTCGCTACGATCCGCTCTGCGCGTGACGAAAGGCAAAGTCGTGGTATTGTCGGAATCAGCCATGATCCGAGCTCCACTCAGCTTGGTGTGGTCAGGCTGGTCAGAGCGTTGCACCGCTTTGGCCAGCTGTTGCACGTGCAAAGCGAGTGCATTGCACGTGCAAGACTATACACAAATGAGAGCGAAGTTCAACACCGAAAATGTCGAAGCAGCCGTTTACGACTCGCCTTGACCCAGCGATCTTAGCGTTGGCTCAAAAACTCGCGGAGTTGGACCGCCGGTCAATTACGGCTGTCATTGAGGTCGCATTGATCGAATACGCCGACCGGCGCGGCTTGAAGCCATCGAAGCAGAACTCCACTGAATGACCCGATGTGCCTTGGAGCTCAAGCGGTCTGTCGTCCAGAGTAGCATAGCGCACGGCTTCATCCATTAGCGAGTATCAAGCGAGAGATGTCTCGGTTGGGGCCGTCTCCGGACAGTCGGCTTTAGGCATCGAGGATCGAATAGCCGCCGTTGTAGGAGGGCTCTGATCGCAACGACAGCTTCCGACCCAATCTCTGCCGTTCCAAAGTCACTGACGTTTTCTTGAAAGCCGCCGTTCCTGGACGCCCAACGGTCGGCATGGACGGGGCCGGGAGCTGATCGACAACTTTTGGCGTTCGCATAGCGGGTAGCAGACATTCAAACCTAGCCGCGCGGTGCCTAGCATGGGACCGGCGCCGCCACAGCGCGCCTTGGGCGCTGACAACGGCAGGATGCGGTTGTTCGGCGTCTGGAACAGGCCGAAGCCGAGGCCGGCGATCACGGTGCCGACGACGAAAGTCGCCCGCGTGGATTGGTCGGCAGCAGTCCGCCGCGAGGCCAATCGTCAGCAGAGCGCCACGCATGGCGCAGAGCCAAGCCGTCTTCACCCGATAGGCCAACCGCCTGGAGAAGGGGGGTGATTATCGCCACCGCCCCCGCCAGGGCAGCATGTAGAGCCCCGCCGGTCGCCGTCATGCCGAGCCTGTTCGATGCGCCGGTCACGGCGGAGCAACTGTGCGCCTGGGCCCATGTGGTCTCCCCGCAACGGCGGAGCCGATCCAGCCCGCAGACGAGGCGCTGGGCGCGCACGGGCTCTCGCGCCGGGTAGGTGTCGAGCATCGTCCTCCGGTCTCATGGGTATTGTTCCGTGCTCGGCCTGCCTAGCGCTCCAACGAACTTCTTCCGAGCGATCAGAACGGTACATATTAACTGCGATGCCCTACAGGCTTTTGAGGAGCTCAGCGTCGCTGCGAAATCCGGCATAGCCTGCAAAAATATTCGCGGCCTGCGGCTACGCTGACGCCGCGAAAGCGTCGGTTGTGGACGCTCTTTGAAAATTCGATGCCGCGATCTCGGTGATAATTTCAGCTTTGGGTCATCTAGGGATCGGTGTCATCATGAGGGGCAGCTTGCGATCGGTCGGCGTTTTGCTGCTCAGCACGTTCATTATGATGCTGGCGGTCGGGTTACAAGGCGTGCTCATCCCATTGCGGGCCGCGGCCGAAGGCTGGAGCCGCACCGAAATCGCGTGGATCGGAACGTCTTACGCGCTGGCTTTCACCGCAGGCTGCATTATCACACCGATCCTGGTGAAGCGGGTCGGCCATATCCGTGTGTTTGCCGCACTTCAGGCGCTGCTCGGTGTTTCCATGCTGCTCCATGCCTTAATCCTGGATCCGCTTGCATGGTGTGTGTTTCGGGTAATTGGCGGCCTTGCTCTTTCGGGCGCTTACATGATCATCGAGAGCTGGCTCAACGAGCGCGTCGATAATGCAAACCGTGGTACGATTTTCGCCGGCTACATGATCGCTTCCATGTCGGGCGTCGGAGCAGGGCAATTCATCCTGCCTTTAGGCCATGTTGGAACGCCGGTATTGTTTATGATTAGCGCTGTGTTCTATAGCATGGCGATGCTGCCGATCGCCTTTACGACAGCGCAGTCACCGCAACCTCTTACTCGCATGTCTCTCGACTTGAAGGCGCTTTATTTCAAATCGCCGGCCGCCCTTGTCGGATCATTCCTCGCCGGCGTCATCTTTGGCAACTGGAACTATTTCGGGCCGCTTTACGGGCAGGCCGTTGGACTGTCTTCGACCGGCATCGCAATTATGATGACGGCTGCCATGGTGGGTGGAATGATATTCCAGGTTCCCTTTGGAAAGCTCTCTGACCGTATCGATCGTCGCTACGTCATGGCTCTCGCCGGAATGATCGGGGCGGCAGTCTCCCTGACCATGATCATGACTTCGCCTGTTCGGTCTGTGGCGGTCATTGCCGGTGTGTTTGCGCTGGGTTCAGTCCTTTTCACGATCTATGCTCTCAACGTTGCGCATGCCAACGACAAGGCCGACACTGGGGAATTTCTGCAGGTATCGGGAGGCCTGCTGATCGTTTACGGCATCGGCACCATGATCGGCCCGCAACTCGGCGGGCGGCTTATGGATGCAACGGGCCCATCAGGCTTTTTCATTGCAATGGCCATCATTTATGGGCTTTACGGATTGCATGCCTTATGGCGCTCTTGGCAGGCGCCGGCGGTCGATCCTGATCAGCGCAGCGATTTCCAGGTTCTGCCTGCAACGCCGGTTCAAACTCCCGAGAGTGTGGCCCTGGACGGCCGGGCGGATGAAGAGCCGAAGGGGGAGGACGTCACGCAGCTTCATACATAACTGGTTGCATGGATAATCCTGAAAACCACCATGTGTCGCCTGGCGGGGCGACGGTAGCAAACCTTCGTCTTTCGTTCGTTTCGACAGGCCGCGCTCCTGATCTTCGTCATTGCCAGCGTGGCCCGACCGGTGTGAAGTTTGCCGGCACAATCGCGGAATTGGCACGATACGCTGGCGGCGGACTTCCACAACATCGACACGCGAAAGCCACCGCCCTCAATGAGATCCGTCAGCGCGTTCTTGCGGGGTATCTCGATAATCTATGATTGAGCATCAGCGTCAGCCCAGGGGGGACGCCCACCGGGGGGGAAGTTTCCGGAACGCGTCGAGCCGTCGATGATCCTGGTAAAGGCGAGCGCCGTGGCAGCACCGGGATGCAGTTATCCGTCGGATTCCGCAAACTAGCCGTCACGGGAGCTTTGCTCAAGCGGCGCTGGCGACGTCATCATTTCCGATCGTCGCCGGCGGATCGCTTCGGCGACGAATATGCGTGACAATGCGTGATAGAGCGGTTCATGCGAGATCATCCGGGCCGTGCCGTAGCCAAGCATCGAGGTGATCATCAGCGCGATGACGTTGTCCTGGTTGCCGGTCATTTCGAGGATGATGACGAAAGCGGTCATCGGCGCCTGGACCACGCCGGCGAAATAGCCAGCCATGCCGAGCAGCGCCGCTACGCCGGTGCCGCCGCCGAATATCAGGCTTAGCGAAGAGCCGACTCCCGCTCCCACCGCCAGCGACGGCGCGAACAGGCCGCCCGGTATTCCGGAAACCGTCGACAACACGCCGGCAGCCAACTTCTCGGCAAAGAAAATCCAGGGCAGAGGCGTTCCTTCGATCGCGCCGCGCGCCTGGGCGTAGCCGGTGCCAAAGGTCAATCCGTCCGAGGCTAGGCCGATCAGCGCCACGCCGATGCCGCACAAGCCGGCCACCAGTAAGGTGCGTGGCAGCGGCTGCAGCACGTTCCAGCGTCTTATCTGACGTGTTCCCTTCAATACCAGCAGGGAAAACAATGCGCCGAACCCGCCGCCGACAATGCCGCAGGCCAGGATCAGCGGGGCGTTGACGATGAAAGACACAGTGCCCTTCGCCACCCCGAAATAAGTGTAGTTGCCAAGCAGGCCGAGCGAAGCGAGCCCGGCCAAGATCACCGCCGTCAACACCAGCCCGTTGGTGCGCGCCTGATAGGTACGGCCCATTTCTTCGATGGCGAAGACAATGCCGGCGAGCGGCGTGTTGAAAGCGGCAGCGACACCGGCGGCCGATCCGGCGAGGATCAGGCCGCGTGCCTGCGCCATGCCGCCCCAGCGGGCCACCTGCAGCATGATCGACGCGCCGACCTGCACCGTCGGCCCTTCGCGGCTGATCGATGCGCCGCACAACAGGCCGAGCAGGGTAAGGCCGATCTTGCCGATCACCATCTTGAACGACAGCAAGCGGTTCCGTTCCTCTTCATCGCGAAGGTGGCGGGCGGCGATCGCCTGTGGGATGCCGCTGCCCTGTGAGTTGGGGAAATAGACATAGGCTGCCCACGCGCACAGCATGAAGCCGATGGGCGTGATGAGAAGCGGCAGCAGGCCGCGCCAGCCGCCGCCATCGCCGATGATCGTATGGAAACCGGATTGTGCAACGTCGGCCAGTTTCGCGAACAGTACGCTGACAAGGCCGACGAGCACGGCACCGATCCAGAACACCAGGCGCGGCTGCCATACACGGCGCGAACCCCACATGGCGCGCGTGCGGCGAAGCATTGGGTTTCGTGGAAATGTGCGACGCATTTTCCAGCTTTAGACTGGCATGGTGTCGCCGCATAGAGGTTTGGCCGGTGGCCATATCTCAAGGCAAACGCTATATACCGTCAACGGCGTGTGCTGCGTGCGCCCAAGGCTTCCCTAAAACGACGGAGAACAGGCGCAACCTGCTCAGGGAAGACGAACCCATGTCCACGCCAAAGACCACGCGGCCGTCAAGTTTTCTGCGCGGCTTTATCGACAGCGAGGCATCGGGCGGCCTCGTCCTGATGGCGGCCGCCGTTCTTGCCTTGATCGTCGCCAACTCGCCGCTGGGCGCGACCTATTCAACGGTGCTGCACTCCTATGTTGGCGGCCTGAGCGTCCAGCACTGGATAAACGACGCGTTGATGGCCGTCTTCTTCCTGCTGGTCGGCCTCGAAATCAAGCGCGAAGTGATCGGCGGACAACTGGCGACATGGTCCAGCCGGATGCTTCCCGGCCTCGCCGCCCTTGGCGGCATGGTTGTTCCGGCTCTGATCTATGCCGCAATCAACGTAGACTCGCCTGAAACAATACGGGGCTGGGCGATCCCTGCCGCGACCGACATAGCCTTTGCACTCGGCGTCCTGTCGCTCCTTGGTTCGCGCGTCCCGCTTTCTCTCAAGGTGTTCCTGACCGCGCTGGCCATTCTTGACGACCTGGGCGCGGTCATCCTCATCGCCCTCTTCTATACAGCCGACCTCAATTTGCACGCGCTCGCCGGAGCCGCCGCCGTCATTGCGATGGCCATCGGCCTGAACCGCGCGAAGGTCACTGCCCTGATTCCCTATCTCATCCTCGGTGTTGGCCTTTGGTATCTCATATATCTATCCGGCGTTCACGCGACGCTGGCGGGCATAGCGCTCGCCCTTACAATCCCGCTTGTGATCGAAACCCCCGACACATAATTAACTGAACCGCCGCTCCTGAGGCTCGAATACGCGATTCAGCCTTGGATGGCGTTCGCCATCGTGCCAATCTTCGGCTTTGCCAATGCCGGCGTATCGTATGCGGGTTTTTCGCCCTCCGCCTTGCTCAGTCCAGTTCCACTAGGCATCGCCGCTGGTCTGTTCGTTGGTAAACAGATCGGCGTATTCGGTATGACGATTCTGGCAATCAAGACCAAGCTGGCGGTCTTGCCGGAACGCGCCACCTGGCGGCAGGTCTATGGCGTATCGCTGCTGTGCGGCATCGGCTTCACGATGAGTCTTTTCATTGGGTTGCTGGCATTCCCGATGTCGCCCGACCTCCTCGATCAGGTCAAGATCGGCGTGTTGGCGGGGTCCGTCTCCTCTGGCGTTGTCGGCGCTATCGTCCTGGCGACCACTCGCAGTTCGTGAGTGGCTGCAATGGTACGGCGGTCGAGAAGGGTGATCTGGGTCATCGCCGCCGCCCTATCCGTGACATTCGTCGGCCAGTTCGTTCAGCCACGGCACGATCGCGCCGTCATAGGCATACAGATTGCCGAAGGCCGCCGGCGCCTTTTCGGAGCGTGGTGAGGGCATCGGAGGTCACGGGCGGAGCCGGTTGCGAGGCAGACGTCGGTTGTTCGGATCAGAAAAATGGCCCATCGGATCTTTTCGGCGAAATGCCTGCTCCAACGCTTCATCCCGACTGGGCAAGCGCACACACATTCTTCTCCGCAATCTGCATCGCAGCAGCCGTCATTTTCTGGCTCTGATCAACGAGTCCTGAGCCTAGGTGGCGAGGTCACTACTGGAGATGTCTTCCTGCTTCCTCCAATGAGACGACGCAACGCCAGCATATTAGCAGCTGCGAGCGCTTGGGGCCACGTTGTTGTCCGCCGTCAGGGGCGGTGTGACCTAACGGAGGTTCTGGCCCATCAGGGTTGTCATTTTATGCGGCCGCTTCTCGTTGAAGCAAACGGCGTCGTCTGCCGGTTTGGCATCTGATCCTTTCCCTTTCTAGCAAGATGACGTCGCCACGCCCGAAGTAGACGTCGGCGGGGTTAGATTGCCGAGGCTCTCGTGGTAGCGGCGGTGATTGGCGCTCCTGGTCGTAAAGGAACATTGGTGGGCCATCCCGGGCAATGCCAGCTTGCGCTCGATGCAATGGGTCAAGCCGCTGGCGGCAAGCGGACGCAGATGCTGGACCAGTTGTACGTCAAAGAGCGCAGGATCTCCGCCGGAGAGGACAGGACGATATCCGTCGGATGACGCCCCTTTGTCGTAATCTTAGTGAAATTGTCGAAACGGCTATTGCCGCCTTCGATCGGCCTTTCGTCCGGCAAAACGCACTGCTCGATCGCTACGGGCAGCGGCTGGCGCGGACGGCTTCCAACTTGCCGTCCTCGGCCAGTTCAAACGGGGCAAGAGCACACCGGTGTTGATCCGGCATTACTTGCTAAAACCATCCTATCGCCAAATTCCACGCCAAGACCCCAAACAGAACAGCCGCAATGGATAGCAAGCCTATGGAGACGATCAGGGCCGCTAAACGGACATAGGGGCGTCTCTCGGGGAGCATCGTTAAATCCGTCCACCAAGTCTGATTTTTCGTAGATCCTAGTCTAGCGGTAACAGATGTTCTAATTGTGGGAGGACGAAATCTGCCTGATTGGATTACCACACTACTCATCCTTTGCACCATGGGTCCCGACTGCTGACCGGCTTCGACCCGGCCGGCTTTGTTGGGAACAAATCGCCCATTTGAATGTTCGATGATCGCTGCCCTTGACAGCTGTCCTTTTCGGAACGCCCAGCTGGCTCCCTCGCCGACGGGGCTTCCTAGAAGCTCATCTGTCCACCCCTCGTAGATCACGTGAATCCAAGGGAACCTTACGTTACGTTACTCGTTGTGAGGTGAACAAGGCAGGGATCATGGGGCAAGAGGTACCGGTGCTGGTGGTCGAGGACGATGGGCTGATCCTCCTCGATCTGGAAGGTACGATCAAGGAAGGTGGCTATTCGCCATTGCCGGCCGATACGGGCGAGCAAGCGAGGGAAATGCTACAGACCACCGAGTTTCGGGCGCTCGTTACCGATGTCAATCTCGGTAGCGGAGTGACCGGCTGGGATCTAGCGCGCCAGGCTCGCGAGCTCTTTCCAGACTTGCCGGTGGTCTATGTCACAAGCGCGTCTCACGAAGAGTGGTCGGCGCAGGGCGTGCCCAATAGTATCTTGATCGCGAAGCCATTTGCGCCCGCTCAGGTCGTGACAGCGATTTCTCAGCTTCTCAACAACCCAGACAGCGACGGCATAGCAGGTTGACGAAGTGCAGCCGACTGCGTGTGAACATATAGCCCCATCGTCTCAGACCTTTTGCAACTGACCGAAGCTCCGTCGTCCGCCGTTCGGTTTCCGTTGACACCGATCGCGGCTCGCTGGGAACGGTGGCGTTATATCAGGCTGCGAATTATCGTCCACGTCAACAGGATGCAAACGCCGGTGAAGATGATCGCGCCGATCAGCGTCCCGAGCTTCAGCAATGGGTCATCACCTTTCTCGAACATATTAGCCCCTTCTCGGCTCTTCTTACATTCATCGTTGGCGGTGCAAAAAGATAGTGCGCATATAACGTGCGGATCAATTTCTTCGCCCGCTGGCTCGGCGAAAACCTTTTATACGACGCGACTACGTCGCATATGTGCTGCTGGAGTGATTCATGGCGGAGGAGATATCTGTGCCCTTGAAAATGCGACCTCTTTCCGTCCTGCGCAGCTTGCTCGACAGCGAGGCATCAGGAGGGCTGATCCTGATGGGCGCGGCCGCTCTAGCCTTGATCATCGCTAATTCATCGCTGGACGGCATCTATTTCGATCTACTG
Source organism: Mesorhizobium koreense (assembly GCF_031656215.1). NCBI lineage: Bacteria > Pseudomonadati > Pseudomonadota > Alphaproteobacteria > Hyphomicrobiales > Phyllobacteriaceae > Mesorhizobium > Mesorhizobium koreense. Next base: position 970,912 of record NZ_CP134228.1, on the reverse strand, counting down.
CACACCTATATCGGGCCGCTGTCCGTCTCCCATTGGATCAACGATGCGCTCATGGCAGTCTTTTTTCTGTTGGTGGGGATGGAAATCAAGCGTGAGATGCTCGACGGCCAGCTCTCGACCTGGAGCCGGCGCATTCTGCCCGGCGTAGCCGCACTTGCCGGTATGATCGTGCCCGCGTTCATCTATATCGCTTTCAATTGGAGCGACCCGGCAACCATCCGCGGTTGGGCTATCTCGTCAGCGACAGACATTGCATTCGCACTTGGCGTGTTGTCGCTGCTCGGCGACCGCGTGCCGACTTCACTGAAGGTTTTCTTGGCGGCTCTCGCGATCATAGATGACCTAGGCGCCGTGGTGATCATCGCGTTATTCTACGCGGGCGGCCTGTCACTGACCTATCTTGGGGCGTCTGCTGCGATACTGTTGCTGCTTGCCATCATCAATCGATCTGGTGTTACGAGGCTCTTGCCCTACCTCCTGCTTGGCGCAGTGCTTTGGTATTGCGTGTTCCATTCTGGCGTACACGCGACAGTCGCAGGTGTTCTACTGGCGCTCACGATACCGCTTTATCCCTCGCGCGGCACACCCGACGACCTGGAGAAGTCCCCTCTGCACAGGCTTGAACACAAACTGCAGCGATGGGTCGCTTTCCTGATCATACCTATATTTGGCTTTGCTAATGCAGGTGTCTCTTTTGAAGGCGTTTCTCTGGCGGCGCTGACTAGCCCGCTGACGCTCGGCGTGGCGCTGGGCCTGCTGATCGGCAAGTTAATCGGCGTTTTTGGCAGCGCCTACGCCGTCATAAAGACGGGGCTGGCAAGTGTGCCGATGGGCGCAAGCATGCTGCAGGTCCTCGGCGTCTCGATACTGTGCGGCATCGGCTTCACGATGAGCCTGTTTATCGGCCTTCTAGCATTCGCAGACGAACCGGCGCTGCAGGAAGAAGTCAAAGTAGGTATCCTGCTTGGATCGACGACAGCCGCCATTGTCGGTTACAGTTTGCTGCGCTTTGCGCCGCGTGAGATACCGGCACCGCGCTCACGGCAGTTGAATGATGGATAAGGACGCCGCATTTCCTGGATAAGGCGCCCTTCTGCTTATGCTTGGCACAGCGTCTTCCGACTGCCTCCCGCGTTGCATGAGCATATGCCGGCAATGTGGAGACATGACCCTGTCGAACGAACCTCGTCCTGACGATTGGCATTCAGCCATCGGTGGATGGATTGTGTTGGCGGTTCTGCTGGCCGTGGCCGCCGTCATCGTCTGAGCAAAGTAGGTAAGCCGCTGTAGGCGCAGACTACCTACATTCCGTTACTCGGCAAGCTTGATATCTGCAACTTCACTTCCATTAGCATGCGGGCTGTTTTTAATTAAGTCGGCGGCGCGCCGATAGGGGCCTCGTACCAACGACCGCTCCGACGTGCGCCACAGCACCGTTCAAACCGGCGCCGTATTTCGGACAGAAGGCAAATCGGCTCTCGATGCCCAATCCACAGCCGACGCAGCCCATCGTTGTCGGACGATGTTTCCGCCGGGCCCAGCAGCAAGCCGGGCCGCGGGCAAGGCAGCTACAGTATGGACCTGACGGCCTACGGTGACAAGGGGCACGTCTATGGTCAGTCCGATTTCGTTGGCTGACATTGCGGAAGCGGACATTCCTTTTGGCCCGGTCTCGGTCCAAGTCAAGCCTGATCCCGGTCGGACAAGGAGTGACCTTCCAAAGTGCATTTACTGCTGCAGCGCTGGCCGGGAGTTTCGGGCCTTGTAAAGCGCCGACACGAATCCCCGTCGATAGGCTCTCTAGGTGCCGAGTCGCGGCACGACTGGACAAATCCGCGATTTCGGCGTCTAATTTGATCATCAAGAATGCATGGGGGCGTTGACCGGTCGAGAGCCGCGGGAGGGCGAGATGACCGCCGTCAGATGCGCCCTGAAGGGCCGGGAATACGTCAGCTGTAATCGCGCCTTTGGCTGCCTCTGCCAATTCAATTCGCTGCCGACATGCGGAAAGTGCCACGAGGTGGTGCCGATTGTTGATGCGAAAGCGTCGCCAGAGCGGCGAGACGCCGTGTTTCGGACTATGAGCGGCCTCGGCACCAAACCGGGGGCGACTCTTTTCCAAAAGTCCTCCGCGACCTTCGACACGATCACGACCCCGTCTTCTCCGAAATCGGCTTCGACGTCGACGCGGCCCCGCGTGCCGAACGGTTTTGAATATGACGTTTGCGAGGTCGGGAGCGGCACCGCCCGTACGCAGGGGCCGGTCGCTCTTATGATTGAGGCTTCGCATGCGCGATTCGCGCGCTTCTAGATGACGGAGAGTGGCGTCGTCCAGTGAACGGCATGTCCGGAACTGTAATGGGATCAACTCAGGCCCACCGGATTCCGGCACAACATGGAGGAAGTCATGGCAGACCAAGTTCAATGGCATCTTTCTGGCGATTATTTCGAGAACTGCAACTGCAGCGTCGTCTGTCCGTGTCTCGTGTCGACAGCTGCGCAGCTGACCGCAAGGCCCACGGAGGGCGAGTGCAACGTGCCGATCGTCTTCCACATTGAAAGCGGCAGCTACGGCGACATCAGGCTCGACGGCCTCAACGTCGCGGTCGCAATCCACACGCCCGGACCAATGGCGGACGGGAACTGGTCAGTGGCGGCCTACATCGATGAACGCGCCGACGATAAGCAGACTGAGGCCCTCGGCGCGATCTTCACCGGTGCGGCCGGTGGCCCCATGGCGGCGTTTGCACCAATGATCGGCAATGAACTCGGTGTGAAGAAGGCCAGAATCACCTATACGGTCAGGGGCAAGACGCGCTCCGCGGAGATTCCTGGCATCCTGCACATGTCGGTCGATCCGCTCCCGACCATGCATCCGGACGGCGAGATCTGGGCGGCGACCGGCCATCCGGTCAATCCCGACAGGTTGGCATTCGCCGTCGGCGCGTCCGGTAACGTCTTCAGCGACCACGGCATGCGCTGGGACAATTCCGGCCGGAACGGCCACTACGCCTCAATCAACTGGTCCGGGCCCAACTAGACGCGAGCGCCATGGGCATGGCTGCGATCGAGCATGTGCTCCGGCGCGACCGGATTGTCGTCGTCACCGCTCTCGCCGTGCTGACCGTGCTCGCTTGGGCGTACACGCTCTGGGCGGCGAGAACGATGGACATGGGCGAGATGTCCATGTCGGGCATGGGAGCGAATATGGGCATGGCGCTCGCCCCCGCCTTCAGGCCGTGGACGGGTGTCGACTTCCTCGTCATGTTCGTCATGTGGGCGGTGATGATGGTGGGGATGATGACCCCATCGGCCGCGCCAATGATCCTGATCTACGCGCGGGTCGGCCGTCAAGCGGCGTCGCAAGGCGGGCCGCTCGCGGCGACGACGTACTTCGCCGCCGGCTATCTGTGCGCGTGGGCTATCTTCTCACTCGCCGCGACTGTCGCCCAATGGATCCTCGAACATGCAGCGCTACTGACGCCGATGATGGCTCCGGCCAGCGATGTCTTCGGGGCCGTCGTCCTGATAGCAGCCGGGCTCTTCCAGTGGCTGCCGCTGAAGGATACCTGCCTGAAACATTGTCAGTCGCCCTTCGGCTTCGTCATGCAGCACGGCTTTCGCCGCGACGCATGGGGGTCCATCAGCCTTGGCTTCCGGCACGGGACCTACTGCGTCGGCTGTTGCTGGGCGCTGATGGCGCTGCTCTTCGTCGGCGGCGTGATGAATATCGTCTGGATTGCCGGCCTGACGGTATTCGTCCTTTTGGAGAAGGTAGTGCCGCTCGGCCGTCTCATCTCTCGGATCGCCGGAGCGGGACTAATGGCATGGGGGCTCTGGCTGCTGATCGCGCAATGAAATGCCATCAAATCTGTAGAAAGATGATCTGGTGGGCCTGCCAGAAACTCCGGCGGCGCTGCCGATCTTTCTCCGCGCTTTGCGTGATGATGGTTTCTGCGTAACGTACATTAGGATGAAGGGAACGTAATGCGGGCTATCGACGAGAGCGTGATCCCTTGCAGATCCAGACCTCATCGTGAGCATCTACTCGCAGGCACGGCTCGGATGTTCCCGAACGGCCGAATTGAGGCGTATTGCCCCGAAGCGCTCACCGCGAGCGGCCGCTCCACAGCGCGAGGGGTTTCGCCATCTGGGCGACTGAAAAGCCGAGATCGCAGGGGCGTCATGCCTTGATCGAATCGGCGGCGACGACCGTGGCGGCAATCCAAGCGTCGATAGCGGCATAGAGCGGGGTCTTGCCCTCGTCGGTGAGACGCGCCGCCGTGGCGCCAAGACCGAGACATCGAGGCCGAACTTAGCCACCATCAGGCGATCGGCGCCGACCTCGACGGTACGGCCTTCGAATGCCCTGGCAAAGCCGCAGCTTGAACTGCGTCGGGTGCCGACGTACGGACCGCGTGATTTCATGAGCCCCCTCCCTCCAAGGCCCGCAGAGCGCATCAGTTTTTCCGCCCCCGATCCAGCCCGAGGTTTCACCACAATGCCGGGTTCTCGGCAGAAATCAAATGACTATTGACGCTTCGAAATTGAAGCCACTGGAAGGCCAACTCGGGAGTCCAGCTTGCCAAGAGCGAGGTAACTCGCATCGAACTGCGCCATGGCGCAGAGGCTTTCCAGATCGAGCAACTGGACCGCTGCACCGCGGAAGATCAGAAGCCCGTCTTCCCGAAGGTCGCGCAACACACGATTTGTGTGAATAGCAGTAAGTCCCAGGGCGTCCGCGACATCGCTTTGGGTAAAGGGGAAGGAAAATGAAATGGCTTGCCCGTCCGCCAGCCCCGCGGCTTGCAGCCGGTGGCGCATCTCGAGAAAAAGATGTGCCGTTCGTTCTATGGGCGGGCGCCGCGCGATGTTGGCCAGGTGCTCGGTGGCGATGCCGAAATTCCTGGTCAATAGATGTATGAACGGCCTAACCAGAAGAGGCATCTGCCACATCGGAAGCGGTTCTCTGTCCAGCGCCAACTCGAAGGTCGTCACATTCGTAACGGCAAGGGCCCCCCGATAAGTCGTGCCGAGGATCGAAGCACTGCTGAGCAAATCGCCACGCAAAGGGAAATCGGCAACAAGCCGCCGCCCGTCCGCCATGGACTTGAACGAAAGCGCCCAACCTGAAGAAACAAGTAGAAGCGATCTGCGGACAATGCCTTCCTCCAGAATGAGCGTTCCGGCGGGGTAGAGCCTTTCAACGATCTTTACCCTTGCCAGCGCCTCTTTTTCCTCCTCGTTCAAGGACAGACAGAAGGGCTGCTGATCAAGAAACTGTAGAAATTTTTCGGAAATCGACCTCACGCCCATCTCAACCGGATGAAGTGAGAACAACCGTACCATTTATCCAGCTTATCGGGAGAGTTGGTAGCATCGGCTTATTTCCCTCCAACTTTTCAGTATTGGACTCTCATTCCTGAACAAGGTTCGGAATCCGCTATGAAGGCGAAGGATAACATAAAATGTTGAGTTTTGATCCTTCGTGATGTGGCGACCCCTTGGTGCGGCTTTGCGCTAGCCATGACGGCTGGTTTGACCGTCGTCAGCAGGGACTGCCCCACAGCCTTCGGCAATCTGTATTCCTATGACGACGCCATCGTGCCGTGGCTGAACGAACTGGCCGACGAATGTTACAGACAGGGCGAGGCGGCGATGATCCGATTGGTATCGTCGTGCCGTATGACAGATTCCGGTCTAGGCTTCCCGTGCCATGATAAACGCTGTACCGATCATGCTTCGGCCAGAATCTCGGGCAGGCTGGGAACTTCGGCTGGGAGGGTAACAAGCTTGCCGCCAATCATTCGTTGCTTACCGATCACCATCTGTATTGATGTTCATATAAAGATCATCCCGATCGACCCAACCCTTCTCGGCTTCCCAGGAGACTTTGCACCAGCCTACCTTGCATTCGTGGACGAGCACGATGCTGGACGCTGGTATTATCCCCTTCAAGTTCGCAGATCGGGATGGGTGAGCACGGATCGGGGTTTGCGACGCAAATGTCATATCCACGCCCTCCAGCCACGCTGCACTGATCCAAACATGGCGTCCCTCCCAACTGATTTTGCAGTCGGGCAGAGGGGAACGTGTACAGTTCTTGACTTCGACAGTATCACCGCTGGGCTTTAACCTGACAGGCGGCCCTTCAAGGCTATCGACACGGGCTGGAATGGATGCACGGGCTCCAAATTGAAGGCTTGTCTGCCAAGCCAATGCCGGTGAGCAAAAAGTGACAAGCAACAGGATTGCTCCTCCCACGCGGCCAAAGACCTCATAATAGGTCATGCGGTACTCCCTGAGACTCCTCTGACGATTGTGCGCCGGACATGGCTATGTCGGCTTCGGGCAGGACGCAACCCTCCCTCATGGAAGGAGAACCTGGCATCAATTTCTCGCTCGGGATCGCTGAGCAGAGCGTCCGTGGTCCTGGCGTTCCTCGCCAGAGACTGTACTCGGATTGAGATGCCATAGTCGCCTTGGAATTATTCGCTCCCGCCAATTTGTGACATGCTTCGGCTAACCAGATAAGCCGTGAATGTCAGTTCCCCTCAATCCGAAAGCTAGGGAGTTCCAACGCGTTTTCCACCCCCTCGGCGAGTGTCTCGGCATCCAGATCCTCGGGACCGAGCATATCGGCAACCCGCTCAAGCGAGGCGATCAGCATTGCCTGCTCCCAATCCTTGAGTTGAATGAAGCGCTGGTGAAAACGTGTGTGCACGCCATCCGGGGCAATTGCCAGCACTGCCCGCCCCTTGTCACTGAGCGTCAGCCACACCTGACGCCGGTCGGTTTCGCCCCTGCGTCGCGTCACAAATCCAAGAGCCTCAAGCTTGTGGGTCAAAGCTGTCGTCGTCGCCTGGGTGATGCCCATGCGGGTCGCAATCACCCCGGCCGTCTTTTCATGGCCGTCGTCCAGCATCTGCAGGAAGATAAGTTGCGACGGCGTCAGCCCGGTCTCGCGGATCAGCGCCTTGCTGTTGGCTTGAGCGACACGCAGAACCTTACGCATCGCGGTCAGGATCGTTTTCGTCCGGTCGTCCAAGGCTGTAACCCAACTTCGAAATCTACCCTAAGCCTTCTGCATGCCGAAGCGAATGATGTCCATATCGGTTCATATCTCGCAGTTTCCGAATGTATTTGGCCATCGAATGATTCGGACACCGATCAAGATGCATATTTCTCCCGTCAAGAAATTTGAGCGGGGAAATACCTTTTTCTATCAGCCGATTACCCTGATCCTTCCTCAGAAATGTGGCGGTACGCCGGTTGACACTTAGTTCGTAATAGCTAAGTTTCCGGCAATCGGAAAGGAGAGGAACATGCCTCCGACGGAGATCGCCGCCAGGCGTTCCACGGAACAGAACGACGACATTACCATTCGAATGCCCAGTGAAGAGGACGGGTCCAAGGTCTGGCGACTCGTAAAGGCGGCAGACACGCTCGACGAGAATTCCATGTACTGCAATCTCCTGCAGTGCAGCCATTTCGCTTCCACCTGTGCGCTTGCTGAGCGGAACGGCAAGATCATCGGCTGGGTTTCCGGTTATATCCCGCCAGACCATCCTGAACGCCTCTTTGTCTGGCAGGTCTGCGTGCGCGAGGATGCCCGCGGCAATAGCCTCGGCAAGCGCCTTGTTCGCGATATCCTGGAACGCGATACATGCCGTGACATAAGCCACATCAATACAACCATCACGGACGACAACGACGCGTCGTGGTCGCTTTTCCATAAGATCGCGCAGTCGCTCGATGCCGACCTGGCACGGTCGGCGCATTTCGAGGAAGAGACACATTTCGATGGCCATCATCAGACCGAGCATCTGGTGACGATTGGCCCCTTCGATGTCGACCGGGCCGCGATAAAAGTCGCAGCCTGATTCAATACGACACCAACCGGAGAAAAATCATGACACACACTGACGGCGTTGCCGCCGGCGGCAGGAATACGTTCGAGCGGATCGAAAGCCAGGTGCGCAGCTATTCGCGCAACTTCCCCCGCGTTTTCGGCAAGGCGACGGGCGCAACGATCTACAGCACGGACGGCCGCGCCTACACGGATTTCCTCGCCGGCTGCTCGACACTCAATTACGGACATAACGATCCCGACATGAAGCAGGCGCTCGTCGATTATATTGGCGCTGACGGCATCGCGCATGGGCTCGACATGTTCACGGTCGCGAAGGAACGATTCCTGGAGGCGTTCGAGGAGATCGTGCTGAAGCCGCGCGGCATGGATTATCGCATCCAGTTCACCGGCCCAACCGGCACCAACGCCGTCGAGGCGGCGCTGAAACTCGCCCGCAAGGTGACCGGCCGCCAGACTGTCATCGCCTTCACGAACGGCTTCCACGGCGTTACCCTCGGTTCACTCGCCGCCACCGGCAATGGCGGCCATCGCGGCGGAGCCGGGCTACCGCTCGGCGGCGTCCACCGCGCACCCTATGACGGCTATTTCGGCCCAGAGGCCGATACGGCCGCGATGCTCGACAAGGAACTCTCCGATCCCGGCAGTGGCGTCGATGCGCCAGCGGCAATCGTTGTCGAGACGGTGCAGGGCGAAGGTGGTCTCAATGCCGCCTCGGCCGATTGGCTACGCAGGATCGAGGCGATCGCCCGCAAACATGGCACCCTTTTTGTTCTCGATGATATCCAGGCGGGCTGCGGCCGCACCGGCACTTTCTTTTCCTTCGAGGAGATGGGCCTTTCGCCCGATATCATCACTATGGCGAAATCACTTTCCGGCATGGGGCTGCCCTTCGGCATTACGCTGATGAAGCCGGAACACGACATCTGGTCACCGGCCGAGCACAACGGCACCTTTCGCGGTAACAATCACGCCTTCGTCACCGCCCGGGTAGCGCTGGTGAAATACTGGAAAGACAAGGCTTTTCAGAACGAGGTCCAGGACAAAGCCCACCATCTCGCCAGCCGTCTCGAAGCAATCGCCAAGCGTCATAGCCTTTCGGTCAAGGGTCGCGGCATGATGCAGGGCATCGATGTGCGCACGGGGAAGCACGCCGCGGCGGTTTGCGCCGCCTGCTTTCGCGAAGGCGTGATCATCGAGACTTCCGGCCCGAATGACGAGGTGGTCAAGGTATTGGCCCCACTGACGATCTGTATGGACCAGTTCGATGCAGGCATCGCCATCATGGAAAGCGCCTTTGCCGAAGTCTTCGACAACGAAACCCTGATCGCCGCAGAGTAAGAGGAAAGAGGAATGATCGTCCGCAATCTCGAAGACGCCCGCAAGGGCGAACGCCTCGTCAAGACCAGGGGATGGGACTCGACCCGGCTGCTGCTTGCCGGAGACAAAATGGGCTTTTCGTTTCACATCACCCGCATCTTCGCCGATAGTGTCAACACGTTTGAGTACAAGCATCATTTCGAGAGCGTCTACTGCATCTCGGGCGAAGGTACGATCGAGGACCATACGACGGGAGAAATCCACGAGATCCGTCCCGGTGTCATGTACGCCCTCGACAAACACGACCGGCACACGCTGCGTACCAAACCAGGCCAGGAAATGGTCATGGCCTGCTGCTTCAACCCCCCGGTCACCGGCAACGAAGTGCACCGAGAAGACGGCTCGTACGCGCCGATGCCGGAAACCGTCTGACGCTTTTTCACCCACCCCGAACGCCCCGGAATGAGAATGGAGAAACAATGACACAGGCACTCAGAGAAAACATCAAGGACCTTTATCCGACCCGATCCGCCGAGGACGAGAGCTGGAGCGAACGCCATGATCCGGTAGTCTGGTCGGACTGGAACGCCGCAGCGCCATTGACGCGTGCCCAGGCCGATGCCTTCGAGCGTGAAGGCTATATCATGCTTGAAAATATTTTCTCGTCGGGCGAGCTTGCCATCCTGAGGAACGAACTTGATGCCATCCGCGGTGGCGGCAAGCGCCTAACGCCCGACAGCGTCATTACCGAACCGGGTTCCGATGAGATCCGCACCGTCTTCCAGCTCGAAAAGCAGAGCGAGGTCTTCGATCGTCTGGCACGCGATGCGCGCATCGCCGGTGTTATCCGCTTCCTGCTCGGTGACGAGCTCTACATCCATCAGTCGCGTCTGAACTACAAGCCGGGGTTCACCGGCAAGGAGTTCTACTGGCATTCGGATTTCGAGACCTGGCATGCCGAAGACGGCATGCCTCGCATGCGCGCCATCTCCGCCTCGATCCTGCTTACCGACAACGACGCGCTGAACGGACCGCTCATGCTGATGCCCGGATCCCACAGAACGTTCGTGCGTTGCGCCGGCGCAACGCCCGACGACAACCACAAGACCTCGCTCAAAAAGCAGGAAGTGGGTGTGCCGTCGAACGAGACGCTGACACGCATGGCGGAAAAGCACGGGATCAACTACGCCGCAGGCAAGGCGGGCACGGTGATCCTGTTCGACTGCAACACGCTGCACGGGTCGAATGGTAACATCACGCCATTTCCCCGTTCCAACGCCTTCTTTGTGTTCAACGCCTGGTCGAACCGCCCACAGCGACCCTTCGCTGCAGCGAAGCGGCGGCCGGAATTCCTCGGTGCTCGCGCGCCGGAGGCGCCGATCGCCATCGAGCGCGGCGGCCTCGCCTAGTCTGGGCACCCAATCCCGACCCGATTTGCCCTGGCGGGCCAGGCCGTGAAAGGAATACCAAAATGAAGAGCCATTCCGTCGAGAAGATCGGTGGCACGTCGATGTCGCGCACCGAAGCCCTCCTCGACAATGTCCTGATCGGCGGACGAAAAGGCACTGATCTCTACTACCGCATCTTCGTCGTCTCCGCTTATGGCGGCATGACCGACCTTCTGCTCGAACACAAGAAGTCCGGCGAGCAGGGCGTCTACAGCCTCTTTGCCAGCGCCGAGAGCGGCTGGAGCTGGGGCGACGCGCTCAGCCGCGTCGGCGAGCGGATGATCGAGAAGAACGCCGACATCTTCACCGACCCGACGGCGCTGGCGACGGCAGACGCCTTCATCTGCGAGCGGATCGAGGGCGTGCGCTCCTGCCTGATCGACCTTCAGCGGCTTTGCTCCTACGGCCATTTTCAGCTTGAGCATCATCTCTTGACTGTGCGCGAAATGCTGGCCGCTCTCGGTGAGGCGCACTCCGCCCACAACACGGCGCTGCTTCTGCGCCAGCACGGCGTAAAAGCCCGCTTCGTCGACCTTACCGGCTGGCGCGACGAAACCCAGCGCGGCCTCGATGACCAGATCCTTCATGCTTTTGCCGAGATCGACGTAGCTCTAGAACTGCCGATCGTTACCGGTTACGCACAATGCCTGCCGCCACTCATGCAGACTTACGATCGCGGTTATTCCGAGGTGACGCTGTCGCGTCTCGCGGTCGTCACCGAAGCACGTGAGGCTATCATCCATAAGGAGTTTCACCTCTCGTCCGCGGATCCCAGGATTGTCGGAAAGGATGCGGTGCGGGTGATCGGTGAGACCAATTACGACGTCGCCGACCAACTCTCCAACATGGGCATGGAGGCGATTCATCCGAGCGCAGCTAAGAGCCTGCGCCAATCGGATATTCCACTCAGGGTTAAGAACACCTTCGAGCCGGATCATTCCGGGACATTGATCCGCTCCGGTCTCGATGCGGATGGTACCGGGGTCGAGATCGTCACTGGCCTGAGGGGCGTTTACGCCTTCGAATTCTTCGAACAGGATATGGTCGGCGTAAAGGGCTATGACGCCAGCATTCTCGAAGCGCTGAAGCGCCACAAGGTGTGGATCCTATTCAAGACCTCAAACGCCAACACCATCACCCATTTTCTCAAAGGGTCTATGAAGGCGATCAAGCGCGTCAGCGCCAATCTCATGGAGAAATTTCCACACGCCCGCATTGCAATCCGCAAGGTCGCAGTCATCTCGGCGATCGGCCGCGACTTGAGTGGCGCCCGTAGCGCCGCCCGTACAATCACCGTGCTCGACGACGCAGGTATTGAGCCGGTCGGCTTCCACGATTTGATGCGCAAGGTTGACCTGCAAGTGGTCGTTGAGGAGAGCGATTACGAGAAGACGATCATTGCGATGCATCGTGGGCTGATTGAATGCAATAGCACCGAAGAACTTCGCAAAGCCGCTTGAGCCACAGCGGTGAGCGCGGCCTCAAATAAGAACCGGCCACTTCCACGAGGCGCATCAGCGCCAATATGGTTGCGGGGGCGGGGGCGGCCCCGACTAACGCTATCACCTGCCCACACCCTGCCTTGCGCGAACACCCACCTGTCTATTGCATCATCAGCGAAAAACCGCAACCGCCGGAGAATGTGGATAGTTGTGTGCAGCCCCTGCCCTTCGATATCGAGCTTGCACCTGTCCTCTCACCGGAGGCAGGGCGTCTCTTCCCTTAAAGCAGGCAACTGCCAACGGCGCACCACTCTCCCCACACTTACGCTTACGTCCCGTCAATTTGCCATTCCCCGCCGAGGATGGGATAACCCGCCATCACCCTGACTGGAGGAATAGCGTCCGGATTGGCCTTCGGACGGAAGCAAAAAGGATTGCCGATGAGTTTGCCGAGCGAAACCGAATACGAGGTTGGGCAGGACAACATTGAGATATTCGGCCTCGATATACACAATCCGGTTTTTTTCGTCTCCGGCGGGACCATCGTTCTGTTTGTGTTTATCGCCGCGATCTTTCAGGGACCTACGACGGAGTTTCTTGGCTGGCTCCGGCCTGCGGTAACTGACTCGTTCGACCGGTTTCTAGTCATATCCGGCAACATCTTCGTCATCTTCTGCGTTGCCCTGATCTTTACGCCCCTCGGCAGCATCCGCCTGGGAGGTGAGGATGCAAGGCTTGACTTCTCCTATACGGGCTGGTTCACCATGCTGTTCGCCACCGGCATGGGCATCGGGCTGATGTTCTACGGCGTTTCAGAGTTGAAGGCGGCGGCATTGACGACCGGCGCGCCGTTTGCGCTTGTTCTGCTCGGCATGTGCGTCGCTATCTGGAAAGATCTCTCCTCCGAGAGAGCCAGTTTGCAGAACGCCTGAGTTCATCGATTTCTCGTCGGTCAGCATGCCCTGCGTCCGCACGGCATGCTGACCAATTTTGCATCTACTGGATTCAATGACTTGGAGATTGACGATGTTTGCAGACCAAAACGCGCCTCACTATGACGACACGCTTGGAGGCCGCATATCGCTGGCCCGAGGAGCCAAGGCGATTTCTGCTAAGGAAGCAGCACAGCAGCTTGGCGTTCTTCCGTCAAGCTGGAACGCGTGGGAGTGTGACCGAGATACTCCCCGTGTGAACCGATTGACAATGATGGCCGGTATTCTCGGCGTCAGCCCAACCTGGCTATTGACCGGCCATGGAAACGGCCCGCTGGACCACACCGCAGACCACGATCGGGGGGACCTGCTTCAGGCCATCCGTGAAATTTCAGACGACCTTGCAGCGCTTGACAGGCGCATGCGCGTATTGTCCCGGCGTTTCGAACGCGACGCCATGGCCTGTGAGGTAGATTGAGCAGACCGCACGATGATCCCGACCTTTCCGACATGCTCCCGGTTCTCGCCACTGCGACTGCCCTTGTCGCGCGGGCACTGGCCGCCCTCTTCGCCAACTATGTTGTGAAGGCGGTTCTGGTGCGGCTGCTAAACCGTGTGCTTGCCTATACCGCCTATGGCCGCGATCCTGAATTGCGTCGCCATGGGTTCATCGAGCGTCTGGAAATGTCACGCCCGCGCTGGTGATCTCGACCGGCATCGGGCTAGATTCCAATCTCCCCCCTTCGTCGCGGCGCTGCTGATGATCGCGACCCTCATAGACCGATCGCCGCTGATCCTGCTGTCAGGCCTTGGCGCCACGCCGCGGTCCCCATCCTGGTATTCCAGGACACGTTGTTGTCGCTGTTGGCAGGCATCCAGATTTCCTCCACGGATATGGTGCGCGTGGGTTACTGGATCGAGATGCCGGGACAGAATGCCGACGGAGATGTTGTCGAGATCGCTTTGCACACCGTAAAGGTGCAAAACTTCGACAAGACCGTCACAACATCGCCGATCCGCAAACTGGTCACGGAGCCGTTCAAGAACTGGCGTGGAATGCAGGAAACGGGCGGCAGACAGATCAAGCGAGCACTGTTTATCGATCAGACAGGCATCCGCTCCCTGGCGTTAGAGGACCAGAAAAGACTTGCATCTTTCGGACACCTGGAAGCTTACCTGAAAAGCAAGCAGGCCGAACTTGCTGAATGGAACGACAAGCTCGGCGAGCGCACGAAAATCCCTGCCAATACGCGCCGCTCGACAAATATCGGGATAGCGTCCCGAGAAGTGGTGTAGGAGGCGGCCACCGCGCTCTTTCGATAGTCTGAGGTTTGTCGAAGACCGACGACCATGAAGCAGAGTACGATGACCGAACCGATGATCGACCTTCCGGGGCTGATCGCCAAGAGCGACGACACGGATTTTCTCAAGGAGCTGATCGAGGAACCGCAGCTTCGAGAGGACGCGACGATGCCGATGACCCTCATCACATGGACACGATGAGGCGGACGGCGCGGTGGATCTTCCAAACTTGCTGGAACCACAGTAACGCCGAGGGAGCCGGTGACCGCCCGCCGCACTTGCAAAATGATACCCGAAAAATGGATTCGAGATAGAAGTTCCTAGGTTTCCCCGACATTCGGGACGTCCGTTTGTGGATGCCCGTGGAGGTCAGGTATCAGCGCCAGGTGGGAACGCAGAAACCTTGGCGATTCAGATGATAGTGGGGAGGGCATGCTCGATAGACTCCGCGGTTGCGAACGCAGAAACCTCGGCGGTTCAAGTGCCATCCGCGCGGACAGGCCCGGTAGACTTCCCGATTGCGAACGCAGTCACCCCATCGGTTGCGATGCCATCCCCGGCCGCACCCTTCAGAAACGTTGATAACCAGCGATGAGGATGCGCCCGGTACAACTGGCGTGTATGGCGTTGCGGCCGATGAAGGCCCCATCGAGAGTATCAGTGAACCGGCGGCCAGAAACGCCGCGACAGAGAGTTTTGCAAATATGATATGAGCCTCCATTCGCCCCGCCCGCAAATGTCAGGTCGATAGCCAGACACCGATGATGATGAATGATAGATCGGGGCAAATGCATGGCATCGCTCCATTCCACCCGGGTCACCTTTCGAATCAGCTTCAGTTGACGAGGCCCGAAATATTCCAGATCGTTCGAAGGATTTTCCACGGGCAAATCCTGCCATAGACGTAAGTGCCCGGAGAGGCTCGGTGCAGGGAGGCTGCGCTGGGACATAAGCAAATCCCAGCGGAGGCGGTTCTTGCTTTGTTACAATAGAAAGACGGGCGTGAGCCCGTCCTCGGTGATGTGCCTGATGATTGAACAGATGGAGCAACATGTCTGATAGGATCTGTTCCTGAGGATTGCCAGAGGTTGTTCGGTATGTGTTGGACCGCGAGCGGCGGATCATCATCGGTGTCAACCAATGTTTTGGCTGGGCTTATCGAATTTGCGACGGTCCGGAAGGCGGCGCCGGCCGCCTTCCGGAACCAATCTGAACGTCAGTTCTTGATGGTGATGCGCTTGACCTGCGACTGCGCCTTCTCGGTTTTGGGCAAGGTCACGGTCAGCACGCCGTTTTTGAAGCGCGCATCGACCTCGTCTTCCTTGACCTCATAGCCGACAGGGATGCGACGCTCGAAGCGGCCGTAATAGCGTTCGGAGAACTGCTTGTCCTTGTCCTCGGTCTCGGAGCGCTTTTCGCCTTTCAGCGTCAGCACACCGTCATCCTCGAGCAGCACTTCGATGTCCTTCTCTTCCAGACCCGGCACCTCGGCCGTCACCTTGATCTCCCTTTCACCGTTGGAGATCTCGACGCTCGGCCAGCCGCCGCCGAAGGCGGAGACGCTGCCCAACGACGGTAAGCCGGAACCGAAACCACGGAAGACCTCGTCGAACAGGCGGTTCACCTCTCGATGCAACGACAGGAACGGATCGCGCTCGCTGTCACGGAAGACGCTCGGAACCCGGTTGCCCTCGTTTCGGTTCCAAGGAATCAGATCACGCACACTCATTGTTCTTCTCCTTTCGTTCGTTCGATTGACAATGCCATCCCGTCAGCGCCGGGCTTGTCGCCCAGCGCCTTGCGAAGTGCGCCTAACGAGATAGCCTCACGCGGCCTGCTTATCGGCTTCGATCCGCTTCGGCGGCACCTTGGACGACGCGTCCGCGGTTGCAATCTCGATCCGGCGCGGCTTCATTTCCTCGGGAAGCTCGCGTCTGAGATCGATGGTAAGCAGGCCGTTGGCGAGGCCGGCATCCATCACCTTCACGTGGTCCGCGAGCTCGAAGCGGCGCTCGAAAGGCCGCCCGGCGATGCCCCTATGCAGATAATCGCCATTGTCCTCGCTGGCCTTTTCGCCAGCCACGACGAGCATGTTGGGCTCGTGGATGATGCTGAGTTCATCCTGAGAGAACCCGGCCACCGCCATGGTGATGCGGTAGTCGTCCTCGCCGGATTTGGTGATGTCGTAGGGCGGCCAGTTTTCGGCACTTGCCGTCCGGCTGGCGTTCTCAAGCAGGTCGGCAATGCGATCGAAGCCGATGCTCGAACGGTAGAGCGGGGAAAAGTCAAATGCGGTTCTCATAGCCATATCCTCCTGTGAGCAACATGGGTACGAGGAGCGCCAAGAAGCGGCGCTCCTTGACCATTTGCCGGCCCCTTTGGCGTCGGCGACAATGATTTGGGAATTCACTTCCGTTGCGTCAAGAGGTTTTGCTCTCCCTTCGCGCAACCAGTGGAACGTCGCTTACCCGAGGCACGTTATGCAACCGGAGGAAGAACCCTTTCATCACTCTTCGGGAGGACGCGGCGATGCCGATTCCCGAACCTGTTATCCTGAAATCACCTCGCGGCCTTCCGCGCAAGGTGGCCAGCAGCTTCGAGGCGCTCGAATGCCTGGATCAGGAGTGGCCCAAATGGGCGCGGGGCCGCAGCTGGCGCGCCGCCTGCCGGGCCTGCCGGGACGCGCTCGAGGGGTGGCGCGGCGCCCGCGATGCACGTAGGGCATTCGTAAAGGCGGCTGAAAGGGCTGGGCTTGCGATCGTGCGCGAGCCTGTCCGGCCGCGGAAAGGGGCGCCCGCGTTCCGGCTGCCGCAAGGGGCCACGCAACAGCCCTCGCTCAGTTCAGCGGGATGATGCCGTCGACGGCGCGCCATTCGGAAGGCTCGATCAGCCCGTGATGGGCGACCCGGACCGAATGCAGCGCGCCGTCAAGTTCGCGCGCCCAGTAATCGAGAAAGCCACGCAGTTCGGGAAACGCCGGCGCGAGATCGTATTCCTGCCAGACATAGAGCTGCAGAAGGCTCGGATGATCGGGCATGTGATAATGGATCTCCGCCGTCGTCAGGCCGTAGCCCTGCATCTGCAGGCGGAATTCCCGGCTTACCGGTGACGCCATTCGCTTCCTCACCTTCTTCTGTCAGGCATCCAGCCGATCCATGTTCGGCCGGTCGCAATAGCCGTAAACGTATGGCCTCGGTTCTTCGTCGAGCCGCCTCAGCGCGTCCATGATCTGATTGAAGGAAACAGGCTCGCTGCCGCCCGGCGGCTGGCGAAGCGCCGGCATCGACTCTACGGCACAGGCGTCCGAGGCCCAGGACGACAGGATCGCCCGCTTTTCCTGAAGGTCGAGCGTTTCATCGGCGAGCACGTCGTCGGGATGCCGGAAATGGCGCGCCGGCGATAGCAGCCGGTCAAGCGTAGGATCGGATGTTTCGGGTACAAGAGCAGGGATGATCGGCGTAGGGTTCTGTCGGTCCATCTTGGTCCTCCGTCTTCCAAAAAACTCCCTTTTAGGCTCTGGTTTCCACCTGCTTCGCCGATGGCGAAGCTTCGGATAATTTTGTTCGGCCGTTTGGAAAATTCAAGCGGAAATGCACGACACCGACCCCAATTAGCCGTATGTTTTCATGGCGCTAACACTCCGTTCCGGCGAGTGCCAAAATTTTTTCCAAGCCCCCTTGAAATCGAAAAACGGCAAAACCAGATCACACGCGCGCGACGCCCGCGAGGGGTCGCGTGCCCCGCGCCGGCCTTCCCCAGGCCGGAGCGGAGGAACCTCTCACAATCTGTTTGTCCAGAAGGAGAACGATATGACGTTCCGTCCATTGCATGACCGTATCCTGGTCCGCCGCGTCGAAGCCGATGAGAAGACGGCCGGCGGTATCATCATCCCCGACACCGCCAAGGAAAAGCCGCAGGAAGGAGAGGTCATCGCCGTCGGCTCCGGCGCGCGCGACGATAGTGGCAAGCTCGTTCCGCTCGACGTGAAAGCCGGCGACCGCATCCTCTTCGGCAAATGGTCCGGTACCGAGATCAAGCTCGATGGCGAAGACCTGCTGATCATGAAGGAATCCGACGTGATGGGTGTGATCGAAAATGCTGCGACGCTGAAGAAAGCGGCCTGACCGTCTCTAACTCTATCAGTCAATGAAGCTGCCCATTGAAGGAGTGAACCAATGGCTGCCAAGGAAGTGAAATTCCATTCAGACGCTCGTGAACGCATGCTGCGCGGCGTCGACATTCTCGCCAATGCGGTGAAAGTGACGTTGGGCCCGAAGGGCCGCAACGTCGTGCTCGACAAGTCGTTCGGCGCGCCGCGCATCACCAAGGACGGCGTCACCGTCGCCAAGGAGATCGAACTGGAAGACAAGTTCGAGAACATGGGCGCGCAGATGGTGCGCGAGGTTGCCTCGAAGACCAACGACCTGGCCGGCGACGGCACCACGACCGCGACCGTGCTCGCCCAGGCCATCGTCAGAGAGGGCGCGAAGGCCGTGGCGTCGGGCATGAACCCGATGGACCTGAAGCGCGGCATCGACAAGGCCGTCGACGCGGTGGTCGGGGAGTTGAAGAAGAACGCCCGCAAGATCACCAGGAACGACGAGATCGCGCAGGTCGGCACGATCTCGGCCAATGGCGACACCGAGATTGGCCGCTTCCTTGCGGAAGCGATGGAAAAGGTCGGCAACGAGGGCGTCATCACGGTCGAGGAAGCCAAGACCGCCGAGACCGAGCTCGAGGTGGTCGAGGGCATGCAGTTCGACCGCGGCTATCTCTCTCCTTACTTCATTACCAACCAGGACAAGATGCGCGTCGAGCTGGAAGAGCCCTATGTGCTCATCCACGAGAAGAAGCTCTCCAATCTTCAGGCCATGCTTCCCATCCTCGAAGCGGTCGTGCAGTCGTCCAAGCCGCTCCTCATCATCGCCGAGGACGTCGAGGGCGAGGCGCTCGCCACGCTCGTCGTCAACAAGCTGCGCGGCGGCCTCAAGGTCGCGGCCGTCAAGGCTCCGGGCTTCGGCGACCGCCGCAAGGCCATGCTGGAGGATATCGCCATCCTCACCGGCGGCACCGCTATCAGCGAGGATCTCGGCATCAAGCTTGAGAACGTGACGCTCCAGATGCTCGGCCGCGCCAAGAAGGTGGTGGTCGAGAAGGAGAACACCACCATCGTCGACGGCGCGGGCAAGAAGGAAGAGATCCAGGGCCGCGTAGCCCAGATTAAGGCCCAGATCGAGGAGACCACCTCCGACTACGACCGCGAGAAGCTGCAGGAGCGCCTTGCCAAGCTCGCGGGCGGCGTCGCCGTGATCCGTGTCGGCGGCTCGACCGAGGTGGAGGTGAAGGAGCGCAAGGACCGCGTCGACGACGCCATGCATGCAACGCGCGCGGCCGTCGAGGAAGGCATCCTGCCCGGCGGCGGCGTGGCGCTTCTGAGGGCGGTGAAGGCACTCGACGGCGTCACGGTCGACAATCCGGACCAGAAATATGGCCTGGACATCGTTCGCCGGGCCATCGAGACGCCAGTGCGCCAGATCGCCGAGAACGCTGGCGCCGAAGGCTCCATCATTGTCGGCAAGCTGCGCGAGAAGGCAGAGTTCGCCTGGGGCTGGAACGCACAGACGAACGAATATGGCGACCTCTACAAGCAGGGCGTTATCGACCCGGCCAAGGTGGTGCGCACCGCGCTGGAGGATGCCGCCTCCGTCGCCGGCCTGCTCGTCACCACCGAGGCGATGGTGGCCGAGAAGCCGAAGAAGGAAGCCGCACCCTCCATGCCCACGGGCGCCGGCATGGACTTTTGAAGCCCCCGAAAAAACCTGCCCGCTCCGCCGAGAGGGCGGGTAGCGATCGGGAATGCCCGGGAGCTTGCCATGAACATGATGACAGGGATCGAAACCGTGCCGCCGCCGACGCATCCGACGGGCGAATTTCTGGCCTACGAGATGGAATACCGGAGCACGCTGAAGCCGTTGCTGGCCCGATTGCTCGACATGGCCCAATCGGCCGGCTGGAACCGTCGGATCGCGGCGACGGCGCTGATGTTCCTTGCCGCGCATCATGTCTCGGCAGCTTCCCAGGCATCCGACAAAACCTGAGTCCGAATGCCAGCGGAAGGGAGGTCACGACATGATTCCGGGGCGATTGCGCCAATGTCTGAAAATTCTGAGATGGAAACCTGCCGATCTTGCGGACGAGCTTGGCCGTCGGGAATGCGAGGTAAAGGCCTGGATCGAAGGCCACGCTCCTGCGCCCCTTGCCGTTGCCGCATGGATCGAGGCGCTGGCCAAGGCGCATGAAACGTTGGCGCCGCCGCGCCGAGCCTCCGCGGCATCGAAACCGAGGAGCAATGAAATCGGGCCGGCGGGAATCAGGTTGCCCGAGGCAGGCTGTCGAACGATACAGCACGGCGCCGCACAAAGAATGATCTCGCGACCGGCACATCTGCTTGGAACCGGATTTTCCGGCGCAGCCGGCATTCCAGCCGCTTCAGAAAGGAGGTTAAAGACATGGATCGCGCCCGCTTTGAGGAGCCTGTCACGCTTCTTGTCGGAATGGGCTTCCCGCAAGGATCGAGAGTACGACGGAAGCATACGCCCTGCTTCAGGATTGGCCGGCCGCCAATAGGAACCATACGCATGGCGTTGCTCTCAATGCCTGCAAGGCCGGCATCGCGGGCGAGGTCGATCCGGAAACGGTGCGCGCGGCCCTGGTCGCATTCGCACGGCGCAACGACATATTGATCCCAAGCATGAGCGTATTCGTAGCCCCAACCTCGCGCGGTGAGACGCGGCATGCCGAATGATTTCGCAGGGCCGCGTTCCACCGCCATTACTTCGGATATC
This sequence comes from Mesorhizobium koreense, assembly GCF_031656215.1. Classification (NCBI taxonomy): domain Bacteria; kingdom Pseudomonadati; phylum Pseudomonadota; class Alphaproteobacteria; order Hyphomicrobiales; family Phyllobacteriaceae; genus Mesorhizobium; species Mesorhizobium koreense. The sequence continues at coordinate 949,753 of NZ_CP134228.1, read as the reverse complement.
TAATCCTTGCGCGGGTATTGATAGCGGCCGAGATCGCCGGAAAGACGGTGCGAGGGGCCCCCACTCTGGCCGCACCTGCGCCAAACCAGTCTGGACTGCGCGGGCCCCGGCCTCCGTAGGCGGGTGTCTCATTGGGCGAGTGGCGATGCTCTCTCTGCCATCTCGTTGGCCAGGAAGGGAAACCGGGAAAAATTTCCCTGTCACCAATACCACCATGCCCAGTTGACGCGACCTGCAGCCGGCTGGATGACAACGGACTCCTCGGCAAAGAGCCTTCGCCGAGATATCCGCGCCGTCACTGGCCACTCTTTATACGGGATGGATCGGGCTGTGATGCATCTTTCGAGTGCTCCGCCAGTGCCGGCCCCGCGCCTGAAGTTGCTTGTGCTGCCGATGAGCGTTGGTCCAAGGCGTCGATCTCCCGTTCGGCTTGGTACCAATGATCTTCCGAAGCGCCGGTTCGGCCGCGTTCCTCCCAAATCTGATGGGCTCGGGTCCGAATGCGATCTTCTCGGGACGGTTGATAGTCTTTCGTAGTGACCGCGTCAGACGGATCGCTTCTGTCGGGGTCCTGTAGGTTCTCTCCAGCAGCGTCACGATCGATGGAAGGGCCGTCTTCGGCGGGCAGGTATCCCAGGGGCCGGCTTTCCGGCGGACCTTCCCATCGTGGCTTCTGATCGGTGGTGCCAGGCGCGCCAGTCTTAGGCGTAGGCATGATTTTGCTCCTCATTCTTTGTGTTCCGGCATCGCTTCGAGCTGGTCTTTCGTCCATGAAGTCACTGCGTGAACATCCCCATCCTCATCTCGCATGAAGTCCAGCTCGGCAGCCGGGACAGCGACGGATTTGGCGCCGATACCAAGGAAGCCTCCTACGTCGATAACGACCTGGCTGCTGTGCACATGATCAACGGAGCCAATCTCCTCGTCATCGGGTCCGTAGATGGTGGCGCCTTCGAGTATGTCAGGGGTTAACTCGGCGCTGGTCAGGCGCACATGATTGCTGTGGTCCATCTGGATGTCTCCTCTCTGGTGGGACATCCTCAACATTCGAGCTAGCCAAGCGTTCCGAAGGAATCGGACCTGATGCCAAATGTGATCGCGCTCCAGTGCGATTCCAATGCCAGATGCCGCGCACGCCGTTAGCCCCTCGTCCTGCCGGCGTAGGCAGAAGACAGCAGCAGCCCCATCCCTACGACCGTCGTCTGCGTTCCTCGATCTCTTCGGGTTCTTTCTGGTCGATCTCTGTAATCTCATCCCTGGCGCTGCCGTTCGACCGGATCAGTTCATCGATCTTGGCCTGAAGCGCCTGGGTATCGCGGTGCTCTGCTCGCTGGATAAATAGCGTCATCGCCCAAGTGGCGAGGGTGGCGACGCCGTGCCAATTGAGGCTGTGCGGTTCGAAGATGAGCCATAAAACGGCGTAGACCAGCAAGATCAGAAAGGCCCAGGGACGGGCTGTGAGGGTGCCCAACTTGGTGAGAATGCTGGCGGCGTCCATTACTGGCCTTCTGGTTTGATAACGAGCCGGGTTTGGTCGAGGATGTTCCTCGCCGGAGTATTTCAAGGACAGCAGATTATCCGATTCCATTTCACTTCTTGGGTTGTATTATCTGCAGGAGACCCTAGGACAGCCGGGTCGGATCGATGCTGATTTCCTATCCATTGAAGTCATCGAGATGTGTGATTTCGATCGTTAGAACGGCGATTGCGCAGGCTGATAGACAGATGAGGACGTGCGTCCTCGGCCCTGCCACACGATCCCGCCACTCGCGTTCGGCTCCCACCAGCGCACCAAGGATTGCGGCCAAAAGCAACCGTCCGGAGACGACTGAAAAGGGAAGCCATGTGGGATGGCCGAACCGATCAAGGAACAATTCCATGGTTCAGAAACGGCCAGCGCCCTTGGCCGGTTCCACGAGAGCAGGAGGAATCGGGGGACGCGTTAGCTGAGAACTCTTGTCAGCGACGGACGCCAGCGCCACCTCTTTCGGCCTCATCCCTGCTGAGAAGGATTTTGTATCGGTAAAGCGATTTCCGACAATTCACGCCGCTCCCACGGACTGTAACAATGACATCGCCATTTTGGCGCAATTCAAGATCAGCTTCCTCCAGCGGCTTGTCGTAGATTCCCGCGCTACTGTCCTATACATCTGGCCGGACCAACTTCAATGCGCATGCGACCGTAGCGTGTTTGGCTCGCCACAACGGAGAGACGCAACGAAAGTTCCCTGGCCAAGAAATTCGAAAGCCCGCCACGTTTCGGCGACGGGCCTCAATCAGAACAGCGAAGTCAGAACTTGTAGTTCAGCCCCACGCGAATGCTGTCATCCAGCCATCGAGCGCGACTCCCAGATGATCTCGAAGGTGCCCGCCGACGATTGGGCCAGGCCGCGTCCGCGTGACTGTTGCGGGCCGGTCCCGCGACTACCGACACATTCTTACGATATTGACCAAAGATTTGATGTCTGACTACGCATGGAATGCTGCCTCTCTTGCCGACACCGTCATCGGCGGGACCGTAAAATGGCCTGCTGCCGGTTTCGTGGACACCGAGATAAGGTGTTTAACGGGACTGGAGAGTTGGAATGCAGAGAAGGAAGTTCAGCCGCGAGTTCAAGCTTGAGGCGGTGAGGCTGGTGAAGGAACGCAGCGCCGCGGTGACCCAGGCGGCTCGTGACCTTGATCTCCATGAGAACGTGCTGCGCAAATAGGTGCGCGATCTGTCTGGCGATCCGCAGCATGCGTTTCCCGGCCACGGGCAGATGAAGCCGGAGCAGCAGGAGATTGACCGGCTGCGCAAGGAAGTGGCAAAGCTGAAAGCGGAGCGCGACATCCTAAAAAACCGTCGCTGGGCCGCGGCCCGCCTGTGCGCGGTAGAAACACCTGCTAGTCTTGCAGGCGGAGGGTAGTTGCCGATGGCTTATTGGTGGCGTCTGACCGCGTTAAAAAACGTGGCACATGGGCCGATGCGCACTTGAGAATGGTGACGCCGCTTCGGCGGTGATCCCGGTTAGGAAGATGACGGACTTGCATGGCCCAGCCCCTCCGACCTGAACGGAGGAGATGTTTATGATGAAGATCGACACCGGTAACAGGCCAGCTCTGAAGATGATCAATCCCGGAGCCGCAGCGGTCGACATTGGTTCGACTATGCATATGGCCGCAGTGAACCCCGACAGTGACGACACGCCGGTGCGCGCATTCGGCACTTTCACGCAAGACCTGCATGATCTGGCCGACTGGTTGCAGTCTTGCGGCGTGACCAGCGTCGCAATCGAATCTACTGGGGTCTATTGGATTCCGGCCTTCGAGATTCTCGAACAGCACGGCTTCGAAGTGATCCTCGTGAATGCCCGATATGTCAAGAACGTGCCGGGCCGGAAGACCGACGTGAGCGATGCAGGATGGCTCCGTCAGCTTCATTCCTACGGCTTGCTTCGGGGGAGCTTCAGGCCGGCGGCGGAGATCGCAACCCTGCGAGCCTATCTGCGGCAACGTGAGCGGTTGGTGGAATACGCTGCCGCTCATATCCAGCATATGCAGAAGGCCCTGATGGAGATGAACCTGCAACTTCATCACGTAGTCTCGGATATTACCGGTGCAACGGGAATGCGGATCATCCGGGCGATAGCGGCTGGCGAGCGCGACCCGGATACGCTGGCGTCCCTTCGCGATGTCCGCTGCCATTCCTCGATCGAGACCATCCGTGCATCGTTGGTTGGCAATGACCGCGACGAGCATATGTTCGCCCTGAAGCAATCCCTGGAACTCTATGACTTCTACCAGAAGAAGATGCTGGAATGTGACCGCAGGCTGGAGGCGGCCATCTCGGACCTGACGGTTCGCGGTGAACATCAGCTGCCAGCTCTGCCGAAGGCAAGAACAAAGACCAAGCAGGTGAATGCGCCATCCTTCGATGTTCGAGCTGCGCTTTACGGTGTTCTCGGCGTTGACCTGACCCAAATCCATGGTCTCAGTCCCTCGCTGGCGCTCAAGTTGATCGGGGAATGCGGCGCGGATCTGCAAGCATGGCCGAGCGCAAAGCACTTCACATCCTGGCTTTGCCTCGCGCCGGGCAACAAGGTCTCGGGTGGCAAGCTACTCTCATCACGGACACGCCGATCTTCCAGTCGGGCAGCAGCACTGCTGCGGTTGGCGGCCGTCACGCTAGGACGAAGCGATACGGCGCTCGGTGCATTCTACCGACGTCTCGCAGCACGGATCGGCAAGCAGAAGGCGGTGACCGCGACTGCTCGCAAGATCGCGGTCCTGTTTTATAACACCCTGCGGTTCGGCATGATCTATTGTGATCCTGGCGCCATAGCCTACGACGAGCGGCACCGAGGCCGTGTGTTGGCTAATCTCCAGCGTCGAGCCAAGACGCTCGGATATTCCCTGGCGCCCATGCCCGATGCCGAGGGTGTTTCTTAGGAAGGCCGCAGCCTTCCTCGCGAGGGAAGCGCTATGAGGTTCGCTTTCATTGCGAGGCACCGGAACATCTGGCCGGTGGCATGGCTGTGCGAAGCGCTGGATGTCTCTCGGTCGGGCTTCCATGCCTGGCTCAACCGCAGCCCCTGCGCTCGCTCCCGGCACGACGAGGTGCTGGTGACGGCTATCGATCGCAGTTTCAAGAGCACAGCGACCGAACCTATGGTGCTCGTCGCGTCTGGCATGACGTTCTGGCCGAAGATCCATCCTGTGGCTTGCACCGCATCGAGAGGCTCTGCGCGAGAACGGGCTGCGTGCCCGGCCGCGCCGCCGTGGGCTGCCAAAAGACACCGGCGAGCGAGCGGCAGTGTCGGATAATCTCCTCGATCGCGCTTTCGAGGCCGCGGCTCCGAACCAGAAGTGGATCGCCGACTTCACTTACATCTGGACCGCCGAAGGTTGGCTCTATGTTGCCGCCGTCGTCGACCTGTTCTCCCGGCGTGCCGTCGGCTGGGCAATGAAGGCGGAGATGACGGCTCAGCTCGTCACCGACGCTCTCATCATGGCGATCTGGAGACGAGGCAAGCCGGACAGCCTGCTGCACCACAGCGACCAGGGCAGCCAGTATACGAGCGAACAGGTCCAGCGCCTGATGGCCGATCACGGCATCACCTGCTCGATGAGCCGGTCGGGCAATGTCTGGGATAATGCTGCGATGGGGAGCTTCTTCTTGTCGCTGGAAACCGAGCGGACAGCCCGTAAGTCTACAGGACGAGGGATGACGCCCAGGGCCGATGTGTTCGATTACATCGAGCGCTTCTACAATCCCCGGCGACGGCGCTCGACACTGGGCTACATGAGCCCCGTCGAATTCGAGGAGAAAGCTATGTTAGCTTAGCCTAGTGTCCGAAAAACCGGCAGCAGGCCAAAAGGCGCAGAGACAGTGCGTCGAGCTATCCGCATCGCCGCAAAATGGGAAAATTCTGAAGTACGTCCTCTACGTCCTATATCTGCGTGGGCGGAGAAAGGGGAGGCCGGCGGGTTCTTCCTTCGCCGGCCAAAGATGAGGCTACTTCGCCCACCGCCCTTCGTACTTGAACTCAGGCGCGCCCTCAAGCACATCTTTCGTGGCGTTCATGGTCGCCGTCCATTTCTTATCGTTCTCATTATAATTAATCTGGACGGCTGAGGGCGCGACCACGACGTATCGCTCTCCCACTCCAAGGAAGCCGCCCACCGAGATGACGTAGCCGGCTAGCTGCCCATTGGAGACGACCAGATCCTTGATCTCTCCTATTTCTTCCTTCTGGGCATTGGTAATATCCAAGCCGATCAGGTTGCTGCTGAGTATGTCCGTGGGCTGGGCCGTCACAAACGTATCGGTAGTGGTCGCTGGAGCGTCGGTCTTTGTCTCTGTCGATGTTGCGGTCTGCGCCATGGCCGGAACAGACAACAGCGTGGCCACTCCAAGTGCGATCAGAACCTTTTTCATTTGCTTCTCCTTGCTCAATGCCCGCCACGAAGCTCAACGCCAGCATCAAGGAAGGGTTCCGCTCGCATCAACCAGCGATCGCCTCCTTTGGCGATCCTTAAAGACTCGCGGCTTTATTTCGATTCGGAAGCACCCGTGAACTGTGTCTGGGAACGGTGAACAGTTCTTGACGTTGATATGCACTTCCAACGCAAGGAGAGATACCCTGAAATCTGTTCTGATCGCCGCTGCTGTGGCCGTAGCTACTATCCCTATTGCTTCCGTTGCTTCGCAGGCCCAATCGGCAAGCGTCACTATCCGCACCGATGACGGCCATTATCGTTATAACCATCGCGATCATGACAACGGATTGCACCGGGGCCGGTACATCGGAAAGCACAAGGGCTGGGGCAGGCACGAAGCCCGGAACGAGGATTGCCGCACCAAGACTGTGAAGACCTACCGCCACCACAAGGTCGTCATCCAGAAGACACGTGTGTGCGACTAAGCTCTTCATCTCAAGTGCGAGAGGCCCTGCCGGTCCGCCGGCGGGGCGCGTTGTTCCTTGGGAACATCTGCCACCAATTCCGGTTCGATATACCCGGAGGCCAGCTATGGAAGTCGAGCACCAGGCCACTTCCGTTGGCTTGGTGTCGGACCCAGGCGTGTACCGTCTTGCGGATGTGACTGTCGTTCCTGTGCGATCAACATGAACTCGTGAGCCCCTCTGAGGCCGCGCAACCACTCGCTTACGGATCCGATAACCGATCGTTAATCTTCGAAAAAGGTTTTCGGGAACCCTCAACCCCCATGCCCGTCCGAGAGTTCAGGTTCAGAACAAACAGGGCAGCAACAATCCCAAGATGGGTAGTTTTGCAAATCCGAACGGCGCAGCTAACGTCGACTTGCATTCGTTCATACTCGGGAAGATGAAGGGCCTGCGCCGGTCTTCTGTCGTGTCGATTAATTCGAGTGTCAAAGACATCCGAACAGCAACGCCGTCATGTTCGCTCTCTAACGAGCGATTGATTAAGCTCATAACCGAGACAGCGATGTTGCTGGGCCTCGTGCCGGTCCTGGACCGCCGCCAGTTAGCGTATCAGTATGGCCAATTCGGCGGCGCGTACGATAATCGCAAGCCGTCCCAACGCCGCGATCTTGAGCGAATGATCCCGAAACTCGATGTAAAATCCGATGACCTTCGGTAGGAAACTGGCATCATTTATATGGAATAAGCAGGTGGCTCGTCCTGCGCATCGAGATGCTGTGCCACCACGTAGCGCGTTGGGGCTTTCAGTGACCACGTGACCCCGCCTGGGGCCCGATCAAGGGTGGCTCTGCCTCCCACCGATTGAGGTGCTATTCGCTGTAAAACAACATTTCCGAAGCCGCGTCGCGTCGGATCGACATCAGTCCCGCCACGTTCTCCCGACAGTTCTTTCCACTCAATGTGGATTTCCTCTCCGCCGATGCTCCATCGCACGTCGATGTGTCCCGCAGAATTTGACAGCGCACCGTATTTCGCGGCGTTGGTTCCCAACTCATGAACGGCCATCCCGAGGTATTGGACGGCGTTGGGTTGCAATGTCACCAAAGGTCCACTCAGCGCGATCCGCTCCTCGTGTCCAAACGGTTTCAGGTGTTCCTGAACCAGTTCGAACAGGCTCGCTCCAGACCATTCCGACGACACTAGGAGATCATGTGATCGCGACAATGCGGTGATCCGCTCCCGGATATGCCGCATGAATTCCTCGGTGCTCCGGGTCCTGTTCGCCGTCTCCCGTATCATTGAAAGGATGACCGCGAACTGATTTTTGACGCGGTGGTTGACCTCCCGCAGAAGATACCGGATGCGCCGTTCGTTCTCCCTCTTTGCAGTGATGTCGCGGGCAATCTTCGAAGCGCCAACGATGGTTCCGTTCTCATCTTTAATCGGAGAAATCGTCAGCGACACGAAGATCAGCGAGCCGTCTTTTCGACGACGTGTAGTGTCGAAACTTTCCACCCGTTCGCCGTTCTTTATCTTGCTGATGATCTCGATCTCTTCATCATGCAAACTTTCGGGGATGAGCATGAGAATAGAACGGCCAATGGCCTCATCCGCCGTGTACCCGAACATACGTTCGGCGGCTGGATTCCAATCGGTGATGATACTATTGATGTCCTTCCCAACGATGGCGTCGAAAGATGAATCCACGATGGCAGCAAGTCGGGCCTCCGCGCTCATCGATCGTCTAAGTCCAAAATCTGTTTTGTCGACCATCATTAGACAGTAATCCAGTCGCGCACCAACCGCAGCAACAATTTCCTATTGGCGCCGGGGTCTGACCGCTTCGCCGAAATCCACTCGCGCATAGGTGCGGCGGATGCGCCAGCGGCACGAAGATCTAGTGCCCTCTCACCTGCGCGATGCGGACATAGTCCGTCACCATCGCGCAGCCACAAGCACATTGCCCTCAGCGGCGCAGTGTCAGTCGGAAAACCAATCTTATCGGCTTCTCGAAAGCGGGCGTCACAGGATACGTCGATCGCTCTGGCATCACAATCAATCGAGCCTGGCGCTCCTCTACAGCGCCATGCCGGACGACGAGCCCTTGGTTGCAGCCGGCCGCAGTCAATCCGCACCGTCTTCTCAAGAACTGGAAAGCGACCTCCGTAGAGGTCAGCCTCAAGATGGAAGCCCTTCTTTCACCCCTATCGCCGCTTGCGGGATGCAGCGGCAACAAGAACGCTGCGCGTGGCGGCAAGCGCGTCCCACCCATCGCTCATGGACTGCCATGGCCATCGGCGGCACTCGTCCACCACTATGTCCGAGGGGATCGCGAGATCGCGGATGTCGCGCGCGGACATCCTGGCGATCTCCCGGCGCTCGGCCATGCACTCGTACCATCGGACAAAGATCAGGCGGATAGTCGAAAGCACAAGACCAATGTGGGCATTGCGCATCTCAACGGCGCGGCGGACATAGCTATCCGTATCGATCGATCCGTCGTGCCGGCGGCGAATTTCAGAAGCGTCCGGTCTCATCGCTTGGCTCCCTCTTCGTGACAAAGATGATGCCGTGATCATGCAGATGCCGAAGGCGTGACGCTTGAGGAGAACCTTGCTAAAACTTGGCTTATTTCTTGTCCTTCTCGTTATTCTCGTAGAGAGGATCGGTCGGTGAAGGCGTATCGGTTCGGCTCCTGCGAGCTTCGGCCGCAAAGCCGCGAACTTCTCGTCGACGGGCAGCCACGCCCCGTGGAGCCTCAGGTGTTCGACCTCCTGTGCCTTCTTGCGAGAGAGGCCGGCCGGGTGATTTCTCATGACGAGCTGATCGCGGAGATCTGGGGAGGACGCATCGTCTCGGACGCCGCCATCAGCGCACGGATAAGCGCGGCCCGAACGGCGATCGGCGACAACGGCGCAAGCCAGCGCTATATCAGGACCGTTCCGCGCCGGGGCTTCCGCTTCGTCTGCGCGGTAGATGAAATCGGCGCGGAGAGGAACAGCGGCTCGGCGGTAACCGCTACTGTCGAGCAGCAGGTCCGCTTCACTCGCTCCGCCGACGGCACGCGCATCGCCTATGCGGAGACAGGCTCCGGCTATCCGCTGGTGAGGGCCGGGCATTGGCTCACACATCTGGAATATGACTGGCACAGTCCGATCTGGCGGCCGCTTCTCGACCAGCTCAGCCGGGATTTCCACGTCGTCCGCTATGACCAGCGCGGCAACGGCCTGTCTGACTGGGATCCGCCGGAATATTCGCTCGAGTGCTTCGTCGATGATCTGGCGGCGGTCGTGGACGCCGCGGCGCTCAAGCGTTTCGCTCTCTACGGCACTTCGCAGGGCGCGGCGGTCGCCATCGCCTATGCCTGCCGCTTTCCTGAGCGCGTCAGCCATCTCATCCTCCAGGGCGGCTATCAAGCCGGGCGGCTGGTCAGGTCGTCGGCCAGCGAACGCTCCGAGGGGGAGGCCCTGGTGACGCTCGTGCGCTATGGCTGGGGCAAGCCGGAGAGCGCGTTTCTCAAGATGTTTTCAGCAATGTTCATTCCCGACGGGACGAAAGAGGAGATCGACGCGCTTGCGGAGCTGCAGCGAATGACGACAACGGCCGAAAACGCGCTACGCATTCGCGAAGCCGTCGACCGCTTTGACGTTCGCCACCTTCTTGCAAACGTGGCTGTGCCGACGCTCGTGCTTCACGCGCGTAACGACAGCGTCCATCCGCTGGACCAGGGCCGGAAACTTGCGGCCGGCATTCGCGGCGCCCGGTTCGTCATGCTCGAAAGCGCCAACCACGTCACCCTGCCGCGCGAGCCGGCGTGGGACGTGATGCTGCCGGCGGTCCGCGACTTTGTCCGCGCCTCGCATCCTGCCGCGCCTGCGTGATTTTCATCTGATGATCGCCGCTGTCGGCGGCGGGGTGTGCGCCAGCGGTTGAATGTCGCTTCGCCTTAACCTGAAGACCGGACTCCGCTCCCCTCCGATTTATTTGCGAATATAGGAATATAATCCAAGTGAGCGGCTCGGTCGCCGTGAACGAGGGACATGGGACTTTTGTCCGATTACCGGCGATCATTGGTCCCAGTTACGCATTTCAAGGGAACGGCGGCAGCGCTCCGATGTTGGCCCACTGACTAGGGCTGGCGGGACAGCAGACGGAGAATGAAATGAATATCACTAGCAAAATGGCCGTAAGCAGCCTCGCCATGATGGTCGGTCTTGGCCTCGCATCGGGCGCAGTCTGGGCGCAGGACGCCCAAGGCAACACCAAGCTCGACAACAATTCGAAGATCGAAGCGCAGCACCAGAGCAAGCGGGCGACTGGCTCAGAGACGAAATCAGAGGGCAAGACCATCGGCGGTATGAAGGCCGAAGGTGGCACCCGCATGAAGGGTCTGTTCCATAGCCAGAGGATGAAAGGCGAAACGAGCAGCCAGACGAAGGCCGAGGGCAACGCTCAGATGAAGAGTGAAACCGGTAATCGAACCAAGGCCGAGGGCGGCACCCCGATGAAGGGTGAAGGCCAGAATGCCCAGACGGGTACTGGAATCAAATCAGATCAGAAGACTCACATGAAGACGGAAGAGTCCGGCTCGATGAAGAAGGGGGAGGGCTCTCGAGCGCAGATGAAATCCGAAACGGGCAAGAGCGGCAGCGCCACGTCTGGCGGCAGGACGAACAGCGAGAGCACGACGACCGGTCAGAACGAGCGTTCCGGCACGAGCAACGAAAAGACCGGCTCGGTGCAGAAGAACGGCGGCGTCGATGTGAACATCAGTGGCGAACAGAGGACCGAGATCAAGCAGGTGATCAAGACGGAGAACGTCGAGCACGTCGAGCACGTGACGTTCAATGTCGATGTAGGCACCTCAATCCCGCACAGTGTGCATCTGCACCGGCTGCCGCCGAAGATCGTAAAGCTTGTCCCGGCCTATGACGGCTATGAGTATTTCGTTCTCGCCGACGGCCGCATCGTTATCGTCGATCCGGACTCGTACGAGATCGTCTACATCCTCGCATGAGCCGTGTGATCGGTGAACGCAGCCCGCCGGCTAAGTCCCCCGGCGGGCTCGCGGGCGACATGATTGCAACCCGCCAGGAGCGCTCACCGAGTTCCTGTGCGGCAAGACAAAGGAGATTTCCATGAAGACGTTCGTAATGACCGCCGCTGTCGTTTCACTGCTATCCGCTACCCCGGCCTTGGCGGCTTCGGATCAAGCCCAGGAAGTGGGGCGGCTCGAGTGCATCATTCATGGTGGTGTCGGGATGATCGTCGGCTCGTCGAAAAAACTGGACTGCACCTATACGCCTTCGGACCCGAACATTCCGAAGGAAGATTATGTCGGCCGTGTCACCAAATTCGGGCTCGATGTCGGCGTCACCGGCAAAGCCGTGATGCAATGGCTGGTGCTCGCTCCGACCAAGAGCGGTTATGGACCCGGCGCACTTGCCGGCGACTATGCCGGCGCCAGCGCCGAGGCTAGCGCCGTCGTCGGCGCGGGTGCCAACGTTCTGGTTGGCGGCTCCGACCGCACATTCACTTTACAGCCCATAAGCGTACAGGGCCAGACCGGCGTCAATGTCGCTGTCGGGGTCACAAGCTTCCACCTGGAAAGCGTCCTGAAATAGCTCTTTCTTCTGGGATGCGAGAAGGCTCCCGGAACCAAAGGTTCCCAGGCCAATTACCGGTCTGCCAGGGCGGACGGATAATTCACGGAGATTACAAATGAGGAACGCAATCCGTACGTCGATCGCAAGCAGTCTCTCAACGGGTGCAGCATGTATTGCTCTAATTATCGCGACTTCGGTGGCCTCGGCAGATTCGGTGATCATAACGAAGGAGCAGGCACCGGAAGTGCATCAATACATCGTCAAGCAGCACGTCGAGCCCATAACGCCTCCGGAGGGCTTCGACGTGCAGGTCGGTACCGTTGTTCCGGATACTGTGGAGATCCATCAATTGGATGTTCCGAGTCTGCCCAAGCAATACGATTACATGGTCGTAAACGGGCAAACGGTAATCGTCGACCCGGACACCCGCAAGATCGTGCAAGTTCTGGAATAGTCATCACCGTCCAGGTGACGCATCTTCATTCCCGCCGGCTCTGGTCGGCGGGTTTCTCTTTTGAACCCGGAGCGATCCTCGTGGCGCGAAGTTAGATCATTGCTATTTTCCCTGACAGCATACTCCAAGGCCCCATCCCGCCGGTCTCGAACCCGGCGAGTTTTTATTTGGGAACAAAGCGCCCATTTGAATGTTTGGTAGATGTTGCCCGTGGCTGAATTTCCTCTCCGAACTGCCCTGCCGGTTGCCCTCGCCGGCGGGGCTATTTCGTTGTTGCGTGTGGGACCTTGGTCCGACCGCCGAAGCGCATTGGTCCGGGGCATCAGATTCGTTGGAACTTCAGCGACAGGCGGTTGTTTGTATCCCGTCGTCGCTTGGCGCAGTTAACCCGCCCGTTGCAGTTGAGAGCGAACGAGAGCCCCGCCCGTCCTCCTCGGTCGGCGAGGCTTCTCTTTTGGGGTGGGGTTTGTCAAGCGGAGTGGAACTCTACGCGAAGGTTGGCGCGCAGGGTGTGGCTTTAATGGTATGCGTATCGGCATCGGCGCAGAGGAAGATGGTGAGTCCCGCCAAGGGTCTGGGAAGTCGGCGCGAAGCCGCTTCATGATCGGGTCGGATGGAGAGGCATCTCAAATCTTTTTTCGAACTGGCAGCCTAAGCTGACGTCCAGCCCACCTCGAGATTGCCCACCCACTTGTCCCTGCCGGGACCTCTATCAGCGCCGCAGCGTGGAGCCCTTTATCCGATTTCCTAGACGACATCGGCCTCCCGCGATATGGCGTGTTATCGACCCACATCCGATGCAGGATGATCGCTAGGCGTCGCGCCACCGCCACGAGGTAGCCTTCATCATACCTCGCCGGTGAGCGATGGAGAGGTCCCACGCCTTCAGCGGCGAACTTCTCTTTGTAAGTCGCAGCAGGATCCCTGCGGCCTCTACCAATACCCATTGGATGCCGGCATCGCCACACTTCGAGACTCCGCTATCCCGATCAATCTCGCCGGATTGGTAGCGTGACGGCGTCAATCCGAAATGGGCTTGTACTGAGCGTGATCGGCGGAACCGCGCCGGCTAGTCGACACCTGCTTGGAAACTCAGGGCGACAACCGGGCCGACACCCCGGCGCCGTCATGAGGAGCTTGCATACGCCGTCGCTCTCGGCCAGTTGCACCATGGCCTTGTGAGCGGACCGGCTTCAAGGCCGACGCGCTTGTAGGGCCCCCGATCGTATGAAGCATAGCGCCAATCGCATCCGGCTCGGTCTCGAACTTGCTCTCGCCGATCAGTTCACCATTCGCGTCCGTCACGCAGACGCTGGTAGTGCGAAGGGAAACATCAAGACCGACGAACAGTTCCATGGCAGACCTCCTGACTGGTTGAACCGTTGGAGCCTGCCTGTAAGACCGCCTGCACGCTATTCCCTCGCTTGGCGGCGCCGGAGCCCCAATCATCCGATCTTTTTCATCGCGGAATCAATGGCTGGAAATTCAATCTTGCCGACCCGGAAGACCCATGGCTTAATACCTATTGGCGGGCCGGTGAGTAGAGGCAGGACAAGTTCATGCCATTCCGGACGATGGTACAGGACGGGGTTCTGATGTCCGATGATCTGGATTTTCTACAGGATATCTACGACGCGGCGACGAGGGGTTTCATGAACGTCGACGATTTAATTGATGCATGCGGTCGCTCAAAGGATGATGCTATATTACCGCGCGGGAGAGCGGGGCAAGGTGCAGTTGATCGGAGTGGCGCTGGATGAGCTTCACCGCGCGGCCGGCTGAGCCTCACCCATCCATCTCCAGCGGCTCGTGGTCTGGCATCGCATGCCAGAGGATTTCCTTTAGCTCCTCTCCGTCAACCATTTGACCGCAGAACCGGCATTCGAAGAAACGCTCCTCACCCACGGCAAGCGGGAATGGCGGGGCTTCGATCCTTGGATCGCTTAGATCGGATAGCTTGGTCATGATCGTTCCCGAAGCTCTTTCGCCGCTTCGACCAGATCCTCGCGCTTGTTGCCGACCTTCCTGATAAGGTCCGGCACCTGATCCGGGTCGACGTCATTCTGCTCGGCAAAATGGCGGACTTCGTGGTCATCGTCGGCAGACCCCCGGTCGCGGTCACGATAGTCGCGTTTCGTCTTCACGTCTGGCATAGCGTGCTCCTGTTTCAAGCTGCCGACTTATTGCCCTTCTTCGGCATCGCCGCACCCTCCTTGGCCAGGCTCTTCTTCAGCACGTCCATTAGGTTGACGACGTTCTCCTTCGGCCTCGGAGCGGCTTTCGGAAGCTTCTTGCCCTTTTTCTTCGCCTCGATCATCGCTGCCAAGGCATCCTCGTAACGGTCCTCGAACTTCGACGGGTCGAACGTCGTCTGCATCTTGTCCATGATCATGGTGGCGATCTCGGACATTTCCTTGTCGACCTTCACCTTCTTCAGCCCGTCGAAGGCCGATGACGCGGCGACGACTTCGTTGTGGTTGCGCAACGTCGTCATCAGCATGCCCTCCCCCTCCGGCTCGATCAGGACGTGGTGCGTGCGCTGGTAAAGCACGATGCAGGCGAGCGCCGCGACCTTCTTCTTGGCCAGCGCCTCTCGGACCACTGCGAAGGCTTCGTTCGACGGCGCATCGGCCGGGACGAGATAGTAGGGCTTCTCGAAATAGATCGGATCGACCGAAGCCTTGTCGACGAAGCCGTCGACATCGAGCGTGTGTTCGGTTTGCAGCTTGAGCGCCTTGATCTCGTCCGGCTCGAGGAGGAGGAATTCGCCGCGGTCGGTCTCGTAGCCCTTGACCTGGTCCTCGGCTTCGACAGTGTCTCCGCTACCCTCGTCGACATAGGCGCTCTTCACCGGGAGCTTGTCCTTGCGGTTCAGGATGCGGAAATGGATCTTGCCGGCTTCGCTCGTGGCGCCGACGAGCTTTACGCCGCAACTCACGGCGCCGAGCTTCAGATAGCCTTTCCAGACGGCGCGCGGTGCGGCAGCCATTGTCGTCTCCTGGTGAACAGGAGACCGAACGGAGAACGGAGCGAATCGTTCCGCACGGATGTTCAGTAAATGATGCGCCCGGACATACACGGAAGCTTACAAAAGACCGGCGTCCTAGCGACGTGGACACCGGTCTGTTCCCGCCTTTTGCGAGCCCGCGTGGAGAGTGGCGGCCCGCGATATGAGGTCATCGCGGATGATTTCCTTAGGCTCCTCAATTTGTTACGTCATCGCCGACGACCGACCGAAGCGTAGTTCCATCGATGATCACCAGTATGGGCTGACGCCATAATAATCGTAGACGCGCCGCCCACCTTCCGGGCTCCAGTCGTAATCCTCGCCTTCCGCGTACTTCGGTGCCCCCTCCACCTGCTCCTTGGTGATGTCGACCTGAAATCCGTCAAGGTCTTCGCTGTAGTCCAGCATTTCCCAAGGGAGCGGGTAGTGATCATGCCCCATTCCAAGAAAGCCGCCGAAGCTCATCACGGCATAAGATACCCGGCCGCCGCGCTTTTCGAGAATGATGCGCTCGATCGAGCCTATGTGCTCTCCACCCATGTCATAGACGTTGGTCCCAACAACCTTGTCGCTCGCTATCAGGTCGTGGGATTCATGAAGATCGGGGTCTGCCATCGGTTAGTCCTCCTTCCATTCGATGGGGACCGAACGGCGACCTGAAAGGTTCGTTCCCTACTCCGTTTGACGGAGTTCATATCGCGATCCACGCGAATCCAGCCCGCGAGATCAATGAGGGATCGAAGCAGAGAGGCTATCGCCACACAGCCTCATTCTTTTGCTCATAGTCAATCTCGACTGACGGTTCCCTTGCGCGTTCCTCTGGCGCTGAGGCGCGGCACGAGCGAGCTTCACGCGTTTCCGATGGTTTAGCTCGACAGCCGATATGCGGCATCATTCCTCGCTGGATGATTACCGTCGCTCGTCGTTAACGACTGGCTTTGGATTCGCCGGGTAGGTCGCCGCGTCTCATCTCAGTTCTGCCCGCATTTCCTCGACCTGTGGTGGCTCGAATCCTCCCCATACGTTTTGGTTTTGCGGCACGTGCATGACTGCCTCCCTTCAAGGAGGTCAGGGCGAATGCGCAATGTTCGCTGACTGCCGCTGGCGCCCATGTCAGATGGCCAGCGATCAATCAAAATACTCCCCTCGCTACGAGGCCGAAATAAAGAATGACGCATTTCGGGCAATTCCGGGAAGCTGCCTTCCGCAGTCGCGACGCCGGGGAACAAAGGCCCTCTTCCGACATTAGGATGCAAAACAACCTCAGGGAAAATTCGATGCCGCTCTATTTCTTCGATACCTATGACCAAGGCGAGCTTTCCCGGGACGAACAAGGCATTGAATGCAGTTCTAAATCACAGGTTCAGACTAACGCGTTGGACGCGTTGCCGGACATGGCCCGGGAAGTTCTTCCAGACGGTCCCAACCATTGCTTCCGCGTCGAGGTCCGCAGCGAGCAAGGCCGCGTGGTTTTCCGGGCCAGGCTGGATCTAAATTCCGAATGGCTGGAGGATGCCCGAGATAATGAAGTCAACGCGGTTCCACGCGCAAACTGAGATAGGTCGGATCGAATTCCGCCAACTGGGCCAGACCTCTAAAATCATGAATAGCGACCGTTCCGCTTTTCCATTCTGCCAGCCCTGATGCGCGAAGCTCCTGCAGCTTCTTGTTCACGTGAACGACGGACAGACCCAGCGCGTCCGCAAGCTGTGCCTGGGTCAGGGGAAAATCGAACCGAAAGCCCGTCGCGATACCCGCCGCCTCCAGCCGCAGATACAGTTCGCAAAACAGGTGGGCCATGTACTGGGTCGCTGAGCGGCGCCCCAAGCATGTGATCCATGTGCGCTGGATGGCGGCGTCAATGACGGTGGACAGCCAGAACAATCGGCCCAGATGAGGGCTTTGCTCGGTCACGCGGCGAATTTCGTCGTGCGGCACGAAGCCGACCTCACAAGCATCCATTGCGACCACGCTGTGGTCCATGACCTTCAGCAAATAGGCATGCAGATCGACAAAGTCTCCGGGAACGTGAAACGCTGTGATTTGCCGGTCGCCCTTGCGCAAATACTGGCCTCTTGCCGCAATGCCCTTCAGCACCATGCAGCTTTCCGATGGCCGCGAGTGCTCTGCAACCACGTCGGTGCCGCCGGGAAAGGTCTTCCTTCTCACCGGCATGGACTTGATCAGGGCGATCTCGTCGTCCGAGAGCGTATCTCTCTTTTGGAGCATCCGGATGAATGCGAGCACTTCAGGAGGATGTGTGGGCGCCGCGTACGTCATAAGTGCCCAACGGTCGTTATATCCTAGGGGTTCCTTCTTATAGGCCAGCGAGAAGATTGGCTCGGGTGCAAAGAGCGGGAGATTACCGGCGGCGAAATGCAGCGACGGCCGCCAGGAATGCGCGAGCGCCGGCATCGGATTTTTGCCTAGACGGTCCGTTCGCCAAGAGGACCACGTCGGCAGCCTTGCGAGACAGTCCGTATTTCTCGGCAAATTCTTCAATCGTGTAAGGCGTCTCGGCACACGTGAACGTGTGGTCGCCGTCGCTCGCTGCGCCCACGCCATTCGCACCAGTCTTTCGGTGGCTGCTCATGAGCGACCATAGCCCGAAGGAGAGGTTGCCGCATTAAAGTTTGACACATTTAGCTGTGGGCCGTCCGACGCTCTCCGCGGGCTGGGCGTGTTCCCTATCCTATGGCTCCCCGAATGCCGACCGGTTCCCCGCGCCGGCGAGGCTTTACACCCTATTGCGTAAAGCGCCGCTCCTGTCGGCGTGGTGTTTGGGGAACAAAGCGCGGCGATGGGCGTTCCTGAGCGATCAATCTGCATCAGGGATAATCATCATGAACGGCATTATCTATCTCGTCGGGTTGATCGTAATCATCATGTTCATCCTTTCTTTCCTCGGGCTTCGCTGAGCTCCCGCTGCGGAGGCTTAACCATGACCATCATTGAAGAAGAGACTGCAATCGTTGCCAGTCAGGACGCCACTGCGGACGCACGAAGCTATCTGGACTGGCCGGCCGTGATCGCCGGCGCCGTGGTGGCTTCGGCAATCTCGCTTGTGCTCATCACCTTTGGCTCCGCCATCGGATTGTCGCTAACATCGCCGTTCGACAACTCCGGCATCTCGGCTGTGGGGTTGGCGATTGCTCTAGGCCTCTGGCTCGTGTGGGTGCAGGTTTCGAGCTTCATGGCTGGCGGATACGTCACAGGGCGGATGCGTCGCCGAGCCTATGACGCGAGCGAGCATGAATCCGACGTACGTGATGGCATGCATGGGCTCGTAATGTGGGGCTTGGGTGTCCTTATCGGAGCGCTCTTCCTAGCGCTGAGCGCGACCGGTGTCGCAACAACTGCAGTGAAGGCCACCAGCGGAGCGGCCCAGGTTGCCGTCGAGAAGATGGCGGAGGCTGCCCAAGGCGCCAGTCCCTGGTCCCGCGCGGTCGACACCGCCTTCCGGTCGAGCCGTCCCGAAGCGACCAATAGCGCCGATGCACGCGATGAGGCGACGGCGATAGTGGCGCGTGGGATAGCGCGGGGCGACATTCCCGAGGCTGACCGGGCATATCTGGCTCAAGTTATTTCGGCGCGCACCGGTGTTTCAGCGGATGAAGCCAAGACCCGCGTCGACGCAATGATAACCAACGCACAACAAGTAGCAGAAGAAGCTAAGCAGAAGGCAAAACGCGCGAAACACTTCGCCGTGCTGGCAGCTTTCGTTACCGCTGCATCGCTGGCTATCAGCGCTGCAGCCGCATTCTGGGCATCAGGCATGGGTGGTCGGCACCGCGACGAAGGAACATTGATCCCGAGGTGGTTTGACCGGATGCCGTAAACCGAAGTGTGCTGCCTGCTCGATTGCGGCGACGTGCTCGACGGAAATGCGAACGGCGCTTTGCATTTCGGCTGATGGATACTCGCCGCGGCGTCCGCTCTTGTACGCCTTGGGTAACCCCGCCCAAATTATCTTCCAAGCCGTCATTCCCCACGATCGCAAAAGAACAGGGGTAACCCAGGAGAGGGAATGCAGCGCCAAGCGTTCACCGTGGGTGGGCGGCAATCCATGCTCCGCCCAATTTCAACGACGTCAAGCTTTGGGCGACGATGGTCGAGGTCGACAGCTCAACGCTGGGTCGTCATGATCTACTTCCATCGGATGAATTGACCATCCCTCTGATCGTGCCCATCGTAACGGCACGATCAATATCCGATTTCCGCCTCGCTGCCGAAAGGTGGCGGGGCTTTTTACGTTCGAAGCGTAGGACTTTCGACCGATCGCCGACGGGCATTAGACCCAGCCATCAGTTGACCGGAACTTCATCCGTTATTGGTTGTTCATAAAACGTCGATCGTCACGCAGGTAACGCCGCCCGTTTCTGCGTCGCGCGAACCGAACGGAGGGCACCATGCAAATCGAAGTTGGACCAGCGCGGCGGCCGGGGATGACGGATACCATCTATGAAGGACCGCTGAAGACAGATGACCTGCAGGTTAACCCCGATGGCGGAATCGCTCTGACGGTCGATGCAAATGGAATAAGAGATGGCAGGTCTCAATATCGTTATCGGATCAGTTTCACAGCGGCCGAGGCGGGTCGGCTAGCCGGTGCGATAGCGAGCACCGAGGCGGGAACAAAATCTCCGATTTCCCGATGAAGAAATGTGCACCAGCGATTTGTCCGTGCCATGGGACTTGGCCGGTTGTGGCTGTCATATTTCCCCGCGTTGGGAACAGTTTCGCCCAGCTTCGCATTCTTAACGCTAAGGGCGAGCAGCGGAGGTCGGCATGAGAAACTTCATCGCTGCTTTTTGTGGTTTCTGTCTAACTCTTTTCATCTTTGGCGGCGGCGCTTTAACGGCGATCGTCTTCATCACAGCCGCACCCGCGCCAGCGCATCACATCGACAGCGACATGGGCGCGCTCTGGACGAGCAAAGCAGTGCGAGTAATTCCTGCCACCCAAGATCTGGACCGTCTTCCTGCGCGCCCTATCCCGGAACAGCCGGGCCAAAATGCGCAACCCTCGCGAGATCCTGAGCCGACCAATAACCCCGGATCGGCCGACGCCACTATGACAGCTGCGATTACCACGCCGCCGAAGCCCGAGCCCGCAATGAACGCTGTTCATGTCGAATGGTGCTCAGACCGGTATCGGTCCTATGACCCGGCCGATAACAGCTATAACACATACAGCGGGGTACGACGTGAGTGCGTCTCGCCTTATTCTGAAGGCGGTTTGAGCCCTGAAGAACCGGATAACGTCAACGCCTTTGCAGAAGAGCCTCCGAATTTGATCTCCGCCGCTCATTCGACTGAGATGCCCAGCGCAGCGGCAGATACGGAACATATCCAATCCTGTTTCGACCGGTATCAATCGTATCGGCCAGAGGACAACACCTACCAGCCCTATGGTGGCGGCCCTCGGCAGCAGTGCGAGTAGGGCTGAAGCTACGATCGCATTGTTGAGCCTACATAGGCCAAGCGCGGAGCATGGGGGCTCACATACGGACGAACTACAAGAGGACCAGGCCGGCCGTTCCACGCCGTCCGCGCTCGTCATAAAACTAGCGGCATTCGATGGGCTCGAAACATTCCCACTGATGACCGCTGTCCCGACAGCATTTCTCCCCGAACGTTCTGGCTTCCGGTCGGGGGCTTTTTGCGTTTGAGACACGGACTTTGGTCCGACCAGCGCCATCATTGGTCCCAATCCCGTACCTCGAGGGAACCGCAGCAACGCTCCCATGTTGGCACTTTGAGCAGGGCTGGCAAGTCAGCAAACGGAGATTGATATGAACATCGCCCGCAAAATGACCGTAAGCAGCCTCGCCATAATGGTCAGCCTGGGCTTCGCATCAGGCGCTGTCTGGGCTCAGGATGCCCAAGGCAACATCATACCCGAGAACAAGTCGAAAATCGAGACGCAGCACCAAACCAAGGGTGCAGCCGGCTCAGGGATGAAGTCGGAAAGCAAGACTGGTGGTGGCATGAAGGCCGAGGGTGGTACCCGCGTGAAAGGCGAGGCCGACAGCCAGACAAAGGCGGAAGGCAGCACGCGGACCAAAGGCAAAGCGGACAGCCAGATGAAGGCTGAGAGCAAAACCCGGAAGAAGAACGGAGAGCAGAATGCGGAGACGAGTGCCGGCGCCAAATCGGATCAGAAAGGCCAGATGAAGGTTGAAGAATCCGGCTCGATGAAAAAGGGCGAGGGTTCCCGTGCGCAGATGAAATCCGAAACCAGGAAGAACAGCCGGGCCGCCTCAGACAGCGATCGGACCATGAAGAATAACGAGACGACGAAGAGCGGCCAGGCGGAAAGCACGGGCACCAGCAATGAGAAGACGGGTTCCGTGCAGAAGAATGGCGGCGTCAACGTAAATGTCACCACCGAGCAGAAGACCGAGATCCGTCAGGTGATCAAGACGGAGGATGTCCAGCCGGTCGAGCACGTGACGTTCGACGTGGATGTGGGTACTTCCATTCCGCACAGCGTGCATCTTCACCGGCTGCCACCGAAGATCGTGAAGATCGTCCCGGAATACGAGAGCTACGAGTATTTCGTTCTCGCTGATGGCCGGATCATTATCGTCGATCCGAACTCGTACGAGATCGTCTATATCTTAACCTAAAGCAGATGCGCCAGATGGGATTCTCGCCTCATTGAGGAGGCTAGGAGCAAAAAATCCAAAGGAGATTTTACTATGAAAGCTAGAATAGCGTGTGCCACCGCAGGCATGGCCATTCTCTTCGGGTCGGCAGTTGCCTCGGCAGATTCGCTGATCATAACAAAGGAACAGGCACCGGAGGTGCAACAGTACATCGTCAAACAGCACCTCGAGCCGGTCACCCCTCCCCACGACTTTGACGTGCAGGTCGGTACCGTTGTTCCGGATACTGTCGAGATCCATCATTTGGAGGTCCCGAGCTTGCCCCGGCAATATGACTACATGGTTGTGAACGGGCAAACAGTCATTGTCGATCCGGACACGCGCAAGATCGTGCAGGTTCTTCAATAGACGCAGATCGGTTACAGGAAGCCCCGCGCCTCTGAGCGCGGGGCTTTTTCATTGCGGAAACAATGGCCGAAATTTCATTGCTAGGTGTCCGATGAAGTGAGGTAGCCGAACCCCTTCAGTCTATGGAGTGCCCCCTTTGTCATGCCCCGGCGGCCCGTCGGTCGGGCTTTCGCGATTTCGTTTGCTTCGTGGCTTTCCTTGGATTGCGTGGCGACAGCTTCCTTTGCTCCTCTCTTTCGATAGCCGCTACAGAAAGTTATTGAATGACCGGCCGCGTGCGCTACCGCGTTAGCAGCTTTTCCGAACAGCTTTTCCAAGGAAATTCTCCGACATTTTCCCGCTAAATGCCCGGGACAGCGGAATCGTTCCTCTAACTGCGCTGATCCGCGGAACAAAAGCGCTCTCCACTTATTGGAGATGGGCGCCGGGGCGGTGCCCAAGCCAGAAGGAACGCCAAAATGCCGAAGGAGAAGAAGCTCGAAGATCTGTTCCACGACACGCTCAAGGACATCTACTACGCGGAGAAGAAGATCCTGAAGGCGCTGCCCAAGATGGCCAGAGCAGCGGAATCGCAGGATCTGAAGGCCGCGTTCGAAAAGCACCGCGACCAGACGGAAGGTCACGTGGAGCGCTTGCAGCAGGTATTCGAGGCGATGGGCAAGCGAGCTCAGGGCAAGACGTGCGAGGCGATCGAAGGGATCATCGCCGAGGGCGAAGAGATCATGGAGGAGTTCAAGGATATGCCGGCGCTCGACGCGGGACTGATCTCGTCCGCCCAGGCGGTCGAGCATTATGAGATCACGCGCTACGGTACCCTCAAACGCTGGGCCGAGACCTTGGGGATGAAGGACGCCGTCAAGTTGCTCGATGCGACCTTGAAGGAAGAAGCCCAGACCGACGAGGACCTCACCAAGCTCGCCGAAAAATCGGCAAACATGAAAGCTGCTGCCTAGGCGCCCGCCTGCCTGTAACTGCCCCGCTGGCTTCGGCCAGTGGGGTTTTCCGTTTCAGAAGCTTCCTTGACCGTCCGGTCCGGGATCATTTTGCGCTGGATTATTGCTGCTGCACGTTGTTCGCGACTGGCTTTGGATTCGCCTGGCAGATCCCCGCGCCTCAGCCGCATCTCCTCCACCTGTGGCGGCCATTGCCGTCGGAACGTAGGCGGGAGATTCATTTCTCAGGCGAGAATTCCGGCCGCCGCGATCGACGGCTTGGTCATTCGTGGCGGGCCATCCTGATAGCAATGCGGGGGGGGTTTCTATGTGGTTGGCGCGCCTACCGCAAAGGACGTATGTCGCATAATTGCGAAGGCTCTAATATATCATTGTCGCGCACCCAACCGCGACGGCGCCCGGCGTCAATCGGGCAACGGCGAAATATCGCGGCGTCGGGCGGACTTATTTGCGCTTAAAGGCGATTTGCTCAACCGAAACTGAGACGGACGACATCGGCCAACTGTCCGGATGGAATCTGCCGGTCACCTGATAGCCCTGCGAGGGAGGTTCTGCCGCGTCGTCAGCCTCAGCCTCTTTAGTGAGTTGCGGGATCAGGATCTCGAAGCGTGTTGGGCGTCTTGGCATAGTGCGCCGGAAATCCATGGGGGCCGCTATTGTTCCGGCACGTCCAATCACATTTGGGCCTGCGTTGATGGTGCGGACGCTGGGCAGCCAGATCCGCGAGTACGATATCGCGCGCCATTGTCGCGCCGTCGCCTCTACGCATGCCCCTCCGGCTCGTCATCCGTTCCACCCTATCGCCTCCAGCACCACGTCGGCCTCGGGCAGGAAGTCCATCCACATGGACTTGCCACGGAACTCGGGGAGATGGCGGAACCGACACAGGGCGCGTGCTGCTTTCTCTCGGTCGGATCGCGGCTTCTTAGCCATCGACGCCGCCCGTTCCTCTGCCTTTGACAGTATATCCCTCTTTAGAAGTTCGCCAAGCACCTCCGCGACTTCTTCCAGAATCCGATGCATTTCGTCATGGCTGAGCTTTTCGACATGTTCTGCGGCGTCCATGACATTGAGAAGCAAATCGACGCCGCGTTGATGAAGCTGCATCCATCCCTCCTCTTCGATGCTGCCGAGCAGCCGTAACATCTCCATTCAACAAATGTATCACGCACGGAACGAAGGTCTTTCGCGCCGGTTACGGCGTAAAGAGGGCCATCATGAGGCATATCGCTCAAGTGCTTGAAGAGTTGCGGCGCTACATCGCCGGCAAGGAGGATCGTGCTGAACTGGAGGAAATCGACACGCTGCTCAGCGTCGCCCTAGATGAAGTGCGGCGAAAGCTAGCACAACACGATGATCAAAAGGAGCCGAGACGGACATAGAAGCATGAACGTAACGTCGATGATGCCGGTCGGGCGGCTTGGTAGCCGGAGAGCCTGCGTTAGACCGATCCGATGGCAACGAAAGCAATATACGATTCGGCCGCCGGCACCTTCACTCTCACCAAGGACGTCTGGTCAGGTACGTTCCCGATCGCTGATTTGCCGAAGTGGCTCACCTTCTTCCGACGCCAGCGGGAGTTGTTTTCCGAGCCGTGCGGGGTCCTGTAACGACGACCTGAAGGCCCTGGAGGCAGTCCGAGAACTGATCGCCGCGGATTGATGCGGTTTTCCACAGCCGCTCGACCGATCACTAAAAGTCGAACGATCCGGTTAAGGTCTCGCTGAGCCGACGCGGCCGATGCTGAGGGTGTGGGCATACCCTCGTAAGCCTACTACCCCGCCGCCCGAAGACGCTCCGATCTGGGATAAGATCGGGGCGCCTTTTTGCTGTGTAGGAGGGGAAGCGCGCTTGTTCAGCTTGGCGCCTGGGGCGCCTTCCAGTTAATTTGGTTAGGAACTCTCAATTATTCGGGGGACCCTCACATGGGCGGGCTAAGTTGCTTTACCGCAAGCGGTGTGGCGCTCACACCTGGGCGGGATAATTCCAAGAAGCAGCCGATCGATCTGGCCCTGTTTATGGCCATTGACGATGGCGGTGAGCGTGCTGGTCACGTAGGCCTGCGGATCTATTGCGTTGAGTTTGCAGCTCTCTATGAGCGAGGCGATGGTGGCCCAATTTTCGGCCCCGGCGTCGTGGCCTGCAAAGAGCGCGTTCTTGCGGTTCAGGGCAATCGGCCGAATGGTTCGTTCGACACTGTTGTTATCGAGTTCAATACGGCCGTCCATCAGGAAGAGAAGCAGGCCATTCCAGTATTTGGCGATGTAGCTCAGGGCCCCGCTAAGCGGCGACTTGGCAGCGATGCGCGCACGGTGAAGGGTGAGCCACCTTTCCATGTCTGCAACCAGTGGGGCTGAACGCTCCTGTCTTTCAGCCAGTCGGGCTTCTGAATCAAGGCCTCGTAGCTCGGCTTCGATCCGGTAAAGTTCGCCGATCCGCTTCACACCGTCCTCGGCAATCGGCGCAGGTCCGGTGCGGGTGATCTCCACCAGCTTGCGGCGGGCATGCGCCCAGCAATAGGCAAGCCGAATGTCGGGACCGACACGTTCCGGCGCGATCAGTCGATTGTATCCGGCATAGCCGCCGACCTGCAGAACGCCTGAGAAGCCCTGCAATATCCATTCTGCATGCTGTCCCCCACGACCGGGAGCATAGGTGAAGGCGACGCCCGGGGGGCACCGCCGCCCCATGGACGATCATCACGCGCCAAAGCCCAGAAGTATCCGATTTTGGTCTTACGGGAACCAGGATCGAGCACCGGGGCACGGGTTTTGTCCGTCCATGAAGAGCTTCGTCGAGCGCCTCAGGTCGATCATCAATGCGTCGAAGACGGGCCGCAGTTCGAAGGCCGCCCGGCCGACCCAATTGGCAAGCGTGGGGCGGTCGAGATCAACGCCCTGGCGGCTCATGATCTGCGCCTGACGGGACAACGTGGGGGCAGAACACCGGTTACGCTTTCCCCAACCTAGAACGGCTCTAACTATGCGCAGGTAGACGGGACCATCGAGAGCAGCGCGGACACGCCGAGCCGCCCTCGATGCCGTCATCGAATGCCCGACATGGCAGTAGCTGACAATCGTGTGGAGTTGGAGATCGGACAATTCGAAAAAGCGCTTCGCCTCGCCATAGGTGTCGTTCTGTAGCCCATCCTCACGCAGAACGGGATCTCCGAAGGCAACGGAGAACGGTGATCCATCCCTCCGCATCAGGTCGCGATCGGACCAAGGATGGTATTCGGTGCCCGCAAGGGCATTGAGCATACGGCGTGGATCACGCTCGAGCAGCTTCAGCCAGCGCTCGAGGCGTTGCCTTCAATCCATCGGGGCATTTTTGGGCTCGGTGGTAATGTGCTGCGCTACGTTCGACAGTTCGTCGCGTGATTGGTGCTTCATGGCAACCTCCTCCACGGATGGATGCCCCCGATCCCCCTCTCCAACGGATTATACTACAAAGGAGCCCTCTTGGCCCTCGCTGACCGTTCAACTTTTTCTCACAACGGCTGCCGAAACTCCGGCGCTCCGGCATTCGATCGGAGCGCCTTTCTTGTTTCTGCTGGCATGTTTCCCCAAGAATCACGGCCAAAGAAAAGCCGCCCGGAGGCGGCCGCGATAGAAGGCGTTAATCCTCACCGCCATAGCCTCTCCCCGATTCGGAAGGGGAGCTTATGCATTCAACCGTCGTCGCGTTTCCGCTGAGGTGCCAACAGAAGCTTCTGAGAGGCATTGCAGCTGTTCTAGGCTCAAAGCAGGGCGAAGAAGCCACGCTGTTTTGGCGGCAGACAGCAAAGGCTCTGCTGCAAAATCTGGTTGAACGCGGCGTGGACGCCCAATTGGCCGAAGATGAAGTGCGAGACCTGTTTTATGCTGTCATGGCAGAGATAGAAATGGGTGCTCAGGTGAGCAGGGGCTGAGCGCGCATTGTGCTGAGACTGAAACCCCGCCGGAGCGGATGGAAGGGAAGCTAACCGACAGGCTGTTTGATGACAAACCTCTGCGTCTCGACCACCATTCTGTCCATCAGCTTGAGATAGCGAACAGCCTCCTGCGGCATCTCTCGAACAGGAACGTCGGCTGAGCATCGCAGGTGCTGGAGCATGAAATAGGCCGCCGTTGCGGCGTCGGGGGCGCCCACGTAAAAGATCTTCTCCTCGAAGAGAAACTCCCATCCTCTCTGCACAGAGTCCTCCACGCGTGTCATCCTCATGGGAGAACAACGTTTTTGCGAGGACAACGTTGCTGCCCATCGAGCACGATAAGCTGATGGAGAAACCACCGTAACCTACCTCAGATAAGTTGACCGTTCCTCCGATCGTGCAATCGTACCTTCCGAACTGTCCTGTATTCCGCCCAGTGTGGCGCTGTCGGGACGCCGACAATTGTGTGAGAATAGATGGTGGCGGGGTCCGTCGTAGAGAGGAATCCGCAGATGACAAAAAGAACGCTAAGAATCCTGTCGTCCGCTATCGCCGCGACGGGTGTTTTGGTCGGGCCGGCCGCCGCACTGGAGGTCGCCAGTTCCGCCACTGTGGCCGGAACACCGGACGCCGTCTGGCAAAAGATCGGCGATTTCTGTGCTATTCAGGTATGGTATCCGTCCGTGTCAAAATGCGAGCAAACCGACGAGGCAGGTGCGACCTACCGCACACTCACTGCCACTGACGGCGGAACGATCAAGGAGAAACTCGTAGAGAAAACGGAGACCAGTTACACATATGCGTCATCGAAACTCCACTTCCTGTCGAGAACTACCGCGCCACGATCAGTGTTTCGGCTGACGGAGATGGAACCAGGGTGGACTGGAAGGGCAGCTTCGATGCGAAAGGCAAATCGGACGCCGAAGCCAAGACTGTGATCAGCGACATTTACAAAGCCGGACTCAAACAGATCGCCAAGATGAGCGGCAACTAGTCTGCCTACTCCTTTACAAACCGTCAGGCCGTCGCTCCTCATGAGGCGGCGGGCTCTTTTGCGTTTCGGGCGGGAACAATCCTCTCAGCAGGATGTTCGATCGTGGGTGCTTTGCGCCAAGCAGCATTCCCTCTTGATCCTGCCCGCTGGCTCCGGCCGGCGGGCTTTTTGTGTTTCAAGGCCACGCCGGGCGTCGAGCTTCCGGACAAATCTGCAACACACTACCGATTTTTTGCGCGTCTTGGTTGTTGAAGGTCAAAAGCAGGCGTACTGCTTTGGCCACTTCAATTGGGGGGTAATCATGAGAGCTTGTCTACTTGCCGGAGCAGCGATGCTCCTTGTCGCTTCGACGCCGGCATGGTCCGCAGATGCGATGGCAACGATGCCCGTCGCATCCTTTAACTGGACCGGCGCCTATCTTGGTGTTGTCGGCAGCTACAATTGGGGACGCACCGACTGGGAGTTCATTAATCCTGGTGGTACGAATGCCGATCATCACGCCGATGGGGGCGGCATCGGAGCCACTTTTGGATATAATTGGCAGTTTCCCAATAATGTCGTTCTCGGCATTGAAGGCGACCTGTCATGGCTGGATGCCAAAGGCGTCACCGTTTGCCCGAACCCCGCCTATGAATGCCATTCGAAAGTGACATGGCTGGGAACGGTTCGGCCGCGCCTCGGCTATGCGATTGATCGTTTCATGCCTTATGTGACGGGAGGGACGGCTTTCGGAAGAGTGAAATTGTGGTCACCAGGGGGTGTCTTGCCTGCTATTTCCGAAAGCCATACAGCGTTCGGATGGGCTGCGGGCGCAGGCGTGGAATATGCCTTCACCGATCATCTGACCGCCAAACTTGAATACCTGCATGTCGATCTCGGTAAAGACACCTATTTTGGTGGCACCATAGACGAATCCCGAGGGCAATGGCGTAATGACAGCGTGCGGATCGGCCTGAACTACAAGTTTTGACCTCGCTGTTTTGATTATGCCCCGCTGCCGAAAGGTGGCGGGGCTTTTTTGCTTTTTGGCGGTATCTCTGGCTCTAGTCAAAACGTCATGGTCCGCGCGCTTCAGTGCATCGCAACCAGACGGTGGATCGCATCGCGTATGGCGTTCGATACGGTCTCTACTTGTCGGACGTCTTTGCCTGGCGCGGTAAGAACGAAGACTCCTTCCGTACCGTCAGCCAGTTCCAGATATAGATGAAGCTCGCCATCGAACGGCTGCGCGGTAAGGCCAGCCACACTATGAACTCCTATGGGATCCTCGATCTTCGGAGCATTCCCCGCTTCCGCTGCAAATGTGTCGAAGATCGCCTCCGCCGCATCTAACCCTACTCTAATCGTCTCCCTTGTCCCCGCGTTGTCCGTGACCTCGACGATAACCTCGCAGGTAGTCTCATCGAACCGGACTTCTGTCGTTGCCGTCTTCATTATTGCTCCCCTTTCGGGGCCTTTTTGCGTGCTGCAGAAACAGACGCGCATTTTGAGTAAGCCCGGCCGCCTGGGGTAGTGTGGGAACAGAGGCGACCGGGCCGTTGTTGCGGTCGGTTCAGCTTTGACCGCTACCTCAAGCTAACCCGGATCATTGGCGAGGAGCTGTGGGACCTTGGTCTGACGCTGCCCCGGCATTGGTCCGGGTCACGGTTCCATTGGAACTTTCAGCGATAGGCGGCTGTTTGTATCGCGTCGTCGCTTTGCGCAGCTGACATTTGCCTGTTGCTGATGAGAGCGAAACGAGAGCCCCGCCTTTCCTCGCCGGTCGGCGGGGCTTTCTATCGTGACGTTCCGGGCAGCATCCTTCGTAAAACGCGGTCTCCTCGGACGAAATGGTGGTAGATCGCGGCGACCACATGCAAGCCCACCAAGGTAAGCAGGACATATTCGGACAGGAATTCATGAACATCACCCGTCCACGCCCAGCCGGCCGCGCGGGTGGCCATGATCTTCGGCATCGTGAAAAGATCGAAAAACGAAACCGGCATGCCACGCCAGGAAGCGTTGATCCAGCCGAGCACGGGCAGGACAAATAACAGCACGTAGAGGAGCCAGTGGACGATACGCGCCAGCATCGTTTGCCATTGCGGAATCCCGTTTTCCGGTTCGGGCTCTCCGTGGCCGATGCGCCACGCGAGCCGCAGGACAGCCACCAGGAGGATCAGCACGCCGAAGGAAAAATGCAGGCTGATCAGGGTTGTGACGGGAGTATCACGACCGATGTGCGGCATGGACCATGCGAGGCCGAACTGAACGATGAGCAAAGCCAGAATGGTCCAATGCAGCGCCTTGGCAGTGCTGGTGTAGGCCTTATCTGGCATAACCTACCATTCCTTGTCTCTACTACCGCGCCGCTCCATTGCGCGCTGCGGCTCGCCGTGGCGGGGATGTTGTCGGACATGGCTTCATCCATTCTCGATCAGACGTAGGAGCTTCTTTGGCCAGAGGCAATAAATCCGTCCAAGCGATCGAAAAGACGAGCTTCGCCGCAAGCTTATCCGTTTCCACGATGCTCGCCGCAATACCAGCGCGTTTTCTTGCCGTGCGGCTCGCCGAAGCAACCCCAGCGCTTGCAGCCCGGGTGCTCGCACCAATGCGGGATGACCCCGGTTGGCACTCGGATGGGCTCTTCGGCCGAGGAGGTGGGATCTTCGCTCATTGCCGCGCCTGCTCCATAGCTCGCGCAATCGCCAAGTAGGCGACAAGCTTAGCCTCCTCGCGCTCCTCGGACCTCTCTGCTGCTATCAGTCTTAGTAGCGCCTGCGAAATCTCTCCCGGTGCCCAACCGGCTGCGAACGCCAATCTCATCAGATCGTGAAACCCAGACTCCAACGCGAATTCGCAGTCGGTTAGCCTGTCAGGATACAACTCCGGCCTCTTCGGTAAGGCGACCATGACCATTGCGCATCCCTTCCTCTGTTACCGTGCCTACATACAGTGCCGATTGCGCTGGGCGGATTCGATGGCGACCATTTCGCCCTTGTATTGGGCAACCTCGCCAGCGCGGTCTGAGCCCGACAGGCTGCTCACCGGGACACCGATCAGGAAGACGCCAACAGCATCTCCCGTGACAGCCTGGCGCTGCGCCGCTTCGACCTGTTGTAGCTGAAGCGAAGTCTTCTGATGCTCGCTGCCCAATTGTCTGCAGTCGAGACCAGAATAGGCATTTATAGGCATCGTCATCGGCGCGATCGATTCCGGGTTCTTCGCGCAAGCGCTCAGCGACGCGCATGCCAGCGCGACCCCGACAATACTTCTGAGTTTCATATTTCTCTCCCAAGCCCGCCGCGAAAGTGCGCGTCAGGGTTGAGCGAGTCAACCACTTGCGTCCGGTTTTACACCGGAATAAGTTCCTACTTTGTTCTCAAGGTAGCGGTGGAGCATGGTCAGGCACAAGCGATACGAAAAGATCAACGGCAGCGACTTGCGCGAGATCGAGGCATGCGCCGATAAGCTGAAGGCAGCTGGCCAAAGGGCGATGAGGAACCTGGCCCCATCCGGCCCGCACTATGCTGCCGTTCTGGAATTGAATCGGCAGGCCGTGCGCACGCTGAACGTACTGAACGATCGGTCGGAAGACTGCGAACAGCCGCACCACGCGCCGATGTCGCAATGCCGAGATATGAGCGGCCAGGACGGCTAGAACCAGGGGCGCGCCAGCAACCAGACCTTCGCGACCGGATGCCCGACGAACAGCACGAATGCTCCAATTGCGGCGAGATCGAGCACGGCAAGCTGTGCGAGACGCCGGCGTGATCTATGCTTACCGGAAGGCTTGACGTCGCCTTCTGCTGCGCCAAATCCCCCTTGCCGTTCTCGATGGTACGGCCGATCCTGACTTGCCCCGCCGAAAGGTGGCAGGTTTTTTTTCAGTTTGGCGGGAACGATCCGCTCCGTTAGAAGTTACTGATATGCTGTTCTCCCCGGCAGCATCCTCGACGGGCCCGCTGGCTTCGCCGGCGGGCTTTTGATTGGAAACTATGATGTACGAGACGAGCGGCAGGGAGCGCGTCCGGCGTGGCCAAACACCTCGCCTTGCATCCCGATTTGTCGTTCCAAAAGATCAGCCCGCAGAGTTTCGCCAGCTGCTGGAAAAGCTCCAAAAGAAAGAAAGCGGCACGCCCTCGGACTGCCACAACTGAGAAACTAAGTCCAGATCCCCGCGAGGAAGGTAAGCACGATCAGGGCTAAGACAAGCACCAGCACCAGTTCAACGGCCAGTCCCAGGTCAAGAACGTTGTTACGTCTCTTGGACTTCATGGCTGGTCATCCCAGATTGGCGCTTTAGAACTTGGTCTCCTTCAAATGATGCGCTCTCCGGCGGCGTAGGCACGCTCCCATCAACGTTGATGTTGCCATTTCGGTTGCACTAACCGGACAGTGCGTCGACGCCAATCGCCGCTTCATCATCAGGCCGACGTGACATTGCATGACATGCTGGCTCGGTAGCGGTTTTCGGGTTTGGGAACTTTTTTTGCATGTTCGCGTTTTTGCGATCCAAAAACACGGGAGGGTTGTATGCACATAGAAGTCGGCCCGGCGAGACGATCGGGAAATTCTTTCACCATCTATGACAAGCCGCTGGACGAAACCGAGCTTGAATTCGGCCACAATGGCGAGGTCGTCCTTACGATCAGGGCCAGCGGGATTAATTGCCGAAAGTCGCTCTACCGATACAAGATCCGCCTCAGCCCACACGAGGCCGAACAGGTGGGCCGAGGTCCGTCCGCTAACGGCAAGGGGGCTTCCTTGCTTGGAACAAGCCTTCATTTGACGACCAGCCAGAGCAGTCCTTAGCCCGATCCCAGCATATTCTTCGCAATTGCGGAGCCAAATCACTGGTCATCCAGGATCTTGAGGGGAACCACCTCCAAGCTGAGGGCTTCACATCAGTTTTTGCTGTTCCGGTATGAGATCGATTTCTAATACCGTGTAGCCGGCGGGAACAAAATCTCCCTGCCAAAACCTGCCGAACTCTATGGCGCAGCCCTGTTGAAGAGCCACATTTAGGATCAGTTCCTCTAGCCCTTTGCAGGCCCAGCCCTTGAGTTTATGGCGACGGACGATGGCATCGAGGATCATTGTAATGTTCACGATCTTTTGCTTCGCCATCGCGGCGTTGACGCTTTCCAGCACCTCTTCGTTAAGCCCGTCAGGTATGAAGCGGAGCATTGCGTATCGCCTTTCGCTGCCGTCGCCCTGAACGACCTATAGTGCGCCAGAATGCGCTAGGTGGCAAACGTTAATTCGAAAAACTTCAATATATACAGAGAGTTATAATATTGCGGCCTCTACCAATAAGGTGCTCTTTCGGTATGGTGAGGCTCCACCGTTAAACCGACCTTTTCAGCAAGGAACTAATTCGCTATATTCTACGTTTATTACTCATTCTTGTAATCGTGGCATTCCGCTGATGGAGGCAGTGATGGCTGATTTAGAACGCCCGGAACGACTGCAGATTATGCTGAGCGTGGAGGAGCTTACCGCCCTGGAGGATTGGCGCTTTGAACAACGCATGCCGAGCAGGGCAGCGGCCGTACGCGAGCTGCTGCGAAGGGGCTTGATGGCAGAAGGTATGCTCAACGGCCAGGGTGCGAAGTCGCAGGACTTCGGTGTGTTATCCGATCCGGCAAAGAATGGAGAAGACGAGGTACCTCAGTCCGGCTGAGGCACCTAGCCAACACGAGCCGGAGGGCGGCGACGGCTCCCTCCGTTTTTGGTGAACATCTGTGCGCCGCAGTGGCTGCCGCGGCCACCGCTTTCAGCGTCACTTAGCCTCTTCAGGAGCTCCTGGATCGGAAAGGATTCCTCTTCCGGAACAGCAAAGATAGGATGATGGCTTAGCTTTTCAGCTACTTGCCCGCGAACCTTCTCGCTTCCTATCGCATCTGGCCGGCGCTCGGTCCCGCTACGAGGCTGACTTGTTCCTGAATTGGGCGCTGCGGGCTCGCCTCGGCCAAGTGGTCGGGGCCGGCCTCTCGCCTCGTCAGGTTCTCGACCAGCGCGACGACTTCAAGCGGCTCATCCAGCGCCAGTGCGTCCAGATCGGATCGGAGTGGATGCCTGCGCTCCCCAACGAAGACCAGAAAGGCGCAGCATGATGGATTCCGCTAATTCATGCTGCCAGGGTAAATCTGTCTGCGTCGGTGTCTGTGGGGTTTCCAGCTTGATTCTGGTCGAGCACACGATGAGCTCTCGCCCATCCCACAAAGGCATTTCGAACCGTCTCTACAGAGAGAAGGCCCTGCAGCGCGGCGACCATCCCCCATCGCACGCAATCGTAAACGACTCCCCGTCTATTCGTTGGCCACTTGTTCAGAAAGGCCAAAGCCTCGGGAATCCCGCCGATCTGGACGGTGCTAAATCCGTCCCTCACATAGATTGGACTGTCGAACCTACCATTCATCACTTCCTCCAGTTTCTCATTGCCTGGTTGTTGCAAGCGAAGCGACCCGCCGCCGAAAAAATTAGGCAGCGGGTTTTGAGCTTCAAGGATGTGAGGCCGCTTAATGGGCCGCGTCCGAACGGGGGTGGATTATGGCTGGTACATCTGCGGAGGCGCGCCATTCTCGCCGCACATCCTTTGAAAAAGGTGTGATCCGATGTGGAGTATGGGGCAGCCTCACCGCCAAAACTATACCGTCAGGCTTGAACGCGGCCGCCGGATGCGGGTTTGATCATCCAGGGCTGGACCGCAGGTTCCTTCTCAAGGATGCTTTCTTGGCTCCGAAGGCTCGTATCGCGTCTCTCGCGGCTTTCACCGGCTTAAGGCCGTCATGGGCCATGAAGCAGGTATTCAACGCGGCTTCATAGAGTACGTCGCGCTTGTCCTCGGGCCACTCAAACAGGAAATCGATCGTCGTCGAGCTTGTGATTTCCCGGATACGCCCTTCCCGAGATTGGCGACAATGCGATCGGTGATCCGCGCATAGATGTCGGCGCACCCGCTTTCCTTCTTCCCATTCATTTTCCTCGGAGGCCGCGCCCATCGCGGCCCCTCACGGCGGTCCATGGCCGGGGAATTCAGTGTGGACGGCGCACCGTCGGCCGAAACGCAGTGGAGGGCGGCAAAGCCGCTGCGCCGTCCGCCGGCACCGACAGGACTCCTCAGCCGGGAGGGACCGCGATGGGCGCCTGCCCTCCTTCCTGCTTCGCCCCGATTCTTGCTCTCGTGTGCGATCTGGGTCTGGCAGGACACGGTTGTCGGTGCTATATCCCTGACCATCTGACTAGGTGAGAACATGGCCAAAAGCGCGGACGTGACGAAAGTACTGAAGGCTCGCCGGACTGCGGGCCGTCGATGGAAGCTGGAAGACGCCAAGGCGCGGTTCAGCGAGATGGTCCGGCATGCCCGCGAGGATGGGCCGCAGCGCGTCAGCGTGCGCGGCCAGGACGCGGTCGTCGTGATGAGCGTCGAGGAATTCGAGCGCCTCGCGCCCGCGAAACCGCGCGCGCCGTTCGTCGAATTCATGGAGAGCCTGCATCTCGACGGGCTCGATCTCGGCCGTGAGGCGGATGACGGCCGGGACGTCGAGCTTTGAAGGGTTGGCTGCTCGACACCAACGTCGTCGCCGCGCTGATCAATCCGCGTGGCGCGCCGTCGGTGAAGTCCTGGGCCGCCGGTCAGGACGAGGCCACCTTCCACATCAGCGTTCTGACGCTCGGCGAATACGACAAAGGCATCCACAATCTCGCCGACGACCATGTAGATCGGCCACGCTACACGGCCGCGCGCGATGCGCTGGCGGAGCGGTTCGGCGCCAGGGCGCTGTCGCTCGATGACGAGATCGTCCGGCGTTGGGGACGGATCTCCGGCGAAGTGAAACGCGCGAGCGGCCATGCCCCCCCGGTCATCGACACGATGCTTGGGGCAACGGCGATCGAACACGACCTTTATCTCGTCACCCGCAATGTGAAGGACACCAGGGCGTCCGGCGCGACGGTGTTCGATCCGTGGAATGACGATGCGACTATGTTTCCGCTGAGCCCGCGCGCGGCGCGGCGTCGATAGCGACATAAAAAAGGGCCGGACCCGAATGGGACCGGCCCTGAGATGCCAACGGCGGAAGAATGGGCGAGGCCGAAGCCTCGCCCGAGGCGGCTCAGCTGAGCGCGGCCAGCTGGAGTTCGGCCGCCTTGCGGCCGACGGCCTGGCCGGATTGTCGATTGGGCGCTCGAACGGCTTCCAGCGCTCGCCGACGACCTGCTCGTAGGCTGCGACCACACCCCTGGCCGCCATGCGAAGCGCATGCGGCTGAAGCGCCATGTCTACGGCGAACTCACGCTTGCGCTGCGCGGCGCTGTCGAAGCCGACCGGACCGTCGAGGTCCTCGTCGCGGACGTCGTTGGCGGCCTTGGCCGTGGCGTCGCGCGCCTCCGTCAGGGCGCGGGAGTAGAACTGGCCTGCCCCGTGGGCGGAGCCGACCTAGGCACCGATGATGCGCTGCAGGTGAATCTGCATCGCCCGCTCGCCGAGGCCTTCATCGAGCGCGTCTGCCAGTCTGCTTCTGGCCCCCGGTTACCTCGGCGGTTGGATGCGCCAAGAACGGCGGCTTCTGGAGAGCCATCAGTGATCTAGGAACGATCGAGATGGGGTCGAAAGTGGTCTTACTGAGCGCTTTGCGACTACGTCTTCAATCTGTTCGACCTGGATACGCTACATCGCCCGGAGGTGGCGGATGGGTCGGCCGGGCGTGAGCGTCTGTGCCGCTTTGGCGATCCCCTGCGCGTCGATGCCGAAATGGCGGTAGAGGTTGGCGAGCGTGCCGGTCTGGCCGAAATGCTCGATACCCAGCGACCGCATGCGATGGCCGTGGACGGATCCCAGCCAGGCGAGCGTCGCCGGATGGCCGTCGATGACGCTGACGATGCCGCAATTGGAAGGCATGTCCGACATCAGCCGTTCGATATGGCTGCTGGCGTGGGACAGGCCGGCCTCGCGGGCGCGCTGAGCCGCCGTCCAACCGGCATTCAGCCGGTCGGCAGAGGTGATGGCCAGCAGACCGACGTCGCGTCGATCCTCGCCCATCAGCCCGACCGCCTCGATCGCTTCCGGTGCCATCACCCCGGTGTAGGCGACGACGATCTGCGCGTTCGGCCCCGGTTTACGCATCCAGTAGGCGCCGTTGATGATGTCCTGCCTGAGCGTGGTCGTCATCTCCCGACGCGGCTGCTCGATCGAGCGCGTTGACAGCCGCAGATAGACCGAGCCGCCCGTGGCGTCGCGCAACCAAGTCGTCTCGTCCGGTTCCTGCTCGCCTGAGCGCTGCATGTATTCGAAGGCCCAGCGCATCATGACCGCGAGTTCGTCTACGAATGCTGGCTCGAAGCTCGCCAGCCCGTCTTGTGCGATGCCGATCAGGGGCGTCGCGATCGACTGGTGGGCTCCGCCCTCCGACGCCAGCGAGATGCCCGACGGCGTGGCGGCCAGCATGAAGCGCGCATCCTGATAGCAGGCGTAGTTGAGCGCATCGAGGCCGCGCTCGATGAAGGGATCGTAGAGCGTGCCGACCGGCAGCAGGCGCTCGCCAAAGATCGAGTGCGACAGGCCGAGCGCCGACAGCATTATGAACAGGTTCATCTCGGCGATGCCGAGCTCCATATGCTGGCCGTCGGGCGAGAAGGTCCAGTTGTAAGTCGAGGGGATCTTTTCAGCCCGGAAAAGGTCGGCCATCTGCTCCTTGGCGAACAGGCCCCGGCGGTTGACCCATGCGCCCAGATTGGTGGAGACGGTGACGTCGGGAGAAGTCGTCACGATGCGGGACGCGAGCTCATTGTCCGATTTGCCGATCTCATGCATCAGCAGCCCGAAGCCCTGCTGCGTGGACATTGATGGCTGCGCGCCAAAGGCGAGTTCTCCAGGAACCTCGATCGTCGGTGCCGCGTAGCGTCGGGTGCCCTTCTGCACGAATGGCACTGCCGAGAGAAAGCCGCGCAATTCGGATTCCGGGATGCCCAACCCCTCGAAGGGCTCCCATTCCCGGCCCTCGCGGACCTGCATCGTCTCGCGCACCGCAGCCACCTGCGACGGCGTCATCAGGCCGGCGTGATTGTCCTTATGACCGGCAAGCGGCAAGCCAAAGCCCTTGATCGTATAAGCGATGAAGCAGACTGGGCGGTCATGTTCGCGCGCCTGCCGGAATGCGTCGAGGATGGATGGCAGATCGTGTCCGCCGAGATTTCCCATGAGCTGGGCGAGTTCTGCGTCGCTGCGCATCTCGATCAGGCGTGAAACCGGTCCCTGGTCGCCGAGATCATCCATCAGGCGCTTGCGCCATGCGGCCCCGCCCTGAAAGGTGAGCGCGGAATAGAGCTGGTTGGGGCAGCTGTCGATCCAGTCGCGCAGCCGCTCGCCGCCCGGTTCCGCGAAGGCGGCCTTCTGCAGGCTGCCGTACTTCAGCACCACGACGTCCCAGCCGAAATTACGGAAGATCGTCTCGAAGCGCTCCCACAGTCCCTCGCGGATCACCGCGTCCAGGCTTTGCCGGTTGTAGTCAACCACCCACCAGGTGTTGCGCAGACCATGCTTCCAGCCTTCCATCAAGGCTTCAAAGATGTTGCCTTCGTCCATTTCTGCGTCACCGATCAGTGCCACCATCTTGCCCTCCGGCAGATCGGCGGCCCAGCCCTTGGCATGGACGTAGTCCTGCACGAGCGACGAGAACAGCGTCTGAGCTACGCCCAGGCCCACTGAGCCAGTGGAGAAATCGACGTCGTCGATGTCCTTGGTGCGTGACGGATAGGACTGGACGCCTTTGTATCCGCGAAAGTTCTTCATCTTCTCCAGCGACTGGTTGCCCAGAAGATACTGGATCGAATGGAAGATCGGGCTGGCGTGAGGCTTCACCGCGACGCGGTCCTCGGGTCGCAGAACGGAGAAATAAAGCGCCGTCATAATGGTCGCGAGCGATGCCGACGATGCCTGATGGCCGCCGACCTTCAGACCATCCTCGCTGTCGCGCAGATGGTTGGCGTTGTGAATCATCCAGGTCGCCAGCCAGAGAACCTTCTTCTCCAGCGCGCCCAGAATCTTGTCGTTGCCCATCGGACCCTCCTTGCTCGTCCGAGGCTATGATTTTTCCCGAGATGAAACCGATCAAAGTTCGATTGCTTCTCATGAAAATTTGGCTGAAATTGCCAAAATCTTATTGCTCCGATGCAGAACGAGCCAAGTCTTGACATGGATCCTATCGACAAGAAGATTCTCCAGGCGCTTCAGATTGACGGGAAGATGACGGTCGCCGACTTGGCTGATCGAGTTGGCCTGTCGCAATCGCCTTGCGCGCGGCGCACGCGCAATCTGGAGCGCGACGGTATCATCAAGGGCTACACGGCCGTCGTGGACCAGACCAAGGTTGGCCTGCCGATCAGCGCCTTCGCCTCCATCAAGCTGGAACGCCAGCGCGAGGAGGATCTCGACCGCTTCGCCGAGGCTGTGGCGCGATGGCCGGAAGTCGTCGACTGCTACCTCATGACGGGTCAGCGCGACTATCTGATGCGTATCGTCGCGCGTGATCTCGAAGCCTATGAGCACTTCCTCAAGCAGAAGCTCTCCCGTCTCGACGGTGTCGCTTCTATCGAGACCAGCTTCTCCCTTGGCCAAGTCAAACGGTCGGAAGTGCTGCCGCTGGAGTGACCGATCGAGGTCGCACGGGCAGCCTCCATCGTTCGGTACGGTCCGGGCAGCGCCTTCCCCCGTCAATACTCACGGCGGTGGCGAGGTGATATTCGTTCTTGATGGAATCTTCCAGGCGAGGCCGGCAGCTACTTCCGCAATCCGCGCGGCACGTTCCCGCTTCGCGATGGATGCACCCTCTTCGTTCGCCTCTGGCAGTTCCGCGAGGGCGACGTCAAGCGGGCGGGGGACGTAAGGCTATCCTGCGGGCAGGTGCCGCTTCGGCAACCATTCTATTCAAAGATGCCCGTGAGGAGGTCCGCTTCCAGGAATGGACAGCCGGCGAGCGCGTGACGGTTGAGAACGATCGCGGCCTCGAGTTTTTTGGTCCTCGCGGGGAGCTTCGTGTCGGTGACGAAGCGCGACGCCGACCAGGATCGTCCGCCAGCCCGGCGAAGTCGCGGTGGGCTCCTGTGCAAAGGCGCGATCGCCGCGCTCACTCTGTTCGATGACGGAGCCAAGCGGTTGACTGGCGGACAGACGCCACCTTCACCGCCAGCAACGGAAGATGCGGTCACGCAATTGATTGAAGGCCCTTGGCCTTGACCAAATTCAGCAGTTTGAGTGAGGGGCCGTCCGGGCGCTTCTCGCCGCGTTCCCATTTGCTAATGGCATCCTTCCGTACATTCAGATAGTGCGCGAAAACGGGCTGCGAGACCTGCTCGCGCTCGCGCAGCGTACGGATCTCGTCCGGACTGAGTGGCTGGACCGGCGTAAGGCATATGGCATCGAACTCGCGCATCGTCGCCTTGTCGACCAAGCCGGCCTTATGTAGGCCGGCAGCTGTCTTGTGAACGGAGGCAAGGATGCCGCTGTCAGCCTTCTTATTCTTCATCATCTGTCACTACCTCGACCAGTTCACCAGTTCCTTGCGCCCTGCAAAGCTCCTCGTCTGAAAACCCGAGTAGCACACCAGCTAGTTGCTTAAGCGCCTTCAATTCTTTCGCCCACACATTCGCCTTGTCACTCTTGGCAAAGCCGTGAACGAAGAAGCCATGGTCACCGATCCTGAACACGACAATCGTGCGAAAGCCACCCGATTTGCCACCGCCTTCGCGTGCGACTCGCTGCTTGAACACACCTCCGCCGAGATCAGCATCGTATCGACCATCCATCACCTCCGCCGTCGCTTGAAGCAGCCTATCGGCGGAGAGACGGGGACCTGCGCGCGAACCGGGCAAACTCCTTCGTGACGAACACGGTCATGCCGAACGGTGCTCGCGTCCGTTTACATCTCTATAGTCCTTGGAACTATACTTTTCAAGTGGCGGAGGCATGAGTAGCGTCCTGACGAGCCGAGCGACGGGACCGCCGTCCGCGCCCCGACTGGTCCAGAATGGAAGTGATCTCGTCCGCCACCTTGTCGGCCGCAAGCTGCAGCGCTTCGTCTATGTGGATGTAGCGCTGCGTCACGCCACGCGCGGCATGGCCGAGAAGTGCGGCGATCGTCAATTCCGAGAAGCCGAGATCGGCGGCGACACTGGCGAAAGTATGCCGAAGCGTATGCAGGGTCACGTCTTCGAGGCCCACGCGCGCGCAGACGCGATCGAACACGCGGACCAGGCCGATGAAGTGCCCGTCTCCCCAATCCGCAGGAAAGAAAAAGGGAGATTTCGTCTTGGGCTGCGCCAGGAGCAAGTCGACCGCAGACTGGCCGATAACACGGATTTGTGCGCCGCTCTTGGTGTCGGGAAAGCGGATCGCACCCTCTTCCTCGTCGAGCCAGGCGCGCTCCAATCCGAGCCCTTCCATGCGGCGGAAGCCGGTCAGCAGTAGGAAGCGGATGGCGGCAAGGCCGGTGGGGTGCTCGCCGTCCTTCTCGGCCGCAAGCATCGCCCTGCCGAGATATTCGATCTCGGCGCGGTTGAGCCGCCGGTCGCGCGGTGTGCTGGCGATCTTGCGAACGCCTCTGGCTGGATTGCCCTCGATCTTTCCGAGCCGGACTGCGTGCTCGAGGATGGCATGGAGCGTCGACATAGTTCGACTAGCGACGCCTTCTCCACCGGTGGTGACGCCGCCGCGAGAACCCGTTCGTGGTTTCGACGTCTTTCCTGCCACTATATCGGCCTGTGCGCCTTCGATGTCGCCGAGGTTGAGGGTGCTGACGATGCGCCTGCCGAGCAACGGCTTGATGTGGGCCTCGATGCGACTCTTGTCCATCCTCAGCGAGGATGCCTTGATCGGGCGTCTGCGCCGGCCAAGGAGGCGGCCCGCCTCCGCTTCGCTGAGATACCAGTCGCACAGGGCGGCGACTGTCAAGGGCTCGGTATCGCCCTCATCGTCAATCTCGGCCGGGTCCTCCCCGGCCGCGATGGCGCCGAGTTTGATCTTGGCTTCGCCGCGCGCGAGTTCGAGCGTCATGATGCCGTGGCGCCCGATATTGATGCGACGGCTTTTGCCGGATGCGTTCCGGTACTGGAGGATGAAGGTCTTGGCTCCGGCCTTGGTGACCCGGACGCCGAAGCCCTTCAATTCGCCGTCCCACAGGAATGCCTGTCCCGATGCCGGGGGCCGGAGAGCGTCCACTGCCTTGATTGTGAGCTTGCCCATTTCGCTGTCCTGCTTACATATTGCTTACACGGGCTGATTCTAGCACGCGTGTAAGCACTGTGTAAGCACATTTCGGGAAAATCTCGGCCATTCCAGAGAGGGAAAGCGAAGGTCGATCCTGGATCATCGTTGTATCGCAGTAAGTTAGAGAAACACCGGTTATTGTGGCGAAGACGCTCGGGGAAGTTGCCAAGGTTGGGGTCGAGCGTTCGAATCGCTTCACCCGCTCCAGATTTCCCAACGTCGAAAAGCCGCGGAATTCCGCGGCTTTCGTGTTTTCCGGGCGGTTGAAATCGCAGGGCACGGAAGCGGCTCAAGAGGTCGCGGTTACACGCGGGTTACCACTTTGGAAAATCCACGGAGCGTGAAATCGCGGGGTCGCGAGAGTGCGCCGAAGTATATTAAAATCCACGAAATCGATCCGAAAAAGACGCTGTCTCGAGGCCGAGGCCGACGAACACGATGGCGCTCCGGACGGCCTGATCTCAGCCTCAGACCAGAGGAGGGGCCGGTCCCGAGCGGCAAAAGCTTGGCGAAAGGCGCAAAATCGTTCATTGAAAAGCAGCCGGCCTTTCCGGTCGCAAAGGAAGGATCCATGCGGCTGCTATTGGTGGAGGACAATCGCGAGCTTGCCGCCTGGCTGGGCAAAACATTACGGCAGGCCAACTACGCCGTGGACATTGCCCATGACGGGGAAGAAGCCGAGCATGCGCTGGCGGTAGGCGAATATGCGCTTGTCATCCTCGACCTTTCATTGCCGAGACGGGGCGGGCTGGAGGTGCTGCGTGACCTGCGCGCCGCGGGCAATCGCGTGCCCATCATCGTCCTGACCGCCAATGCCAGCCTGGACGGTCGTGTCAGGGGGTTGAACGAAGGCGCCGACGACTATCTGGCCAAGCCTTTCCAGATTGAAGAACTGGAGGCGCGCATTCGCGTGCAGTTGCGTCGCGCGAGCGATCGTTCCGCTCCCGTGGTGACCTGCGGGACGCTGGCATTCGACACCAATACGCGGCTGTTTACCCTGGCCGGCGAACCGCTGGCGCTCACGCCGCGCGAGCATGCCGTGCTGGAACAGCTCATGCTCAAGGCGGGCCGCACCATCAGCAAGGCCGCGCTTTCGGCCGCAGTCTATGATTTCGACGCCGACGCCGACCCCAGTGCGATCGAGATCTATGTCCATCGCGTGCGCAAGAAGCTGGAGGGCGCGCAGGTCAACATCGTCACGCTGCGCGGGCTCGGCTACCTTCTGCGCCATGAAGCGTAAGTCGGGCATGCCCGGGGCGCGGCAACCCGGAAGCCTTCGCTTGCTGCTACTGGCGTGGGTGGTATTGCCGATGGCCGGGCTTGCCACCGTCAATCTTTGGACCAGCCACAGCAATGCGGTGGCCACGGCCGATCTGGTGACCGACCGCATGCTGGTCGGCTCCGCACGCGCGATCGCCGAGCAGGTGGCGGTGATCGACGGCGTGCTGGACGCCACTGTCCCGCCTGCCGCCATCGAGATGTTCGATACCGGCGACCACGACAGCGTCTACTATCAAGTGGTGACGGCGCAAGGACGGCTGCTGACGGGATATCCCGACATGCCGACGGCGCCAAGGAACGTGCGTACCGGCATCGGGGCCGATTATCGGAATGAGAGGCTGCGGCTGCTGTCGCTCACCCATCCCATTGTCGGAGCAGGCGCGGATTCGCCGATTACGGTGACACTCGGCGTAACGC
Organism: Mesorhizobium koreense; assembly: GCF_031656215.1. Classification (NCBI taxonomy): domain Bacteria; kingdom Pseudomonadati; phylum Pseudomonadota; class Alphaproteobacteria; order Hyphomicrobiales; family Phyllobacteriaceae; genus Mesorhizobium; species Mesorhizobium koreense. The sequence goes on along the minus strand of NZ_CP134228.1, from coordinate 905,476 downwards.
TGGCCGGCCATGCCTCGATGGTGCGGCGGCTATGGGCAACGGCTTTCGCCCAGCAATTTGCCCTCGTCGCGCTCGCCGCCATTTTCGTATTGATCGGCCTTCATCGCGGCCTGCGGCCGCTGCTTGCGCTGCGCAATGCGGTGCGGTTTCGCGACAAGGCCGATCTCGAGCCGATCTCGGTGGCCGGCGCACAGAGTGAAATTCGGCCGCTGATCGAGGCGCTTAACGCCTACATGGAACGCGTGCGGGCGCAAATGGCCGCGCAACGCCGCTTCATCGCCAACGCGGCCCACCAGTTGCGCACGCCGCTGGCGCTGCTTTCGACACAAGCCGCGTTTGCGCTGCGCGAGACCGGAACGCAGGCGCGCGAGGAAGCACTCATCGCGTTGCAGGCGAGTGCCGGACGCCTTGCAAGGCTGGCCGGACAGTTGCTCACCCTGTCGCGAGCCGAACCGGGCAGCCGGCGGCCGCGCGCCGATCGTGTCGATCTCGCGGACGACGCGCGCCGCGTGCTGGAAGAATGCGCGCCGATGGCGCTCGATCGGCGCATCGACCTCGGGCTGGAGGCTCCCGGTGCCGCGCCGGTGATCGGCGACGGAACGATGCTGCGCGAGATGATCGTCAACCTCGTCGATAATGCGCTGCGCTACACGCCGGCCGGCGGCAACGTCACCGTGGAAGTGCGCGCCGTCGGCGACGCCGCGGTGCTGGCGGTCTCCGACGACGGGCCGGGCATTCCGGCTGAAAAGCGCGAACAGGTGTTCGAACGCTTCTATCGCATCGATGGAACGCAGGGTGACGGCAGCGGGCTGGGATTGGCGATCGTGCGCGAGGTGGCCGAAAACACCGGCGGCCGCGTTGCCCTTTCGGACAGCGTGGCCGGCGGATTGCTGGTCGAAGTCCACCTGCCGCTCGCGCAGGACAGGCAAAGATCAGACTGATCAGGTTCCCTGTTCGTTGAAGGATGGCGGCCGCCATTTCGCCAGGCGGTTTTCGATCTGCGTGATCACGAACTCGACGACCAGCGCCATCACCGCCAGGATGATCATGGCGGAGAAGACGCCGTTGGCGTTGAAGGCGCCCTGCGCCGTCGAGATCAGCAGCCCCATGCCCTTCTTGGCGCCGAGGAACTCGCCGACGACGGCGCCGACTAGAGCGAAGCCGAAGGAGACATGCAGGCTCGCCAGAATCCAGCTCATCGCCGAGGGGATGATGACGGTGCGCGTGATCTGGTAGGGCGAAGCGCCGAGGATCTGCGCATTGGCGATCATGGCGCGGTCGGCCTCGCGTACGCCCTGGAAGGCATTGGCGAAGACGACGAAGAACACCATCACGAAGGCCAGCGCCACTTTCGAGGCCATGCCGAGGCCGAGCGCGATGATGAAGACGGAACCGAGAACGACGCGGGGCACCGAATTGGCGATCTTGATGTAGATCGAGAAGACGTCGGCGAGCAGCCGGTTACGGCCGAGAATGATGCCGGCGATCACACCGCAGACGGCACCGATGAAGAAGCCGATGAACGTCTCTTCCAGCGTCACGTAGATCTGCTCCCAGAGCGGACCCTGCGACGTTCCCTCCGTGATCCAGGACCATATCTGCTTCCCGATCCCGGAAGGACTGGAGAAGAAGAAGGGATCGATGACGCCGCTATCGGCGCCCAGTTCCCAGAGGCCCAGGAAAACGATCAGCAGCGCCAGCCGAAGCGTGATGACGAGCGCATAGCGCCGGCGGGCACGCGCCCTGACGCTCAGCTCCGCTGACGCGATCGCCGCGTCGCGTGCCGAACCGGCGGTTTCGGTAGGAGAAACTAAAGCCATGAGATGCCTCCTCAATGACCCGACGCGAGCGTGCGGCTCTGGCCGATCTGGACTTCTTCGCGCAGATCGTTCCAGATGATCCGGGCGATTTCGACGAACTGGGCATCGTAACGGATATCGGCCATGACACGCGGGCGCGGCAGGTCGATCTGATAGACGCTCTTGACGGTTCCCGGGCCGGCGGTCAGCACGTAGACCTTGTCGGCAAGCGCGATCGCTTCTTCGAGATCGTGCGTCACGAAGACGACCGACGATTTGAGATCCGTCCACAATTTCAGCAATTCGTCCTGCATCAGCGCGCGCGTCTGCACGTCGAGCGCACTGAAGGGCTCGTCCATCAAGAGGATCTTCGGTTGGTTTATGAACGTTTGCGCCAGGGCAACGCGCTTCCTCATGCCGCCCGAAAGCTGGTGCGGATAATGCGTTTCGAAGCGGGCAAGGCCGACGCGCGCGATCCAGTCGCGCGCTCGCCGATAGGCCTCGCTCCTGGGCACGCCACGATAGATCGGTCCCACCGCGACATTGTCGATGACGTTTCGCCAGGGGAAGAGCGCGTCCGCCTGGAAAACGAAGCCGATATCGGGGCTGATACCCTCGACGGGCTCACCCATGACACGGACTGTGCCCGTGGTGGGCTTCAGAAGGCTGGTGACGAGGTTAAGCGTCGTCGACTTGCCGCATCCCGTCGGGCCCACGACACAGGCGAACTCCCCCCGGGCCACCGTCATGGTGAAATCGCGGAGCGCCGTCATCATGTGGCCATCCGGCGTGGTGAAGCGCAAGGTCACGTCGTCGATCGCGATCGCCGCATCCTTGGCCGAAGCATCCGGCGTCACTTTCCGTGTAGCAACGGTCTGTACGTTCATGATTCTCTCCGGTGATTTGGCGTGGAAATAACCTCCGCCGGGGCGCAGGCCATTTGCCTGCCCACATTCAACGGGCTCCACCTATATCCATGCTCCGGGGACCCCGGCGACGTTGCCGGGCTCCCCGGGAAGCTCTTTAGTTCGAGCTCAGCTTCTTGTTCGCGGCGTCCACGAACGCGGTCGTATAGGTCTTGGAGAGATCGATCTGCTTGCCCTTTACGGTCTTGTTGAAGGTGGCCTGCACCTTCAGCACCGTTTCGGGGCCGTTGGCCGGCATGCGGCCGTCCGGTGTGAACATGGCCTTGCCTCCGGCGAGGCCCTTCACGTAAAGCGCCTTGTCGCCGGCGTAATAGTCCTTCGGCATTTTGTCGGCGATCTCCTCGGCCGAATGCGTGGCGATGTAGTGCATCGTCTTGACCATGGCGTCAGCGAGTTTCTGGAGCTCCTCCTTGTGGCTGGTCGCCCAGTTCGACTGAACGTAGAAGGAAGCGGCCGGATAAGGTCCGCCGAGCGCGGCCGTCGTCTTTTCGGGCGTGCGCATATCGACGAGAACCTCGGCCTCGCCGGTTTTCAGGAGGCGACTGATCGTCGGTTCGGTCGTCATGCCCGCCTGGATCTGGTTTTGGGTGATCGCGGCAATGAAGGTATTGCCTGCGCCGACCGGCAGGAGCGAGTAGTCCCCGGGCTTGAGGTTCGCGCGCACCGCCAGATACTGGGTGAGGAAATCGGTCGAGGAGCCGAGCCCGGTGACGCCGAGCGTCTTCCCTTTGAAGTCGGCCGGCGACTTGACCTCCGGATGTTTCGAGGAGACGAGTTCGACCTCGCCCGGAGCCTGGCTGAACTGAACGATCGATTCGATGTACTTGCCCTTCGACTGCAGGTCGATCGTATGGTCGTAGAAGCCGACGACCCCCTGGACCGCGCCTGCGAGAAGCTCGTTCTCGGCCTCGACGCCGGCTCGCGTGTTGAGCAGTTCGACATCCAGCCCCTCGTCCTTGAAATAGCCGAGCTGCTGGGTGAGGACGACCGGCAGGTAGATCTGCTTTTCGATGCCGCCGACGATAATGGTGATCTTGTCTGCGGCGGAAGCCGTTGTTGCGCCTATGGCGGCGCCCATGGCGAGCGCAATGGTGGTTGCGCGCAAAATATTTTTCGAAATGAAACGGGTCACTTGGTTTCCTCCTTTAGGGCGGCGTGCCTGAGTATCGCCGCATCTCCTCCTGCCGGTATCGCCGGCGTACGGCTTGCAGCCGTGAAGACATTGATACGCCGGCAAGCTTTCAACTCGCTTTCAGCGGCGGCGGCCTGAACAGGAGCGGTCCAAAATCGTCCGACTTGCGTCGGCACCAGAATTCCCATGGTCACTGCGATATGGCGATCGCGACTGCCTGCGACGAGCCGAGTGTGCCAGTCCGATCTGGACCGAGACCGATGAACTCGATCCGATGACCGGGCCTTTTTGTCTGCCGCCATGGCGGCGTTGCGTTCACGACCGGGCGTGGGCGGAAAGTATTTTCAGCGCGAAAGCCGAGAAGACACCGGCGAAGAGATAATCGGTCATGCGCGTGACGCGCGGACTTTTCTTGAGGAGCGAGGCGAAGCCGTCCGCCGCCAGCACCATCGGGATAGTGATCGGCACCGACAGCACGATGAACAGCAACCCCAGGAAGAACAGCTTGCCGGGCGCGTGCGGATCGTGGGCCGACACGAATTGCGGCAGGAAGGTCATGAAGAACAGGATGATCTTCGGGTTGAGCAGGTTGATCCCGACGCCTTTCGCCCAGTTGCGGAAGAGCGAATGGGACGAGCCGCCGGCCTCTTTCTCGGGCTTGAACGCCGAACCGTGCCGGATCGCATTGAAGGCAAGCCAGATCAGATAGCCGGCGCCGCAGACCTTCAGCACCAGGAAAGCTTCCGGCGAAGCCACGATCAGTGCCGAGAGACCGACTGCCACCATCGTCGTGTGGATGACGCAGCCACTCAGCGCCCCGGCCATGCACGCCAACCCCGCGGCACGGCCCTCCGAAAGCGCGCGGCCGACGAAGAGCGTCATGTCCGGCCCCGGCGTGATCGCCAGGATGAACGTCGCCACGGCGAACTGGATCAGCACCGAAAGATCGGGAACGAAGGACATGAAAACGATCCGGCCTTTCTTTCACGAAGGCGCCGCCGGCGCGGCGCCTCCACGCGGAAATCTTCTAGCAGGCCGCTTCAGCTATCGAAATAGCTTTGCGTTCCATGCGCCTCGATGGCTTCGGCAAGCCGGCTGAGCGCGTGGACATAGGCGGCGGTGCGCATGGTGATCCCGCGCTTGGCGGCAAGTTCCCATATCCCGCGACCCTCGCGCTCCATGATGGTGCGCAGCCTGTCGTGGATTTCCTGCAATTCCCAGTAATAGCCCTGCTTGTTCTGGACCCACTCGAAATAGGAGACGGTGACGCCGCCCGCATTGGCCAGGATGTCCGGCAGCACGACGATATCGCGCTTGGCGAGAATATCGTCGGCGTCATGGGTGACGGGCCCGTTGGCGAGCTCGAGCACGACGCGGGCCTTGACCGTGTCGGCATTGTCCGCGTCGATCATGTTCTCGAGCGCCGCGGGAACCAGGATGTCGCATTCGACCCCCACCAGCCGGTCGGCGCTCAGCGCCTCGTGCCCGTTCTTGCCGATGGTGGCGATGACGGAATTGTTAGCCTGCTTGGCCGCCAGCAAGGCGTCGAGCGAAAGGCCGTTCGCCGACTGTACCGCGCCACCCGAATCCGATACCGCGACGATGCTGTGGCCATCCGCCTCGAACAGGGACGCGATATACTGGCCGGCATTGCCGAAGCCCTGAATGGCGACGCGCAGCTTTCCCCGCAGGCCGAGTTCCTCGGCCAGATGGCGCACCAGGTAATAACCGCCGCGCGCGGTGGCGTCGCCGCGGCCGACCGAACCGCCGAGCGCCAGCGGCTTGCCGGTGATGACCGCCGGCGAGGCGCTGCCCACGATCTGGCTGTATTCATCCGCCATCCAGCCCATGATCATGGCGTTGGTATAGACGTCGGGGGCCGGGATATCCCGGTCGGGCCCGATAATGCGGGAAAAGGCCTGGATGTAAGCGCGCGACAGGCGTTCCAATTCCGCCTTGGAAAGCTTGCGCGGGTCGACCTGTACGGCGCCCTTGCCGCCCCCATAGGGAAGATTCATCACGGCGCATTTGAACGTCATCCAGAACGCCAGCATCTCCACCTCGTCGGCCGTCGTGCTGGGGTGGAAACGGATGCCGCCCTTGGTCGGCCCGCGCGTATCGTCATAACGGCACCGCCAGGCGAGGAACGATTTCCGCGAGCCGTCGTCCATGCGGATCATCAGCCGCGCCTTGGTCGTTTCGCGCGGATATTTCAGCTTCTCGATCACATCGGCATCGACATTGATGTGGCGCGCGGCTTCGTCGAGACGAACGAGCGCGCTGTCGAGAAGGCTGCTGTCTTCGGTCATGATATGTCCCTGTAATGATGTTCCTGTACGGCTTTGCATGGCTTGCACGGCCGGATGGCCGCGGTCTCCATTGCACAGAATGAGGCGAGTGCCCATTGAAACTTTGGTTGCCCGGCCATGCAATTTCCGCTTCATGCGACCAATCGTCCGGGCCATGAGGATGACGGGCGATTCATCGGGCGATCCGCCCCGCTTGTCCGGCTGCGCTTTCCTGCTATGAGTGCGCCCATAGTCCGCCCTGTCGCGCCAACCGAAATACCGGAAACACCATGTCTACGCTGAAAGACGTCAAGAAGGTCGTGCTCGCCTATTCTGGGGGGCTCGATACATCGATCATCCTGAAATGGCTGCAGACGGAGCTTGGCGCCGAAGTCGTCACCTTCACCGCCGACCTCGGCCAGGGCGGCGAACTGGAGCCGGCGCGCCGGAAAGCGGAGATGCTCGGCATCAAGGACATCCGCGTCATGGATCTGCGCGAGGAATTCGTGAAGGACTTCGTCTTTCCGATGTTCCGCGCCAACGCGCTTTACGAGGGCGTCTACCTGCTCGGCACGTCGATCGCGCGGCCGCTGATCTCCAAGCATCTGGTCGAGATCGCGAAGGAGACGGGCGCCGACGCGATTGCCCATGGAGCAACCGGCAAGGGCAACGACCAGGTCCGCTTCGAACTGTCGGCCTACGCGCTCAATCCCGACATCAAGGTGATCGCTCCATGGCGCGACTGGTCCTTCAAGTCGCGCACCGATCTCCTGAATTTCGCCGAGGCGCACCAGATTCCGGTGCCGAAGGACAAGAAGGGCGAGGCGCCGTTCTCGGTGGACGCCAACCTGCTGCACTCTTCTTCCGAAGGCAAAGTGCTCGAGGATCCGTGGAGTGAACCACCTGAATTCGTCCATCAGCGTACCGTCTCGCCGATGGATGCGCCCGACAAGGTCACCGAGATCACCGTCGAGTTCAAGCGCGGCGACGCGGTGGCGCTGAACGGCAAGGCCATGTCGCCGGCTACCCTTCTCGCTGCGCTTAACGATCTCGGCCGCGACAACGGCATCGGCCGCCTTGACCTCGTCGAAAACCGCTTCGTCGGCATGAAGTCGCGCGGCGTCTACGAGACGCCGGGCGGCACCATCCTGATCGCCGCCCATCGCGCCATCGAATCGATCACCCTCGACCGCGGCGCGGCGCACCTCAAGGACGAGCTGATGCCGCGCTACGCGGAGATGATCTACAATGGTTTCTGGTTCTCGCCCGAGCGCGAGATGCTGCAGGCCCTGATCGACAAGAGCCAGGAAGAGGTCGAAGGAACGGTGCGTCTCAAGCTCTACAAGGGCAACGTCATAGTCACCGGCCGCAAGTCGCCGAAATCGCTCTATTCCGACGCGCTCGTCACCTTCGAGGACGATCGCGGCGCCTATGACCAGAAGGACGCGGCAGGCTTCATCCGCCTGAACGCGCTGAGGTTGAGGACGCTCGCCGCGCGCAATCGCCGGGGTGATCGCTAAAAGGCAGACATGACCGTCGCCCGCCGCCTCGCCCTGGTCTTTCCCGGCTTCGAGCCGATCCCGGTCGAGGCGCATTGTGCCCGCTTCGTTCGCGAGGCGAAGAAGAACGCGCCGGTGTTCGACATGAAAGTCGAGACGAGCGAACCCGCCTTCGCAAGAGAGGGCGTCAGCACCGCCGGATTCACCGTCCATGCCTCCGGTGAAGACTGGCGGACCGACACTGAAATCGTTCTCTATGGCCTCGACGACCTGAATGACGCCTATGCCGAGCGCGGCGGCGTGCTGCGTACGCTCGCCGGGCTTGCCGCGCTCGCCGATTTCGTGGTTACCGGCACCTTCTTCCGTTTCGTTCGGACGAGCTGGCGCTACGGACTGTTCTTCCTCTATCCGGTGGCGCTTCTCCTCGCCGCTTTGCTGATCGGCGTCCTGGTCGCTCGTTTCCTGCCGGGAGATCGGGAATTCCGCTGGGTCGCCGGACTGATCGCCTTCGTTCTGGCGCTGTGGCTGGCCTCGTTGAAAATGCATTTCCTCCTGATGATGGACGACTGGGCCTGCGCCCGCGACATCGCGCGCGGCGGAAGCTCCGACATCGGCGAACGTATCGGTCTCATAGCCGCGGATATAAGGCAGCGAATCGAGGCGACCGACGCGGACGAGATCCTGCTCGCCGCGCACAGTTTCGGCGCGATCACCGCCATACTGGCCCTGGAATCGGCCCTCAGGCACAGCCGGCCCCAGGCGGAGATCGGCCTTCTGACGACCGGGTCGAGCCTGCTCAAGGTGGCGCTGCATCCGGCCGCCACGAAGCTCCGGGAAGCGGTGGCGGCCATCGTCGCCAGCCCCGTCACCTGGATCGACGTGCAGTCGCTGACCGACCCGATCAACTTCTACGGCAGCGACCCGAAGAAGGCGCTCGGCATCGTCGCCGGAAACGGCCCCCGCATCCTTCACGTGCGCTTCCGAAGCCAACTCGGCGAAAGCACATATCGCGCGATCAAGTACAATTTCTTCCGGGTGCACCGCCAGTTCGTCTATGCGTCGGAGAAGCGCACGGGTTATTCCTTCCATGCGATCCTCTGTGGGCCCCAGCCCCTTTCCGAGATCGCGGCTCACGGCGGACTGGCGGCTCATTGGCCCGCACACGGAGCGCCCGAAAGGCTGGGATTGTGAGCCTCGTCGTCGCCGGCAAGGCACTCTGGGCGGTGCTCGTGGTGACGTGGTATGTGCTGCGCGTCCCCTTCGCACGGCGCTCGAAGCGCACCAGGATCAGCCGTAATGCCAAGGGCATGGCGGAGCGGCTGAGGCTTGCCATATCGACGATCGGGCTCGGCATCGTGCCCTTCATCTATGTCGCGACGGGATGGCCGCGTTTCGCCTCCTATCGGCTCGAGCCGATCCCGTTTCTCCTCGGTGTACTGGCAGCGGTGGGCGCGGTCGTCCTTTTCCGCCTCACCCACAAGGCGCTCGGCAGGATGTGGTCGGTTTCGCTGCAATTGCGGGAAGGCCACAGGCTTGTCACAAGCGGGGTCTATCGGACGCTGCGCCACCCGATGTATTCGGCGTTCTGGCTGATGGCATTGGCACAGGCGCTGCTCCTGCCGAACTGGGTGGCGGGGCCGGCGGGGCTTGTCGGTTTCGGCCTGCTCTTCGCGTCGCGCATCGGGCCGGAGGAACGAATGATGGAAGAAGCGTTCGGTGACGAGTACCGTGCCTATCGCGACCGTAGCTGGCGGATCATTCCTTACATCTATTGACGATTGCCACGATCTTAGGTTGATAGGCGCGGCTAATTTTCCTCGAGGGCTATCGTGCGTTCCGTTTTCAGATTCCTGCTTGCGGCGTTGACCGCCGCATCTCTTGCCGGCTGCCAGTCGGTGGCGTCGGTCGACAGCGCCACGGCTCCCGTCGATGCGTCCGTGAAGACGGCGGGCACGACGCCGGTCGAATTCCCGCAGCTCACCTGCGCAAAATACGGCAAGCCGCTCGGCCTCGACGCCAAGCTGACCGCAAGCCGCGTGCGCAAGGGCGACCCCTATTACATCGAGTTCCGCTACCGCAAATCCTACGCCATCATCTCCGGGCATATGTACGACGTCTTCGGGCGGCTGGATAAGGACGGCAACGTCCTTACGCGGCAATATATCGGCCTGTTCCCGTCGGGCAGCGTGCTTGGCCTTTACGGCGGCGCCATCGTGCCGGTGCCGGGCGAACTCCTGCCGAGCAGCCGCGATTGCGATTACACGCCAGGCGCCGCCTACCGCGTCTCGCTGACGGCGGACCAGTATCAGAAGCTTCTGGTCAAGGTGCGGCAGGCGCTCGCCCATCCGCCGCTCTGGCACATGGAGTTCTATAACTGCAACCATTTCGCCGCGGGGCTCGGCTCCGTGGCCGGACTGAGGCCGGCGGATGCGCACCTGCTGCCCTCCTTCGCTTACATCCACGCCTTCATCAAGGCGAACGGCGACAAGGAGGTTTCGGGGTAAGAGCGTTTCTCCTTTCGCTCACGCCCGCACCGCCGCTTTCGCGGCTAGGCTCCGCGGGGGCGCGGCCCATGCCGCGACGCCCGGTCGGGCTTTGGGGTATGCCTCTCGTTTGAAGTTTATCGTTTGTAAAAATACTCCCCATCCTCCACCCGGGCAGGAGACTATCGCGTCTGTGATCGCACACGCTCCATCCTCGCCACGCCCGGTTTCTCCACCGTCTGGCCATTGATCATTCGGGAAAGACGGGCGGCCGAAAGCCCGCTCATCTAGTAAATTATGTGCGACCTTGCGGCCGCCCGTCCGGCGATTTCTGTTCCCGCCTGTTCCGCTGCTCCCGAAGCGCTCTTCTGTCTCGGGTCTGTGTGCCTCTTTCCGACACGCAGGGGTCATAGTGCCCCCAGGGGAACCTCCCGGCAGGACCTCCCCGGCCATGATGCCACGTCAGCATCACAGCGGAGGCGCCGGCTCCTCCCCACGCAATCACCGTCATGATCGGTGTTCCCGATGGGAGGAACTGACGGGGAGTATGGAGGAAGGGAAAAGGGCGTGGATAAAGGGAGAGAAGAAAAATGCGGGAAGCGCGGAGATCAGCGGTTTCCGGAGGCCGGCAGGCGCGATCCTATCCACGTTCTGGCGGGAGGCCACCCACACTTCGTCATTCCTGGCCCTTCCGACAATCGTCGAGGATGGGGAGCCCGGCGAGGCAACGCCGAACCGTTGGGCGAAACTTGGCGATAGGTGATCGCTCGACCCGCCATCAATGCCGGAAATGGCGCATGCCGGTCAGCACCATGGCCAGCCCATGTTCGTCGGCGGCGGCGATGACATCCTCGTCACGCATCGAGCCGCCGGGCTGGATGACGGCCGTGGCACCGGCTTCCGCTGCCGCGAGCAACCCGTCCGCGAAAGGGAAGAAAGCGTCGGAGGCGACGACGCTTCCCTTCGTCCCGGGCTCGCTCCGGCCGGCTTCACGCGCCGCGTCGAGCGCCTTGGTAGCGGCGATCCTGGAGGAATCCACCCGGCTCATCTGCCCGGCGCCGATGCCGACCGTCGCCAGATCCTTCGCATAGACGATCGCGTTCGACTTGACGTGCTTGGCGACGCGGAAGGCGAATTTGAGATCGGCCATCTCCCGGTCGCTCGGGGCGCGCTTCGTTACGACCTTGAGATCCAGATCATCGACATTGCCATTGTCGCGCGACTGGACGAGCAACCCGCCGGCGACCGTCTTCGCGGTGATGCCGGGCGCGCGCGGGTCGGGCAGGTCGCCGGCAAGGAGCAGGCGCAGATTCTTCTTGGCCGCGACGATCGCCCGCGCTTCCTCGGTGGCGTCGGGCGCGATGATGACTTCGGTGAAGAGCTTGACGATCTCGGCGGCGGCTTCCGCGTCGAGCATCCGGTTCAACGCCACGATGCCGCCGAAGGCGGATACCGGATCGCAGGAAAGCGCGTTGCGGTAGGCTTCGACCACGCTTCCCGCCTCGGCGACGCCGCACGGATTGGCATGCTTGATGATGGCGACGGCGGCGCTGCGCTTCGGATCGAACTCGGCGACCAGTTCGAAGGCGGCATCGGTGTCGTTGATGTTGTTGTAGGAAAGCTGCTTGCCCTGCACCTGCCGCGCTGTCGCCACGCCCGGGCGCTTTTCTCCGGTGACATAGAAGCCGGCCTGCTGGTGCGGGTTCTCGCCATAGCGCATGACGTTCTCCAGCCGCCCGCCGAAGGCGCGCCAGGCGGGATGCTCGATATCGAGCGCGTCGGCGAACCAGTTGGAGATCGCCGCGTCATAGGCGGCCGTCCGCGCGAAAGCCTTTGCCGCCAGCCTCTGCCGGAACTCGTAGGAAAGGCTGCCGGAATTCAGTTCCAGCGCGTTCAGCACCGCGTCGTAGTCGGTAGCGTCCGTCACCACCGCCACATAGGCATGGTTCTTCGCCGCCGCGCGGACCATCGCCGGTCCGCCGATATCGATGTTCTCGACCGTCGCGGCATAGCCGGCGCCCGACCAGCGCACTTCCTCGAAGGGGTAGAGGTTGATGACGACGAGGTCGATCGGCTTGATGCCGTGCGTCTCCATCGCCGATGCATGTTCGGGGTCATCGCGAACGCCGAGCAGCCCGCCATGGACCATGGGATGCAGCGTCTTGACGCGGCCGTCCATGATCTCGGGGAAGCGGGTGAGATCGGACACGTCCCGGACCGCCACGCCGGCCTCGGCGATGGCCTTCGCCGTGCCGCCCGTCGAAACCAGCTCGACACCGGCATGGGCGAGCTTGCGGGCGAAATCGGCAAGGCCTGTCTTGTCGGAGACGGAAAGAAGGGCGCGGCGCACCGGCACCAGGTCGGGCGCCGGGATGTTCTTCGAGGCAACGGCCATGATCGCGAAATCTCCGGGAAAGGATGCGCGCGAACTAGCACGATGCCGGGCGGAATCAAACCGTCAGGGTATGTCCGCCTCGTCCACCCTTAGCCGGGCAGGACCGCCCGCGTTCGCGTCAGCCGCCACGCGATTTCCGGGATTTCCGATGCGCGGAAGCTGAGCAGGATCTGGCGGCTCCGCTGCGGCCCGGCGAGACCGGCGAAGAAGATCGAGTCCTCCACCTCCGGCTCGACGCCGCTGCAGGAAAACGCCCACTCGCCGCCGCGTGCCGCTGCGATGAGCATGCGCCCCTCCTCGTCGCGGTGAAGCCGCGTATCCGGATGCAGGTGGAAGCGAAGGGCGATGAAGTCGGCCGCGCGGCCGGATGCCGGCCGACCGTCGGCGGTGAAAAAGCGGTCGGCGCCGTTTAGCGTACCGCCGTCGTCTGAGAGCATGAGTTGGCGTTCGTGGATCAGCCCGAACCGGGAGAGATAGCCGTCATGGCGGGCGACGAAGCCCTGGTGACCGCCATGCTCGATGCGCTCGCATTCGACGCGGCGCGGCCCGTCCACCATCGCCGTGCCCACGACCTGTTCGAGACGCGGCGAGAGGTTGAAACGGCAGGACGAAGCGTCGTTGATCGTCGCGGTCGAATGCGCGGCGGTGGCGCGCGACAGCGGGCGGAAATCGCGCGCACCGAAGGAATCGACGCCCGCATTGACGATGAACAACTGACGGCCGGAGGAAAGTTCGAAGGAGAGGCACCCGGCCTGCGCGTTGCGCGACACTTCCGGCGGCGGCGGCGGGCCGGTATCGGCGATGATTGTGGTGCCGCCCGCGACCATTCGTTCGTAGCCGGAATGCGGGGCATGCATGAGCGGCGCGCCGATCGTATCGTCGTGGCGCAGCACAGCCGCGATACGGTTGTGGATGGTGACGCCGACGCCGTTGAAATGCGCCAGCGTACCGTCCTGGTGGCGAAAGAAGCGAAGCGCCGGCAGCATGCGGTCGACGGCGCCCATGAGGGCGGGCGGCAGCGCCTCCGCCTGGTTGGCGAAGGTCTGGCGCAGCGGCAGGAGATCGGCGAGCAGTTCGAGGATGGCGGCTGGGTTGCGCGAGATGTGTCCGCCATCGGGCAATATCTGCCGTTCCAGTTCATCGGAAAGATGACGAACGGCACTGCGGAGCACCGACGCCGATGCCGGCAGCGACAGCGCGGCAAAGGCAAGCGCGATGCGGGCGCGCAACCGCTCCTCGCCATCGGGTATTTCCGGCGCCATGACGCGCAGATAGCGTATCTGCACGGCCAGAAGTCTCAGGAAGGAGCGGTAGAACGGGTATTCGGCGCCGTGGAGGACGATGGCCGAATGCTGCAGCCAGGCGATAACGCGCCGAGAGGTGACGGCCGGATCCCAGGCCAGGCCGGAGATGCGGCCGCCATGGGCGGCGATCCATTCCGCGACGAGCGCACGCGCATTCGCCGCCGCAAGGTCGGTGCCGGCCTCGCGCATATGGCGCAGCCAGCGGAAGCTGTTCAAATTCTCAAGCCAGGCGGGATTGTTCACCTCGAGTTGGAAGGGCGACTGTCCGCTCGCCTCGACGACATGGCCGGCGAAGGGAAAACGGCCGTGATAGATATCGGCGGCGGTCTGCGGGTCGGCGAGCCTGAGATCGGGAGGCGCGACCAGGATGCGCTCTGGCGTGCGCCCGGCGTAGCGCCAGCGATAGGCGGGGCCGGCGCGCAAACGCCGGCGGGCGCGCCGGTACAGCGCGTGTCCCACGAGCGCCCACAGGCGCGGGGCATACCCCCTCGCTTCCCTCAATGCCGCGCCTTCCTCGTCCAGCCTCGCCCTAAGCCAGTGGGGATTCTAAAGGAGTCGCTCCGATATGCGAAGGCGCAAATTGCTTTTGCGCGGTAACCCCCTATGCCAGCCCTATGGCAGGCGAAAGAGGCGCGCGGCGAAGAAGCCGTCCATGCCGGAAAGGGCAGGCGTTCCGAGGTCGAGTTCGGCGGGCGTGGTCCTGAGCGTCCCGCGTGCCGTGATGAAGGGATCGATGCCTGCGGCCTCGCCGAGCCGGATCGGGTCCAGCCTGACACCTTCCGTTCCGGCAAGGAACCGTTCGAGAAGCACCTCGCCCTCCGCCGGATCGAGCGAGCAATTGGAGAAGACCACCCGTCCGCCGGGGCGGACCAACTCCACCGCGCGGCCAAGCAGGCGGAACTGCACCTCGGCAAGCTTCTCGATATCAGCCGGCGTCTTCGTCCAGGGCACGTCCGGATGGCGGCGTACTGTGCCAGTCGAGGAGCAAGGCGCATCGAGCAGCACCGCGTCGAAGGGCCGTGCCGGCTCGTACTTCATGAGATCGGCCGTGACGATTTGGGCTTCCAGCCCAAGCCTGCCGAGATTGACGGCAAGGCGCTTCAACCGGCTCGATGATATGTCCACCGCCGTCACCCGCGCGCCGGCCGATACAAGCTGCGCCGTCTTGCCGCCGGGGGCAGCGCATAGATCGGCAACACGCGCTCCAGAGACATCGCCGAGAAGACGCGCCGGCAGGCTGGCCGCCGCATCCTGCACCCACCAGGCGCCATCGCCATAACCGGGTAATTCGGGAACGGGAGCGGCAAGCCGTTCCACGCGCACCGTGCCGGTGGGCAGCACGATGCCGCCGATCCGCCTCGCCCATTTTTCCGGATCGGCGCGAACCGTGAAATCGGTCGGCGCCTCGACCCTATGCGCGGCCAGTATGGCCGCGGCATTTTCCTCGCCATAAGCCGCGACGAGCCGCTCGCGGAACCAGTCCGGAGCGTCCTCCGTCGCCGCCAGCATCTCGGGCAGCGCCTTGTCCTTCGACCGCGCCAGCGCGCGCAGCACCCCGTTCACGAGACCGCCGAAGCGCGCCGTGCGCGGATCGCCCTTGGCATGGCTGACGGCGAGGTCCACCGCCGCGCTGTCGGGAATGTCGAGGAAGAGTATCTGGGCGGCGGCGACATGGAGGATATGCGAGAGCGCGTGCGCGTTCCCCGGCAGGGGCCGGTCAAGTTCGCGCTCGATCAGCTTCTCGATCGTGACGCGGAAGCGCAGTGCGGTCGTGAGGACCGCCCTGACCAGCGCCCGGTCGCGAACGTCCAGCGCGCGATATTGCGGATGGCCGCCCGCCGCATCGGTCAGCCCGTCGAGCGATGTATGCGCATCGATGATCGCCGAGAGGAGCCGCGCCGCCGTCTTGCGCACGGCAAGGCCGGGGCGTTGCTCCCCGCTCTCTTTAGGCTTTCCCGATTGTGGCTTGCGGGAATGAAGATGTAGGTCGGGTCTCATGACCCAGGACTACTACCGCATACGGCGAAGTATCCCCCACTCCGTCCGCTTCGCGGCCACCTCTCCCCCACCTTCGTGGGGGCGAGGAAAAGTGCCAAGCCTTGCGGCCGGCGCTTCCTCTCCCCCGTCGAGCGGGGGAGAGGTGGTTTGCGAAGCAAATCGGAGTGGGGGTCGAACTTCATATGCGATCGCCTCGCCGCGCACGCGGTCCGGTCGGGCTGCGGCGCCATGGATTGTCCAGCGTTTCGCTTTCTGTCGCGCGGCCCCACGGACCGGACGGGATGTCGGGATCGCTCGGACGCGCCGCCGGTGCGCTACCTTCCATCCCGCCGCCCGCCATGGCTTCGAGCGCCGCGATACGATTCTCGGTGTCCGGGTGGGTCGAGAAGAGGTTGTCCATGCGCGTCCCGGAAAGCGGATTGATGATGAACAGATGCGCGGTGGCCGGATTGCGCTCCGCCGTGGGATTGACGACATGGTGGGCGGCGGTAGCGATCTTGCGCAAGGCCGAGGCGAGCCAGAGCGGGTTGCCGCAGATCTCGGCGCCACGCCGGTCGGCGGAATATTCGCGCGTGCGGCTGATCGCCATCTGCACCAGCATCGCGGCGAGCGGCGCGACGATCATCGCCACCAGCACGCCGACGAAGCCGAACGGGTTGTTGTTCTCGCGCGAGCCGCCGAAGAAGAAGGCGAAATTGCCGAGCATCGAAATCGCGCCGGCAAGCGTCGCGGTGATCGTCATGGTCAGCGTGTCGCGATGCTCGACATGCGAAAGCTCATGCGCCATCACGCCCGAGAGTTCCTCCGGCGTAAGCTGGCTGAGCAGGCCCGTTGTGGCCGCGACCGCCGCGTTCTGAGGGTTGCGGCCGGTGGCGAAGGCGTTCGGCTGGTCGTTTTCGATGAGATAGACCTTCGGCATCGGCAGGTTGGCGCGGTGCGCGAGGTCGCGGACGATGCGGTAATATTCGGGCGCCGTGCGCTCGTCGATCTCGACTGCGTGGTGCATGGAGAGCACCATCCTGTCGGCGTTCCAGTAGCTGAAGAGGTTCATGCCGGCGGCGATCACGAAAGCGATAACCGTGCCGGCAGGGCCGCCGATCAGGTAGCCCACCCCCATAAAAAGAGCCGTCATTACGGCCAGCAGCATGCCGGTGCGAATGGCGTTCATTTTCTTCTCCGCAAGGCGGTGCGCCGATCGCCCGAACGGGCTCGATCGCACCGGATCAACCGCCTATATGATGGGAAACCAACGAACCCGTTTCAATGTCGAAAGAATACGAAATGACGGATGACGAACGGCACGGAAAGACAACCGAAAACGTTGCCGAACCGCCCGCGGCAAAGCGGTCGCCCGCGGCACGGCGCGCGTTGGCCGAGGCCGAAGCGCGACGCGCCGAATATCTGGCGAA
This sequence comes from Mesorhizobium koreense, assembly GCF_031656215.1. Lineage (NCBI taxonomy): Bacteria > Pseudomonadati > Pseudomonadota > Alphaproteobacteria > Hyphomicrobiales > Phyllobacteriaceae > Mesorhizobium > Mesorhizobium koreense. The sequence goes on along the minus strand of NZ_CP134228.1, from coordinate 888,243 downwards.
AGAAGCCGGGGCACCTGCCGAGCATGGCGGGCGCGGCGGCAAAGACCCGGCACGTTACGGCGACTGGGAGGTGAAAGGCAAGGCGGTCGATTTCTGAACCGCGCGACATTGCCATAGGCCCATACTAGGAATATATTCCCTATATGGGTCGATTTCCCTTCTCCCGGCGGGCTGGACCGGTTCCGGTTGTTTTCGCGTGCGCGGCGACGTTGCTCGCCGCCATCCCCGCCGTCGATGCGCGCGACGAGATCAGCGGTCCCGTCACCGCCACCGTCGTGCGGGTGATCGACGGGGATACGTTCGTCGCCGAGGCGCATGTCTGGCCGGGCGAGACGGTGCGGGTCAGTGTGCGCATCCGTGGCATCGACGCGCCGGAATTGCATAGCCGCTGCCCACGCGAACGGTTCGCGGCAGCCGAAGCGCGCAATGCGCTCGCCGCGCTGCTCGGCAGTCAGAAGGTGAAGATCACCAATATAGGCGGCGGCAAATATTACGGCCGCGTGCTCGCCGACGTAGAGACGGAAGACGGCGAGGTGGCGCCTGTCCTGCTCTCCCGAGCACTGGTCCGATACTATTCCGGCGGCCGGCGCCAGCCCTATTGCGGCTGACCCGAAGCGGGACAAGCGTCGAAGGCGGCGTACCGATCCGGGACACCTCTTTCCCACAGGCGATGCCTTGCGGGCCTGCTACGGTTGACGACCGGTAAAGGATTTGCGCGCTGGCGCTTTTCCTTTACCAACGATTAACCGTTGCAAAGACGATACGTAATTAGAATCAACAGCTTATCCGGGTACTCGCGGCCATCCGCCGATGCTCCGGGAGATCGGCAAGCTTCCTGCACTTGTCCGTTCAGCGGCTGGATGCCGCCAAATGGAGGCAGGAAAGATGCGGCGTGGTTTTGGGGGTGCGGGCAGGCAGCTTGCCCGGTTCATCGAGGACAGGAGCGGCAATTTCGCCGTCATTACGGCGGCGATCCTGACGACGATCCTGCTTTCGGTCGGGTTTGGCATCAATACGGCACAGATGGTGCTGACGCGGTCCAATCTGCTCAACGCGCTCGATTCGGCCGTCACCTCGACGGCCCGCGACCTGACGACCGGCGCCATTCCGGAAGACGACGCCGAAAAGACGGTCAAGGCTTTCCTATTCACTAATGGCGGTACCGGTTTCGCGTCGGCCGACAAGATCAGCCTCGATTCGCTCATCGTCGACCACACCGCGAAGACCGTCACCGCGACGGCGAGCGTCAACATTAGCCTGCTCTTCCCGCTTTTCGGTGCGGCCGACAGCCAGAAGATCTCGGTGACATCGGCGGCGCTCTATTCCGACAAGCAGGTCGAGGTCGCCATGATGCTCGACCTCACCGGCTCCATGGCCAAGACCAAGTACACCGACAAGATCGGGGATCTCCGGCTTGCCGCCACGAACGCGGTCAAGACGATGCTCGGTAACCAGAACACCAACAATCCGAGAGTACGCGTCGCGCTGGTGCCCTATGCGTCAGGCGTCAATGTCGGCGCGCTCGTCAATAACGTCTATGCCGAGACTTCGTCTTCGTCCGACCTGCCGCCGGTGGCAGGCAGTAAGCTTCTCGTATCGAAGACGGGCAGCAAGGCGCTGCCTCTCTTCGCCACCTACAAATCCATCGTCGCTTCCGCCTATCCGCATTCGGACAATTGTGCGACGGAGCGGAAGGATCGCTACGGAAACGCCGATTTCAGTGCCGACGGCCCCGACACCATCCGCACCGACAAGAACGGCCAGCCTTATTACGCGCTGGTCAACCGCGATAACCATCTTTCCGGATCCTCGATGAACAAGTGCCCCGATGCGAAGGTCATCCCGCTTACGACCGACGAGGATGCGCTGCTCGATTCGATCGATGACTTCGAGGCCAATGGCTACACGGCGGGCGCCATCGCGGTCCAATGGACCTATTACATGCTCTCCTCGCAATGGCGCTCGGCCATCAAGGACGCCGGTCTGGGCGACGGGCCGGCGAACACGAACCCGAACAAATTATCGAAGGTTGCGATCCTGATGACGGACGGGCAGTTCAACACAGCCTATGCCGGCGTGAGCAATGACTACAACGACCAGGGCGACGTCGCGCGCGGCAATGCCGAAAGCATTTGCTCCAACATGAAGGCCGACGGGATCGAGGTCTACACGATCGGCTTCGACCTCGACGACAAAAGCATGAGCGCCACGGAAAGGGCGGAGGCGAAAAGCGTGCTCAAGAACTGCTCCTCGCCCGACAAGCCCGGCAGGCAGCACTTTTTCGACGCGTCGACGGGGACGGAACTCGATGGAGCCTTCCAGAAGATCATCGCGGACATCGAAGGACTGGTGCTGACGCAATAACCGCATCCGGAACGGAAACGAAAAGGGCCGCCCTCGTCGAGGACGGCCCTTCCGTGTTTTGGTGCGTGGCGCGGCCCTTGCCATTTGTGGCCTGCAGGTTGTGGGCCTGGAGGCCACCGGCCGCCGATCGCGCCTAGCGGGAAGACTGCTCCCCGCAAAGGCGATCCGTCGGGACCACGCTCAGGCACAAATCACTCGACATCGGATCACCTCCTTTCGATTGGTTGGACACGGCCCCAATGTGGAGTCCGATCTCCATCGATGCAAGAGCCCATTCGGCCGATACCGAAAGACACCACTAGATCCGAATGCTCGCTAGCCGTTGAGGTGCACGGCAGCCGGTTCGTTTGCGAGATGTTCGCCGTAGATCTCAAGACCGAACCAGACGATCCCCGCCAGGATCAGCGCGCAGATGAGGACGATGAGGATTTGCATGCCCCATCGGCCCTGCCGGGCTTTTTCCGCGGGAATTTTCTTTTCCACGCCATCGCTCCTTTGGTCGGCAATACCGCCCGCCCTCGCCAAGTTCCCGCTTTCGGGAAGCAATGGGTGGGTGGGGAGATGGTTCCGTCTTTGGTCGGAATGCCTGCAATTGGAAGCGGATCAGGCGTCGTCGTCTTCGCGATCGGTGCGCTCCGGCCTGCGCGACCGGTTCTCCTTGTAGACCTCGTAGGCCGCGATGGCGGCAAAGGGCGCCAGCACCTCCAGAACACCCAACCGCGAACGAAGCAGCGAGGGCAGCGCGGCGAGCGCCGCGGCGCCCAGCACACCGGAAAGCTCGGCTTTTCGTGCCTTCTTCCGGCGCCGCGCCCGTGTCCGAGCTTCCACCACGGCATAGATGGCCACGAGGAGGATGGCGATCACGATGAAGCCGATCCCGAAGTAGATCGCAGCCGGGATGGCACCGAACCGGTGAACGGCCGCCACGAAGCCCGCCGCCACTAGGAAGCCGATACCGCATATGGCCGCGACCGCCGCCAGCGCATAGACGATTGCGGCGCGCCGGAAACGGCCAAAAATATCGGAGACTTCACCGCTCGCCAGCGAGCGAATGATCGAGGCCAGCATGCGCGGCTACCGTCTCGCCATCACGGCCAGAAGGAAGCCGACCGCAGCCGCGATCGCAAGCGAGGTGGCCGGTTTTTCGCGCACGGCCGCATAGACCTGACCCTCGATATCGCGGGCGTTCGCGCGCAACCCGTCATAAGCCGCTTCACCTTGCGATTTAAGCTGGTCCACGCCCGCAGCGGCCGCTTTTTTCATCGCCCGGACCGAAATCTCGCCGGAGCTTTCAAGCTGCTCGGAAAGCTTCGCCACCTCGGCGCGCAGGATTTCGATCTGGGCCTCCAACTCCGCGGCGCTGCGCCTCGAGCCGTTGGGCGATTTTCCGGTACCGGCTTGTGTTGCCATTTGAGAAGCTCCCTCTTTCGTCAAACCACCCAACGTTCGGCGCCGCGGTAAGTTCCTTGTCCCGAAGCGGAACGGGCGAGGACTTCCGGAACGGAACAGGGCGACGGCGCGTTAAAGCGGCCAATCCGGAATTCCATATGAACGTCAACGTCCGCAAAAAGCCGCCGATCGTCCGGCTGCCGCCAAAATCCAATCTTGAATTGCTGCTCTCGAACGGGGCGCGGGCCTCGATGCTTCTTGTCGGGATCATCGCGTTCGTCTTCGCGCTTCATGCCGGCCGACTTATCCTCGAGCCCGTCGCGCTCGGTATCGTCATTGGCCTGATGCTCGGCCCGGTCGCCTCGAAGATCGAGGAAAGGGGCGTATCGCCGGCCCTTTCGTCCCTCCTGGTCGTCCTGGTTTTCCTGCTGTGCCTGTGCGCCCTTGCCGCTGCGCTCGCCACGCCGCTGGCATTCTGGTTCAGCCGGCTGCCGGAAATCTGGCGCGAGTTGCAGATTCACCTGTCGCAGTTCAGGGAACCGCTCGATTCGATCGCACATATGCGCGAGCAATTACGCAACATCACCGGGGGATCGAAGGTCACCGTATCGGTGGACAGCGGTTCGCCGGTCGAGAGTGTCGCCGTGCTGGCGCCGGCGGTGATCGCGCAGATCATCCTGTTTTTCGCCGGCATGTATTTCTTCCTCGCAACCCGGCACCGGACCCGCATCGCCATATTGCGACTGTGCCTCGACCGCCGCCTGCGCTGGCGTGTCGCCCACATCTTCCGCGACGTGGAGTATCTGGTTTCGCGCTATCTTCTTTCGATCACGGTCATCAATATCGGACAGGGCATAGCCGTGACACTCGCCCTGTGGGCCATCGGCGTGCCTTCCCCGGCGATCTGGGGCGCGCTCGCAGCGCTTCTCAATTTCGTCATCTATATCGGCCCCGCCGTGATGGCGGCCGTGCTGCTCGGCGTCGGCGTCATCAGCTTCGACACGCTCGGCGCGACGCTTCTCCCCACGATCGTCTTCCTTGCCCTCCATCTGGCCGAATCGCAGTTCGTGACACCGACCGTGCTCGGGCGGACGCTGACGCTCAATCCATTCGTGATTTTCCTGGCGCTCGCCTTCTGGATATGGATATGGGGGCCGATCGGCGGGTTCATCGCCGTGCCGGCGCTGCTTATCGTCTACGCGATCGGCGGGAACATACTGCCCGGCATGGAATGGTCCACTGAAAGCGATTGAGGATCGCCTGGACGGATCACAAAAGCGGCCGCACCGTCTCGCTCATCCCTTCCCAACCCGCGACATCCAGCAGACCGTCGATGTCGCGAACCACGCACCCCCTTTCCTGCCAGGAGATGAGGCGGCGCTGGACCAGCTTGCGCAGCGTCTTGTTGGTGTGCACGAGCGAGAGGCCGAGCGTGTCGGCGACGTGCTGTTGCGTGATCGGGATCTCCAGTGGATGCGAACTGTCGAGGCCGACAGCCGACGCACGCCCGGCGATGAAGGCGATCAGATAGGCGGCCCGTTCGAGCGCCGTGCGCCGGCCGACGCTCAGAAGATTCTCGTCCAGCATCTGTTCCTCGCGAGAGGCGAGCCAGGTGATATCGTAGGCGAGCCCCGGATGCTTGCGGTAAAGCTCGTATAGCTGATCGCGTTCGAATACGCACAGAAGCATGGGCGAGAGCGCCTCTACGGAATGGCTCATCTCCTCCATCAGGCTGCCCTGAAGTCCGATCAGGTCGCCGGGCATCGCATAGTTCAGGATTTGCCGGCGGCCGTCCGGCAGGAGCTTGTAGCGGAACCCCCAGCCGGAAAGCACCGTATAGAGATGGGCGCTGTTGGCGCCTTCCACGAGGACGGTAGCACCGCGATCCACCGAGAGTTCGCCGGTCTTGAACCGGCTGATGAAAGCAAGTTCCTCCGGCTCGAACGGCCGGAAGACCGGGCGTTTTCGCAATGGACATTTTTCGCAGGGAACGCGTTTTCCGGAATTTTCCGCAGGAAGGGTCAAGCGCGGGCTCCAATGCGACGGGCCGGTTTCCAGCCATATCGTAGTATCGCCGAGGGTTTTGCGAAATGAATTTCGATCATGTCTTTTTTAAATGACAGCCCGGTTGTCCTACTGCATGAAGGCCTGCCGTGAAGCATGGAGAAAACCGCGTGGCCGCGCTGCCTCTCGCCGGATTCCGCATCCTGATACTCGAGGATGAATACCTCATCGCGATGGATGTCGAGCAGCTATGCCGCGACCATGGCGCCGAGGATGCCATCCTCATCGGCAGTCTCGACGCGATCGAGACCGAACTGGCCGGCCAACGCTTCGACGTTGCCGTGATCGACGCCATGCTGGGCGGCCGGTCCACGCTGGATTTCGCCCGCAGGCTCGCAGAGCAGGGCATCCCGTTCGTTTTCGCGACGGGCTATGACGGCACGGCGGGAAGGTTCGCGGATTTCCCCGGCGTCCCCGTGGTCGGCAAGCCGTATGGCGGGCAGGAGCTGATCGAGGCGATCGCATCGGTCGTCGGGCGCGGCACGGCTCAGGCGACGTTGGAGCCCAATACCTGAGCGGCGATCGAATCGGGACCGTAATCGGCTTCGCCGGATATCTGCAGCAATTCCTGAAGTCGTGTCCTGCCGCGGCTGACCCGGCTCTTTATCGTGCCGACGGCGCAGCCGCAGATTTCCGCGGCTTCCTCATATGAAAAACCGGAGGCGCCGATGAGGATGATCGCCTCGCGCTGGTCTTCCGGTAGCTGCTTGAGCGCCCGACGGAAATCCTGCAGGTCGAGCGCACCGTCCTGGCTCGGATGGACGGCCAGCCTTCCGGTCATGGTGCCGTCGCTGTCCTGCACCTCGCGGCCCCGCTTGCGCATCTGCGAATAGAACTCGTTGCGCAGGATGGTGAAGAGCCAGGCCTTGAGGTTCGTGCCGGGCTGGAAGCTTTTCTGCTTGTCCCACGCCTTCACCAGCGTCTCCTGCACGAGATCGTCGGCCTTGTCGGCGTTCTGTGCGAGAGAGACGGCAAATGCGCGAAGGCTGGGAATGGCCGCCAGCAAATCGCTGTGGAAGCCCGTGGCGGACGCCATGCGTTATTCCTTGCCCGTGGATGTTTCAGCCTGCTCCAGCCGGCTCAGGAGCTGGGTGAAGCGGTCCGGCACTTCGTCGGAAGCGATCTCGTCATAATACTGGCGGAGTTTTCGACCGATCTCTGAATTCGGTCCCAGAATTTCCGGTCCACTCGCCCTGCGGCCCGCATTGCTTTTCATTCGCCCGGTCTTTGTTCCTGAAGTCATACCCAACCTTGTTTCCCCCAAGCGTCCCGTATCTCGTAAGGCCCCGTGTCTCTCGCAAGGCTACGCAACGCGCCCTTGTCGCCGCCCCGATCTGCGCATAAACGCTTTATCTTAAAATGGGTTCCCTGATATGGAACTTTTTCGGCGCGGCATCGTTTTTGTACCGTTTTGTGCGTCGAAATATTTTGAGGGAGCCGGAAACGAATGAGCCTATCTGCGTCGATTGCACCGCAATTGCCCTATCTGCGGCGGTTTTCCAGAGCAGTTTCCGGGTCGCAGACGAGCGGCGACGCCCTGGTCGCGGCCGTGCTCGAAGCCATCATCGCCGATGTAACCATCTTTCCCGACGCCTCCAGCACCCGCGTCGCGCTCTATAAGGCCTTCGCGAAGCTCTACGGCACGATCGCCGTCCGCGTCCCGCAGGTGAGCCCGGCGTCGGGGTGGGAAAAACGCGCCGCCGCGAACCTTTCCGCTCTCGCGCCGCGCGCCAGGCAGGCCTTCCTGCTGGTCGCGGTCGAAGGCTTCACCGACGATGAGGCGGCGGAGATCCTCGATGTCGACGAGGACGAGTTCTCCTCGCTCCTGCAGGAAGCGAGCGTGGAGATATCCAGGCAGGTCGCGACCGACATCCTCGTCATCGAGGACGAGCCGCTGATCGCGATGGACATCGAGGAAATGGTCGAAAGCCTCGGTCACCGGGTCGTTGGAACCGCCCGCACGCGCAGCGAGGCGGGGGAGATCTTCAAGCGGACAAATCCGAAGATGGTGCTTGCCGACATCCAGCTCGCTGACGGAAGCTCGGGTATCGACGCCGTCAACGATATCCTGGCCACCTCGCCCATTCCGGTCATCTTCATCACGGCCTTCCCCGAGCGCCTGCTTACCGGCGAAAGACCTGAACCGGCCTTTCTGGTAACGAAACCTTTCAATCCTGAAATGGTTAAAGCGCTTATCAGCCAGGCTCTTTTCTTCGATAACCAAGCCAAGGCCGCCGCCTGAATTTATTTCGGCATCGAGGGACGGCCTGTCTATTTGCCGTCATTTCGCCGTTATTTGATTCCTATTGGCGCGCGCTGCTGCTGCCGTAAGGGCAGCTGCCTCCCGACATGGAACCAATCGCGACGGGGTTCGTTGACCCTGTCGACGGCTGGCGGCGCTCGGGATTTCAGGAGATCGGACATGCTTTATTGGGGACTGGTATTCTTTATCGTCGCTGTCATGGCGGCCGCATTCGGCCTCGGCGGCCTTGCGGCATCGTCGGCGGGCGTGGCCCAGCTGCTCGCCTTCATGCTGACGGCGTTCTTCGCCATGTCGCTTCTTGCAGCCTTCTATCGCCGCGTGCGCTAGATCGAGAGCACGACAACAGGTTCCCCAGGCTGGGAGCCGCCCCCTCAAACGGCTTCCATGCGCCGCCGGGTGAATGCGTTCCGCACAGACGCACACCCGGCGGAACATCGTTTGGGTGGAACTTCTTGAAGGCCTTGCCCGTTTTGCGTTGACACGCGGATACGTGGCGTAAATGAGCACAGAAAAAGGCACCAGTGACGGGCGTAGGCCAGCAAGTGCGGGGGTCGGTGCGAATCTCGCCCGGGCGCTCGAAAACTGCGATATCTCCGTCATTTATCAGGATCCGGGCGGCAGCGTCGTGTGGACGCGGGGCGTCTCGCCGGCATGGAACAGCGGCGGCGTTGCCGCCGGTTCCCGCGATGGGGATTTTCTCCCGGAAGACGAGGCCGAACGCCTTTGGAAATTGAAAGAGACCGTCCTTGCCGACGGCGTGTCGCGGACGGCCCAGATTTCGGTGCCTGACGCGAGCGGAGCCAGATGGTTCAACATATGGGTGGACGCGGACTGCACGGATAGCGGCGCGATCCGCGGACTGCTCACCACCGCTGTCGAAACGACCGAACAACGGCGAAGGGAACAGACCCTGCGCACGCTCCTGCGCGAAGTCAGTCACCGCTCCAAGAACCTGCTCTCCATCATTCAGAGCATCGCCACCCAGACAGGCCGGTATTCGGGCGGCATCGATTCCTTTCTCGTGCGCTTTCGCGGACGCATCCAGTCGCTCGCGTCCTCGCAGGATCTGGTGACGTCTTCCAACTGGCGCGGCGCCAGGCTGCAGGAACTCGTTGCCGGACAGGTGGCCCGTTACTGCGCCGACCCGCAGCGCAATATCCGCCTGGAGGGCGAGAACCCGTATTTCAATCCCAACGCGGCGCTCCATATAGGGCTCGCGCTGCATGAGCTTGCCGTCAACTCCGTCAGCTACGGTGTACTTGCCGCCGGCGACGGCTCGGTGACGATATCGACCGAACGGGATAGCGGCGGACAAGGAATGTCCGACCTGGTACTGATCTGGTCCGAAGCGAGCGCCAGCGATCCGGACGTGCTGAAGGAAAAGCGGTTCGGCAGCGTCGCCCTGGAACGCGTGGTCCCGGCCTCGCTCGGCGGCAGCGCCAGCCTCGCCTTCGGCCCGGTGGAGTTGGGATACCGGCTGACCATTCCCGCCCACAATTTCGAGAGCGATTAGGCCACCGCCCCGCGCTCGTTCTTTTTATGGAACGATATGCCTCGATTTCCGTTTTCCTGCGGAATTGGAGGAAAGTCGATCCCGGTAAAGACTGGTTAGCCACAAATAGAAATCGTGACGGGTGGCCGTAAAGAAGCCGCGAACGCCGTTATCGAATGGAATGTAGCCGGCCCCAAAAGGTTTGGCACGAAGGGGCATATTCAAGGAGAAGGTTGATGAAAAAGCTTATCTTGGTGATGGTGGCCGCCGCTCCACTTGCATTGGTGGGGTGTACGACTGCCGAACAGACCGGCGTCGGCGGTGCTGCGGTAGGCGCGGCCGTGGGCGGCCTGGCGACCGGCACGACGGGTGGCGCGCTTGGCGGCGCGCTGATCGGCGGCACCGCCGGTTATCTGCTCGGCAGGTCCGCCGATCGCCAGGGCTATTGCCGCTATCGTGGCCACGACCGCTACGGCCGTCGCGTGATCTACGAACGCCGCTGCTGATACCGATCTTCGCGGGAGGCTGTCGCGAGGCGGCCTCCCCACCTCTTTTCCAACGACTTAAACTTCCGCGCAACGACGTGCCGCCAAGCCGATTCCATCGGGCTTGAAGGAGGATTTTTATGCTTCGCTGGATCATCATCCTTGTCATCATCGCCGGCGTGGCAAGCCTGCTCGGCTTTCCCGGCATCGCCGGCGTGGCCGGCGGCCTCGCCCGCATCCTGATCATCATCGTGCTGATCGTGCTGGTACTGCTTCTTATCTTCGGCGGCGCGATACTCGGCTGAGCCGGCTGACGGCTTATGCCGCCGCGGCCTGCATGGCCCCGGGTCCCGGCACCGCGCCCGGCGGGCACTTGCCGAGGATGATCATTCCCAGCACCTCGTCCTTGGTGACGTCTCCCGTGCGCGCGGTTCCCACGACCTGACCGTTCTTCATGACGCAGACGCGGTCCGCGAGATCGAATACGTCGTGGATGTCGTGGCTGATGAGGAAGATGCCGATGCCGTCGGCCTTGAGCTGCTTGATCAGTTCGCCCACCTGCGCGGTTTCCTGCGGGCCGAGCGCCGCCGTCGGCTCGTCCATGATAAGGATGCGCGCATTGAAGAGGATGGCGCGAGCGATCGCCACCGACTGGCGCTGGCCGCCCGACAGCGACTTGACCGGCTCTTTGAATCGCTGGAAGCGCGGGTTGAGCCGCCCCATGACCTTGCGCGCCTGGTTCTCCATCGCAACATCGTCGAGCGTGCCCCATGCCGTACGAAGTTCCCGGCCGAGGAACAGGTTCGCCGCCGCATCGACATTGTCGGCCAGAGCGAGCGTCTGGTAGATCGTCTCGATGCCGTATTTCTTGGCGTCGCGCGGGTTGTTGATGGTCGCTTCCTCGCCGCGGATGAAGATCTCGCCCGTATCCCGCTTGTAGGCGCCGGAGAGGATCTTGATCAGCGTCGACTTGCCGGCGCCGTTATGGCCGAGAAGCGCCATCACCTCGCCTTCATGCAGATCGACCGAGGCCTCGTCGACGGCATGCACGCCGCCGAAGGAGATCGAGATGTTCCTCAGATCGACGAGTGGGGGTCTCTGGGCGTCCATGTCGGCCTCACTGGATCCTGCGGCGGTAGAGCGTGTCGAGCCAGACGGCGACGACCAGCACCGCTCCGACGACGATGTTCTGCAAGGGGGTGTCCAGTCCGAGCAGCACCATGCCCGATTGCAGCGATTGCATCAGCACCGCGCCGAGCATGGCACCCGCGACCGTGCCGACGCCGCCGGCGAGCGACGTGCCGCCGATGACGGACGCCGCGATCACCAGAAGCTCGTCCAGCGTGCCCTGCGCGTTGGTCGCCGCGTTCAGCCGCGCGATCGAGATGGCGCCGCTCACCGCCGTCAGCATGCCCATCAGCATGAAGACCTTCACCGTCACCCAGCGCGTGTTGATGCCGGCAAGTTCGGCCGCCTCCGGATTGCCGCCGATGGCGAACACGTAGCGGCCGAAACGCGTGCGCGTCGCGAGGAAGGTCATGACCGCGCCGGCCGCAATCGCGATCAGCACCGGTATGGCGATACCGTGCGCGATGAACAGCCCGCCGTCGGGGATGGTGATGTTATGCGCTTGGGCATAGCGGCGCACGATGCCGATCGGCCACGGATAGGAATTGGCGACACCGACCGCCGCCAGGATGGCGATGCAGGTCACGCCGCCCAGGAAGAATTCCGCCCAGACGGGGCGTTGCGGAAAGCGGAAGCGGCTGCGCTGCACTCGCCCGTTGATGAGGGCGAGGACGACGAGGAGGCAGGCCACGATCCCCACCACCCAGCTCCATGTGGCGCCGATCGACCCCTGCGGCCCGCCTCCCATGAGCTTGAACGTCTCGTCCATGGGCGCCACGGTACGGCCGCTCGTCACCCACCACGCGGCGCCGCGCCAGACCAGAAGGCCGCCAAGCGTCACGATGAAGGACGGGATTTCCAGATAGGCGATAAGAAAGCCCTGGAAGGCGCCGAGGACCAGACCGAGGACCAGACCGACCGCGAGCGCGATGATCCAGATCGTCGGATGCTCGTAGCCGAGCAGTTTGGGAAGGAACTCGGTCTGCGTCACCCCCATGATCATGCCGATGAAGCCGAGCATGGAGCCGACGGACAGGTCGATGTTGCGCGTCACGATGACCAGCACCATGCCCGTCGCCATGACGGCGATCGAGGCAGACTGGACCGAAAGGTTCCAGAGGTTGCGCGGCGTCAAGAACAGCCCGCCCGTCAGGATATGGAAAACGATCCAGATAAGGGCCAGCGCCCCCACCATCCCGAGCATGCGGGTGTCGATTTCGGTCGCCCTGAGGAACGATTTCAGGGGACTGAGTTCCGCCGCCCGGGCGCGGTCGAGCGGCGCGGTCGAATCGGACATGGCTTCCTCCCCGCGCGGCAAAGCGAGCCACCGCGTCTGCCGCGCTAACTGCCATATTACGTGGCCGCCGCGGTTCTGGTCAAACCGCGGCGGCGCGATCTGTCGAAGCTCAGCCGCAGACCTTGACGGTTCCGGCCTTCACGCCCTGGCAGACTTCGTCCTTCTTGATCCAGCCGGCATCGATCACCACGTCGAGATTGTCCTTGGTGATCGGGAGCGGCTTCAGGAAGATCGAGTTCATCTCGACATGCTTCGGCCCGCCGTCGAATTTCTGGACGCCCGGTATCTCGGTCATCTTCTTGCCGTCGGCGAGCATGGAAGCGATTTCGGCCGCTTTCTTGCCGAGTTCGCGCGCATCCTTCCACACCGACACGGTCTGGGTACCGAGAGCGATACGGTTCAGCGCCGCATGGTCGCCGTCCTGTCCCGAAACCGGCACGGAGCCGGCAAGGCCCTGCGCGGCAAGTGCCGCGATCGCACCGCCGGCCGTGCCGTCATTGGAAGCGACCACCGCGTCGACCTTGTTGTTGTTGGTCGTCAGGAACTGCTCCATGTTCTTCTGGGCGTTCGCCGGCAGCCAGCCGTCTGTATAGGCCTCGCCGACATTCTTGATCTTGCCGGCATCCATGGCAGCCTTCAGCACTTCCATCTGGCCGGAAAACAGGAAATCCGCGTTCGGGTCGGCCGACGAGCCCTTGATGAAGACGTAATTGCCTTCCGGCTTCACGGCGAAGACCGCCTGCGCCTGCATGCGGCCGACTTCCTTGTTGTCGAAGGTGAGATAGAACGCTTCCGGATTCTCGATCAGCCGGTCATACCCGACTACCGGAATGCCTTCGTCCGTCGCTTTCTGGATGGCCGGGCCGATCGCCGAGGAGTCCTGGGCCAGCACGATGAGCGCGTTGGCGCCCTGCGAGATCAGGCTCTCGATGTCGCTCAACTGCTTTTCCGCAGAGGATTGGGCGTCAGCGGAAATATATTTATCGCCATCGGCCTCGAGCTGCTTCTTGATCGCGGCCTCGTCCGTCTTCCAGCGCTCTTCCTGGAAGTTCGACCAGGACACGCCGATGATCTTGTCCTTCGCCTGAGCAAACGTCGAGAACGAAAGCGTGATCGCGGCACCCGCCAGCAAGGCGGCCGTAAACTTTCCCATGATTTCCTCCCTGCGCCGAACCGGCGCGATGAATAGACCGTCGGTCTCTGGGAAGCTCTTTATTTCGAGCTTCGAAAAAAAGAATGACTCACTCTTTTATCCATGTCAATATACTTCACGCGCTGTCATGCGGCTCCGATCGGCCCCGGCTGGATCCGACGCCCGACGGCACGGGAGGAATTGTGTAAATGACGGTCGGAATCCGCCACGACGATCTCAGGCGGCGCAATCGTGCCATGATCATCTCCGCCGTCCGCCGCGCCCGGCAACCCTCGCGTACGGAGATCGCCGGAATTACGGGGCTCAGCCATTCCACCATTTCGGCGATTTCGGCCGACCTGATCGAGGAAGGCATTCTCACCGAGGTGAAGGGCGGGACGGCGGTGTCGAAACGCGGCCGGCCGCAGGTGGCTCTCGGCCTCAATCCCGAAACGAGTTCGGTCGTCACGATGCTGCTGGCGCTGAACACGCTTTCCGCGACGCTCCTCGACTATGCCGGGAATATCGTGGCGGCCGAGCAGTGCAGGCTGTCGACGATGACGCTTGCGCGGGACGAGCTGATCGCGGAGGCGGTCGGGATTGTCGGCCGCCTCGTCTCCAGAAGCGCCGCCGCCGGATCGAGGGTGATGCGCATTTCCTTTGCCGTGCAGGGCGTCGCCGATTCAGGCGGAGCGGCGATGCTCTGGTCGCCGATCACGCCGCACCGGAATATCCGCTTCGGGGATGCGCTGGAGAAGGCGTTCGGCCTTCCGGTCACGGTGGAGAACGATTGCAACATGACGGCGGTGGCGCTGCGCTGGCGCGACCCGGAGCGCTATCGCGACAATTTCGTCTCCGTGCTCCTGTCGAACGGTATCGGCATGGGCCTCTTCCTGAACGGCGAACTCTTCACAGGCACGCGCTCTTCCGGCGGCGAGTTCGGCCACATGATCCATATCCCGGACGGCGATCTCTGCCGCTGCGGACGGCGCGGCTGCATCGAGGCCTATGCCGGCAATTATGCGATCTGGCGCAACGCCCACGCCCTGCCCGACCGCGACCATTTCATCGCCGATATCGAGGACCGGGATATGCTGGCGCTCGCCGAGGCGGCGCGTACGCATGACGGACCGGAGCGGAGAGCCTACGCGCAAGCCGGGGAGGCGATCGGCCTTGGCCTCGGCAGCCTGTTCGCGCTGATCGATCCGGCGCCCGTCGCGATGGTCGGTATCGGCGCGCGCGCCTTCGACCTGATCGAGGGACCGATGCGCGCCGCGATCGCGAGGACCGTCGGCGGCCAGCACGAGGAAGCGATATCGTTCGCCACCGAGCCGGACCAGCTTTCACTTATCCGCGAAGGCTGCGCCATGCGCGCGCTGACCTTCCTCGACCAGGAGGTTTTCGCCGCCGGAAACCCGCCCTCCGTGGCCGCACGCGGGAGGGCGGTTGCCTGAAGCCGCAGGACGCTGGTCAGCTCTCCTGAATGGAATAGCCGGCGCCGCGGATCGTGCGGATGACGTCCGGCAAGCGGCCGTCATTGACCGCCTTGCGCAGGCGCCCGACATGGACGTCGACCGTGCGCTCGTCGATATAGATGGTTTCGCCCCACACATTGTCGAGCAACTGGCCGCGCGAGAAGACGCGGCCGGGGCTGCGCATAAGGAATTCGAGCAGGCGGAATTCGGTCGGGCCGAGCCTGATCTCGGCCTCCCCGCGATAGACGCGATGCGTCTCGCGATCGAGTACGATGTCGCCGACCTTGAGCACGTTTGAAAGTGTCTCGGGTTTCGCCCGCCGCAGGAGCGCCCGCACGCGTGCCACGAATTCGGGCATGGAGAACGGCTTGACGAGATAGTCGTCGGCGCCGGTCGAGAGCCCGCGCACCCGGTCGCTTTCCTCGCCGCGCGCCGTCAGCATGATCACCGGCAGGCGTTCGGTCTCGGGTCTTATGCGGAGCCGGCGGCAAAGCTCGATGCCGGAGATGCTTGGCAGCATCCAGTCGAGCACGAGAAGGTCCGGCACGTTCTCCCTCAGCCTGATCTCGGCTTCGTCGCCGCGCATGACCGTTTCGACCTGGTAGCCTTCGGACTCCAGATTGTAGCGCAGGAGCACGGAGAGCGGCTCTTCGTCCTCCACCACCAGGATTTTCGGTGCGATCATCGGCATCGGCCTGTCTGCTATTCCGCCAGTACGTTCGCCGTTTCGTCCTGCTTCGGCCGGTCGGGCGAAAGTTGCCGGCCCGTGACGATATAATAGCCGTTTTCCGCGATATTGGTCACATGGTCCCCGATCCGCTCGAGGTTCTTGGCGCAGAACAGGAGATGCGTGCAGGCAGTGATGTTGCGCGGGTCCTCCATCATATAGGTCAGAAGTTCGCGGAAGACCGCCGTATACTGGATGTCGATCTTCTCGTCGTCGCTGCGCAATCCGCTCAACCCCTCCGCATCGCGCTCCTCGTATTTGCGCACGACCCCCTCGACCTGCCCGAGGACGAGATCGGTCATGGCGTCGATGCCATGGGCGAACCGGCGCGGCGGCACCGCCTCGCCCACCGCGCCGACGCGCTTGGCGATGTTCTTGGCCAGATCGCCGATCCGCTCCAGGTCGGCTGCCATGCGGATGGCGCCCACCACCGAACGCAGATCGCCCGCCACCGGCTGGCGGCGTGCGATCAGCGTGATCGCCCGCTCGTCGAGATCGCGCTGCATGGCGTCCATCACCGCGTCCTGCGACACGACGTGGTGGGCGAGCGGGTTGTCGAGGTCGAGCAGCGCGCGGGTCGCCGATCCGACCATCGCG
The DNA here is from genome assembly GCF_031656215.1 of Mesorhizobium koreense. Lineage (NCBI taxonomy): Bacteria > Pseudomonadati > Pseudomonadota > Alphaproteobacteria > Hyphomicrobiales > Phyllobacteriaceae > Mesorhizobium > Mesorhizobium koreense. The sequence goes on along the minus strand of NZ_CP134228.1, from coordinate 871,830 downwards.
GCGGCGAGGTCGCCCATCTCGTGGATCAGCCGGTCGACGGCCTTCAGATCCTCGTCGAAAGCGGTGACGGTATGCTCTCTCATGATCCGGTCCCTGTGAAGGCGGGGCTAGCCGAAGCGGCCCGTGATGTAGTCCTGGGTGCGCTTGTCATGCGGCGAGGTGAAGATCTGCTCGGTGTCGCCGAATTCGATGAGTTCACCGAGATACATGAAGGCCGTGCGGGCCGACACGCGGGCGGCCTGCTGCATGTTGTGGGTGACGATGACGATCGTGTAGTCGGCCTGCAATTCGTCGATCAACTCCTCGATCTTCGCGGTCGAGAGCGGGTCGAGCGCGGAGGCCGGTTCATCGAGCAGGATCACCTCCGGCTTCACCGCGACCGTGCGCGCGATGCAGAGCCGCTGCTGCTGGCCGCCGGAGAGGCTGAGTCCGCTGGCGTTGAGCTTGTCCTTCACCTCGGTCCAGAGCGCGGCGCGCTTCAGCGCTTCCTCGACCCTACCGTCGATTTCGGACCTCGGCAGTTTCTCGTAGAGCCGGATGCCGAAGGCGATGTTTTCGTAGATGGTCATCGGAAAGGGCGTCGGCTTCTGGAAGACCATGCCGACCTGGGCGCGAAGCAGGTTCAGGTCCTGCCCTTTGTCGAGGATGTTGCGGCCGTCGAGGAGCACCTCGCCTTCGGCCCGCTGCTTCGGATAGAGTTCGTAGATGCGGTTGAAGACGCGCAGAAGCGTCGATTTCCCGCAGCCGGAAGGCCCGATGAAGGCGGTCACGCTCTTCGCCGGCAGCGACAGCGATATATCCTTCAGCGCCCGCGTCCGGTCGTAGAAGAAATTGAGGTTGCTCACCTCGAGCTTCACCTCTTCGGCGGCCGGCCGGCTGGCGGCGATGGATGTCGGCGACAGCATTTGTGTCATCTGTCCTCTCTCCGGACGGTAAGGGCGCGTGCGACGATGCTCAACATCAGCACGGCGAAGGTGATGATCAGCGCGCCGGTCCATGCCAATTGCTGCCATTCCTCATAGGGGCTGAGCGCAAACTGGAAGATGGTCACCGGCAGGCTGGCCATCGGCGCGTTGACGTTGCTCGACCAGAACTGGTTGTTGAGCGCGGTGAACAGGAGCGGCGCCGTCTCGCCCGAAATGCGCGCGATCGCCAGCAACACGCCGGTGACGATGCCCGACAGCGCGGCACGGTAGGCAACAGATCGGATGACGATCCAGCGCGGCGCGCCGATGGCCGTGCCCGCTTCGCGCAGCGCGTTCGGCACGAGGTTCAGCATGTCTTCCGTCGTGCGCACCACCACCGGCATCACCAGTATGGCGAGCGCGAAGGCGCCGGCGAGCGCCGAGAAATGCCCCAACGGCCGCACCATGATCTCGTAGATGAACAGGCCGACGACGATGGAAGGGGCGGAAAGCAGGATATCGTTGATGAAGCGCACCACGACGGTGAGCTTCGAGAAACGGCCGTATTCGGCCATGTAGGTGCCGGCGAGGATGCCGACCGGCGTGCCGACCGCGATGGCGATCGCGGTCATGACGACGCTGCCGGCGATGGCGTTGAGGAGCCCTCCCGCTTCGCCCGGCGGCGGCGTCATCTCGGTGAACACGGCAAACGACAGGCCGGCAGTCCCCTTCCAGACCAGCGCACCCAGAATGAGCGCCAGCCAGGCGAGCCCTATTGCCGCCGCGACCATGCTCAGCCCCATCATCAGGGCGTTGCGGGCCTTGCGGCGATTGTGGCGCGAAGATGCGGCTGCCATCGTTCGAACGCTCCCTCTCAGCTTCCGGCGCGACGCTCGATCCGCATCAGCATGAAGCGGGACGCGGCGAGGATCAGGAAGGTGATGACAAACAGGATGAGACCGAGCGCGATCAACGAGGATGTGTAGAGCTCGCCGTCGGCCTCGGTGAATTCATTGGCGATCGAGGCCGAGATGGTGGTGCCCGGCGCGAACAGCGAAGCCGAGATGCGGTGCGCGTTGCCGATGACGAAGGTGACCGCCATGGTCTCTCCGAGTGCGCGGCCGAGCCCCAGCATCACGCCGCCCATGATGCCGACGCGTGTGTATGGAATGACGACCCGGCGCGTCACCTCCCAGGTCGTGCAGCCGATCCCGTAGGCGGATTCCTTCAACACCGCCGGCACGGTGTCGAACACGTCCTTGGTGATGGACGTGATGAAGGGCAGCACCATGATCGCCAGGATCAGCCCCGATGTCATCAGCCCGATGCCATAGGGCGGACCGGAAAACAGGCTGGAGAGCCCCGGGACGCCATGGAACAGCTTGATGACGAAAGGCTGCAGATGGACCTGCAGGAACGGCGCGAAGACGAACAGACCCCATATGCCGTAGATGATCGAGGGAATGCCTGCCAGAAGTTCGACCGCGATACCGATCGGCCGCCGCAACGAACGTGGGCAGAGTTCCGTGAGGAACATCGCAATGCCGATACCGATCGGCACGGCGATCACGATGGCGATAAGCGAGGTGACGAGTGTGCCGTAGATCGGTGCAAGCGCGCCGAATTTCTCTGTCACCGGATTCCAGGATTCGGTGACCAGGAAGGACCAGCCGAAAGTTGAAAGCGCCGGCCATGCCCCGGCGACCAGCGAGACCGCGACGCCGCCGAGGATCACCAGGACAAGGGCGGCGGACAGGCGCGTCAGTATGTGGAACAGGGAATCGGTGAAGGCGAAGCGCCGCACAGCAGCCGCGCGGATGTTCGCGGCCGAACTCGAGGAATACGCGGTTTCTGCGGTGATGCTCATGCGGCCCTCGTGCTGAAGAAGACGGGAAGGCAACGATGTGCTTTCCCGTCCTCGACCTTTTACAATTCCGTCGTCACTCGGCGTAGAGTGGCTTGCCTGCGGAGCCGACGATATCCTTGGACCACATCTCCTCGACGCTCTTGACCACATTGTCCGGCATCGGCACGTAGTCCAGTGCTCCGGCCATGTCGTCGCCCTTGGCGTAGGACCACGCGAAGAATTTCAGCGCGTCGGCAGTGGCGTCCGGATTGTCCGGCTTCTTGTAGACGAGGATCCAGGTCGCGGCCGTCATCGGCCAGGATTCCGCGCCCGGCTGGTTGGCGAGGATGACGCCGTAGCCCGGCTGGGAAGACCAGTCGGCATTGGCTGCGGCGGCCGAGAAGGCGGCGGCAGTCGGCTCGACCTTGTTGCCGTCCTTGTTGATCATGTCGGCATAGGTCAGCTTGTTCTGCTTGGCGTAGGCATATTCGACATAGCCGATGGCACCGCTGGTCTGGGCGACGTTGTTGGCGACACCCTCATTGCCCTTGGCGCCGAGGCCGACCGGCCATTCCAGCGCCGTGGCGACACCGACCTTTTCCTTCCAGTCAGCATTCACGTCAGCCAGATAATAGGAGAAGTTGAAGGTCGTGCCCGAACCGTCGGAGCGGTGGATGACGGCGATGGCCTGATCCGGCAGCTTGGCGTCGGGATTGAGCTTCTGGATGGCCTCGTCGTTCCAGTTGGCGATCTTGCCGAGGAAGATGTCGGCAAGGGTCGGGCCGTCCAGCACCAGGTCGCCGGGCTTGATACCTTCGAGATTGACGACCGGCACGATGCCGCCCATCACCATCGGGAATTGCGCAAGGCCGGTCGAATCGAGGTCCTCGCCCTTGAGCGGCGCGTCGGAGGCGCCGAAGATCACGGTCTTCGCCTTGATCTGCTTGATGCCGCCGCCCGAGCCGATCGACTGGTAGTTGAGACCGATTCCGGTCTCCTGCTTGTAGGCATCGGCCCACTTCGCATAGATCGGATAGGGGAAGGTGGCGCCTGCGCCGGTGATGTCGGCGGCATCGGCGGGAACCGTTGTGATCGACAGGGCGACGGCCATAGCCGCCAGCGCGGTCGAACGGATGAGAGTGATCATGGAGCCTGCTCCTGTTGGGACATTCGCGTGGCGTCTTTGCGCCGCGAGTGCCCATAGCGGCCGCATGTAACAGTTGGATGACAGTTTCATGTCGCCTGCATGACCCATTCGCAGGCGCCTTGCAGGCCGATGTGATGCACGCGATTGCAGCAGGCCGGATGGGCCGAAAATCGTCTAAGGAAACAGACATTTGGAGAATCCCGCGCGCAAACGGCCTCTTTCGAGGCCGCGCGCGGAATTTTTTGCTGATCTCAGCTAGCGCTGAGCAGTACGGCGGGTTTCTCGCCGGACCAGCGCGCCACCTTTTCGAGCAGGGCCTTGGGGCTGATCGGTTTGGATAGATAGTCGTCCATGCCGGCGTCGATGCAGCGCTCGCGGTCACCTTTGAGCGCATGTGCCGTGACGCCGATGATCGGCACATGGGTTCCGCTTTCGGCTTCCAGATTGCGGATCGCCGCTGTCGCCTCCAGACCGCTCATCTTCGGCATGGAGACATCCATGAGGATCATGCGCGGCTGCATTTCGCGGTAGGCCGCGAGCGCAAGTTCGCCGTTGCCGACGATCTCGAAGCTCATGGCGGTCTCCGCCAGAATCTGGGTGAAGACCAGTTGGTTTACCTCATTGTCCTCGGCGACCAGGATGTCGAGCCGATGCTCTACCGACGCCGCGATCGCCGGTGTTCCGGTCTGTCTTGCCGATGGCGCGGGCGCCGTCCCTCCGGCTGCGCGGGAAACCGGCGAGGACGCGCCGCCGGATGAGAGAGCCGCACCCGCATGATCGGCGTCCGCCATGATGGTCGACAGGTCGGGCGCGCGATGCTTCTGCACCGCCGAGACGATCGTCTCCAGAAGGTGCGAGGAGCGGGCCGGCTTGATGAGTTGGGCGTCGATGCCAAGATCGCGATGCTGCGCGCTGGAGAGCGACTGATCGACCGAGGTCAAGAGGATGATCGGCGTATTGGCGATCCCCTTGGTCGAGCGGATGATGCGGCTGACCTCCGCCCCGGTCATTCCCGGCATCTGGTAGTCGAGCACAACGCAGTCGACGCTGATGCCGTGCTGCGCGGCCGCGTGCAGCACTTTCAGCCCTTCCTCGCCCGATTCAGCCGCGCAGGCATCGAACGACCATGAGGCCATCTGCTCGGAGAGGATGGCGCGGTTGACTGCGTTGTCGTCAACGATGAGGATGCGGGAGCCGGTGACGTCGATCGGCATAGGCTTGCGCCTGGCCGTCACCTCGCCGGTCGGCAATTCCAGGGTGAACCAGAAGGTCGAGCCCTTGCCGAACTCGCTCTCCACGCCGATCTCGCCGCCCATCATCGCGACCAGTTTGGAAGTGATGGCAAGGCCGAGGCCCGTACCTTCGTGCCGCCTGGTCGAGGATGCGTCGACCTGGCTGAACTTGTCGAACACGAGGTCGACCTTGTCCTTCGGGATGCCGATGCCGGTGTCGGTGACGTTGATGCGCAGTTTCCCGGCGCCGTTTTCTATCACGCCGTTGACGTCGACCAGCACATGGCCGGTGTCGGTGAACTTGACCGCGTTGCCCATCAGATTAGTGATGATCTGGCGGATGCGGCCGACATCGCCGACGAACATTTCGGGCAGGTCTGGATCGACCCGCACGATCAGTTCCAGATCCTTCTCCTTGGCGCGCGTGGAGACGAGCGTCGCCACATCCTCGATCGCCTCGACGAGATTGAAGGGTGCCGGATCGAGCACGAGTTGGCCGGCATCGATCTTGGAGAAGTCGAGGATGTCGTTGATGATCGTCAAAAGCGCGTTACCCGACTTCACGATGATGTCGGTGAATGTCTTCTGCTTCGGATCGAGGTCCGATTTCGCTAGAAGCTCGGCCATGCCGAGCACGCCGTTCATCGGCGTACGGATCTCGTGGCTCATATTGGCGAGGAATTCCGACTTGGCGCGGTCTGCGAGCACGGCGTTCTGCTGTGCCTCGCGCAACTCGCGCTCGCGTTCCTTCATTTCGCTGACGTCGGTGGTGGAGCCGATCAGGTAGAGCGAGCCGTCGGAAGCGGCCATGACGCTCTTGCGCGCTTCCTGATAGCGGGTCGTCCCGTCCGCGCGCGTCGCCGTCTCCTCGAAGATCTGCGGCTTGCGCGAGCGCAATACGGCGCGGTCGTCGCGCATGAAGGCTTCGCCGTCCGGGCCGAATATATCGGCATCGGTCTTGCCGACTGCCTCGCCGCACTCGACGCCGGTCAGTTTGCACCAGCCCTTGTTGACATAAGTGAGCTTGAGGTCCGTCTGCTTGGCGTAGATGGCGACCGGTACGTTGTCGATGATGGAACGGAAAAGCTCGTTCTCGCGCGAGCTTTCGCGCAGCGCTTCCTCGCGCTCCTTCAGTTCGGTGATGTCGACACGCACGCCCACGAACGATCCCTCTGGCGTGCGCGTATCGTAGACCTGATACCAGCGCCCGTCGGGATTGCGGCGCTGATAGACCGCGTGAGGCAGGTGGTATTTGTCGATCTTGCCCCTCACCCACGCCTCGAGATCGGTGTCGTAGAGCGCGTCGAGCTCGGGATCGTCGCTATGGCGGAAATAACCCGCTTCATGCGCGATCCGCATGGCATGTTCGAGCGACTGGCCCTCGACCCAGGTCGCTTCCATCCCGTGCAGCATGTCCTGCACGTTGCGGTTGGCCAGGACGAATTTGTCGTCGCGGTCGTAGATGATGACACCGGCCGGAAGCAGTTCGAGCACATTCACCAGATGCTGGCGCGCTTCCTGCGCCTCTATTTCGCGGCGGCGCATGTCGGTGATGTCGAAGATGGTGCAGGCGACGTAATCCTTGCCGCTTTCCGTGCGCACGCGGTTCTTGCGCACGACCCGCGAGCGCGGTGCGCCGTCCAGCTCGAAATCCTCCTCGCTCTCGTGGAGTTCGCCGGTTGCGAAGACCTGCCGTTCGTTTTCCTCGAATTCCCGGGCCTCGGCCGCAGGCACAACGTCGATTGCCTTCCCGCCGACGATATCGCGCGGCTTCTTGCCGAATATCGAGGCAAAGGCGTTGTTGGCGAGAACGAAATTGAGGTCCCTGTCCTTGACGAAGATCGGATTGGGCACGCTGTCGATGACCGCTTCGGCGAGCTTCGCCTTTTCGAGCGCTTCGGCGAGCGCCGCTTCGCGGTCCTTCATCTCGGTGATGTCGAAATAGGAGACCAGCCGCTTGCCGCCCGACAGTGCCGTGACGGAATAGATGAGGGTACGCCCGTCGGCGCGCTTGAACTCGCGCGGCGACACGTCGCCGGCGCGGATCTCACCCACGCGCGAGGCGACATAGTCTTCCCACCGTTCGTCCGGCAGATCGTAGATGCCGTTGTGGCGATTGATATCCATGAGCGCGCGGAAATGACTGCCGATCCCGGCCTGCTCCGGGGTCATCTTCCACTGCTCGTAGAAGGCCGGGTTGATGATCTCGGCGCACATGTCGGCATCGACCACGACGACGCCCATGTCCATCGCCTCGACGGTCCGCGTCAGGTCGAACAGGAGTTCCTCGGCCTGCCGGCTTGCCTCGGCGAGTTCCTCCTCGCGTTTCTTCATCTCCGTCACGTCGGTGCGGATGCCCATGATCCCGCCTTCCGGCGTGCGCACCTCGCGCCGCATCACCCAGCGCCCGTCGGAGAAATGCAGCATCATCTCGGCGCTCGGGCCTTCCTTGCGCCGCTTCATGGCCTCTGCGACATAGGCGTCGATATCGGTCGTGCCGATCTCCACCATGCCGAACTGGATGGCCGCACGCAGCACCGCCTCGAAGGTCATGCCCGGCCGGATATGCTCTTCCATGCCCACATGCATCTTCACATAGGCGGGATTGAACAGCACGAGCCGGTCGTCGGCGTCGTAGAGCGCGAAGCCGTCTTCCATGAGATCGAGCGCGGAGCGCAGGACTTCGGTATGCCTGGCCTGGTCGAGCGCATCCTCCAATGCCTGCTCGCGCTCCTTGATGGCGGTGATGTCGGTCCTGAGCCCGATGAACATGCCGTTGTCGAGGCGGCGATTGCGCAGATGCACCCATCTTCCGTCGTCGAGCTTCTGCTCGCGCTCGGTATAGGGCTCCCAATATTCCCCGAGGCGCTCCTTCAGCCAGCCGCCCCGCTCGTTCGTCCGCGCGGCGCTCTCGGCGCCGGGGGCATCGATGAACTGGCCGGAATCGTAGGCGCTCGCGAGCAGATCGCGAAGCGCCATGCCGGGCTCGGCGATATTGCCGATATGGGGGTAGAGTTCCGCCATGCGGGTATTGGAGAGCAGGAGGCGGTCGTCCTGGTCGTAGACCACGATGCCGGCATCGAGCGCTTCGAAGACCGCCGTCAGCAGATCCTGCGACTGTTTGAGCCGGCCGCGCATCTCATCCAGCGCATCCTGAGTGGCAAAGAGGTTCGTGACGTTCCGGCCCGTACCCTCGTAGCCGGCGAACATCCCCTTCGCGTCGAAGACCGGATAGCCGGAGACCGACAGCCAACGGCAATGGACCGGCGCGTTTGCGACCTCGTAGACGAACTCGCGAAAGGGGCGATGCGCTTTCAAATCGTCGAGATGGGCCTGATATTCCTTGTTCAGGCGGGCGGTCATCGGAAGGAAATCGAACCAGGTCCTGCCGAGCGCCTTCTTCGGCTTCATCCCGGTGGCTGCTTCAACCCCGTCGGAAAGATGGACGAAAATATGCGCCGCATCCGTCCGCCATGTCCAATCGGCACTGATCTCCAGAAGCCGATGGAAATCGGTTCCCGCCGCATCGCTTCCCGCTCGACCGGCGCCAATCCGCGTCCCCGGTTTCGATGAATCGTCTTTCCTGCCCGTACCGGCATTCGAAAGACCGTGTTCTTCTTCTTTTTCGTCCTCGAATTCCACCGGACGCGCCCCCGCGACAAACCCCGTTGTCACGGCAATGTGGACGACAAGGCTTAATGTTTGACTAACCTTAACGGACCGTGATTTCCCGCCGATCCCGGGCACTTCATCCTGTTGTTGACCCCCTATCCGGTATGGCCGGCACCGCGATCGGGCATGAGCGCAACGCGATGACAGAAACGCGCAATCGATTAAAAAACACGATCGAAGTAACCAGACCAATCTGTTGGATCGATGGAAGCGTTGCCGCCAGAAGGGTGGCGAACGATGGAGTCTCCAATGTCCGACGCAACGATCGCCGCCCTTCCCCCGAAAGAACGCACCAGCCGCGCAGCTGTCGCGGATATGGCCTACGGGCTCGCCCCCGGCCTGCTGCTCACCGTGGCGATCGCGTCACTGGCTTACGGCCTGCGGGAAATCCCCGGTGCCGACACGTTCAGCCCGATGATCCTCGCCATCCTGCTCGGCATCCTCTTTCACAACATCGTCGGCACGCCGGCGCGCGCCAGAGGCGGGGTCGCCTTCAGCCTGCGCCGCATACTTAGGCTCGCGATCATCCTGCTCGGCCTGCAACTGACGGCAAGCCAGGTCGTCGCGGTAGGCGGCACCGGCATCGGAATCATCATGGTGACGCTTGTCGCAACCTTCACGCTCACCAAGGCGATGGGCCGTGTCCTCGGCGTCGAGCGCAAGCTTGCCGAACTGATCGCTGCCGGTACGTCGGTCTGCGGCGCCTCGGCGGTGATCGCCACCAGTACCGTCACCGAAGGCTCCGACGAAGACGTCGCCTATGCGGTCGCCTGCGTCACTGTGTTCGGCACGCTTTCCATGTTCCTCTACCCGGTGCTCGGCACGCTGCTTCACCTCGACATGCACCATTACGGACTGTGGGCCGGAAGCTCGATCCATGAGATCGCACAGGTCGTCGCCGCCGCTTTCCAGCACGGCAAGGAGGCCGGCGATTTCGGCACCATCGCCAAGTTGAGCCGCGTGATGCTTCTGGCGCCGCTGGTCATCACGCTCGGCGTCATCGCTGTCCGGCGCGGCACCCACGGCGGCTTGGGCGCGAAGACTGATAGGAAGGCGCCGATGCCGTGGTTCGTGCTCGGCTTCATCGCCATGATCGGCATCAACAGTATGGACATCATTCCCGGTGCGGCGACGCATGCGGTGACGCCGGTGACGACTTTCCTTCTCACCATGGCGCTCGCCGCCATGGGTCTGGAGACCGACATCCGCAAGCTCAAGGCGAAGGGCGTGCGCCCGCTGGCGCTCGGCGCGCTGTCCTGGGTCTTCATCTCCACCTTCAGCCTTGCCCTCATCCTCGCGATCGGCTGATATCGCTTGCTCGATACCTGGGAAGCAGGAAGAGGCAGGGCGTGATCGCGAGTCGGCGGAAATGACCTTCGAGCAGCTTCGCGTCTTCATCGCCGTGGCGGAGCGGCTGCATGTCACGCAGGCCGCGAGCGCGCTTCACATGACGCAGTCGGCGGCGAGCGCCGCCGTGCAGGCCCTCGAAAACGGGCTCGGCACGAAGCTCTTCAACCGCGTCGGCCGTCGTATCGAACTCACCGAGGCGGGCCGCGTCTTCCTGCCCGAGGCGCGCGCCGTGCTGAAGCGGCTGGCGCAGGCCGAGCAGACGCTTGCCGAACTCGACGGGCTGGAGCGCGGCAGGCTGGCGCTGTGGGCGAGCCAGACGATTTCCGGTTATTTCCTGCCCCGGTTCATCGCCCGCTTCCACGAGGCGCGCCCGAAGATCGAGTTGTCGCTGGTCATCGACAATACGGCGGGCGTGGCGCGCGCGGTCGCGGCGGGCGACGCCGATATCGGTTTCGTCGAAGGGGACGTCGAGGATCCGCTTCTGGTCCGCATCGATGTCGGGGCGGACCAACTCGTGCTCGTCGTCGGCGCCGACCATCCCTTCGCCGCGAAGAGGACAGTGAAGCCTGAAGATCTGACGACCCTCAAATGGACGCTGCGTGAGCGCGGCTCCGGCACGAGGCAGATATTCGAGGACGCCGTCCGCGCCTACGGCATCGACCCCGATGCGCTCGACGTGACCCTTGAACTCCCGTCCAACGAGGCGGTCAGGAGCGCGGTGGAAGCCGGCGCCGGCGCGACGGTCATCTCGCGTCTGGTCGCCGAGGCGAAGCTGTCGACCGGCCACCTGGCCATGCTTCCGCTTGCCTTCCCCGAGCGTCGTTTCACCGCTCTTCGCCACGGCGATCGCTCGCGCTCACGCGTGGAAGCGGCGTTTCTCGATTTCGTGCGCGCCGACCTAGTCTCGATATGAGCAGCCGCGCTGCCAGCAGTCCGTTCGCCGCGGGTCCGATAGAGATGTGGACATCTTGCTGAGAAGCCGAACGGTTTGAGCTGTTAGGGTTTTGACGAGCGGCGTTGGTAGGGTAAGGGATTTCCCGGTTGTCGTCATTCACCAGACGGCCAAACCAGCAAGAAACCATTCGCGGACCAAGCCATGCCCTTACCCGATCATTTTCGCGATGTTGAACAGCTTGAGGACGTGCTGTCCCAACCATCCGAGGCGCTGATCAAGGATATCAAGAAGGCGCCCGGCACCATTATGGTGCTGGGTGTGGGGGGCAAGATGGGCCCTACCCTGGCGCGGATGGCCAAGCGGGCCGACCCGGATCGGCGCGTGATCGGGGTGGCGCGCTTTTCCGAGCCCGGCCTGCGCGAGCAATTGGAGGCACATGGCATCGGGTGCATAGCGGCCGATCTGCTTGACCAGAAGGCGCTGGCCGGCTTGCCCGACGCGCCCAACATCGTATTCATGGCCGGGCGCAAATTCGGCTCTACCGGCAATGAAGCGCTCACCTGGGCCATGAACGGTCATGTGCCGGCGCTGGTCGCACAGCGCTTCGCGCGTTCGCGCATAGTGGTTTTTTCCACGGCCTGCGTCTATCCGTTCGTCGAGACCAGCGGACCCGGCGCGCCTGAATCGTTCTCGCCGCTGTCGCCCATCGGCGAATATGCCAATTCCTGCGTGGCACGCGAGCGGATGTTCGAGTATTTTTCGCAAGCGCAACAGACGCCGGGCCGCCTGCTGCGGCTCTCCTATGCGATCGACATGCGCTACGGCGTATTGCACGACGTGGCTGAAAAAGTGCAGCGGCGCGAACCGATAGACATCAGCATGGGCTACGCGAACGTGATCTGGCAAGGCGAGGCCAATGAGCGGGCGTTGCGCGCGCTGGCACATTGCGAGACGCCGATGTCGCCGCTCAACCTGAGCAGCCCCAAAGTGTCCATCCGGGAGATCGCCGTCGGCCTCGGCCGTCGCCTGGGGGCGGAGCCCGAGTTCACCGGCTCCGAAGCGCCGAGCGCACTGCTTGTGGACTGCAGCGAGGCCGATCGGATCTTCGGCGCGCCTGAAGTCGGTCTGGAGACCATGCTGGACTGGACGGCCGACTGGATCAAGCGCGGCGGCGCCAGCCTGGACAAGCCGACCCACTACGAGGCGCGCGATGGCAAGTATTGAGGCGAGCCCCTGATGGCACACTGGAGCGACATGCCGGCCGATACGCTTGCGCTGCTGCGGCGCGGCACCGTGATCCCGGCGCATCTTCTGGCATTGGATGCCGCGCGCCAACTCGACACACGGCGTCAGCGCGCCCTGACGCGCTACTATCTTGATGCGGGCGTTGGCGGCGTGGCAGTCGGCGTGCACTCCACGCAATTCGCGATCCGCGAGACCGGGCTTTACAAGCCGGTGCTCGAACTGGCCATGCGTACCGCGGAGGAATGGACGCCGCTCGGCGGGCGCCGGCCCCTATGCATGGTCGCCGGCCTGGCGGGGCCGACCGCACAGGCGGTTGAAGAAGCCAGGATTGCCGGCGGTCTCGGATATCACTCCGCGCTGCTCAGTCTTGCGGCGCTCAAGGGCGCCAGCGAGGATGAGTTGGTGGCACATTGCCGGTCGGTGGCTGAAATGATGCCGCTGATCGGCTTTTACCTGCAGCCGGCGGTGGGCGGGCTGCTGTTGTCCGAATCCTTCTGGCGGCGTTTCGCGGCCATCGACAATGTGGTGGCGATCAAGATGGCGCCGTTCAACCGCTATCGCACGCTGGACGTGATCCGCGGCGTCGTTGCCGCACGCGCCGAGGATCGCGTCACGCTCTACACCGGCAATGATGATCACATCGTGCTCGACCTCCTGGCCCCCTTCACGTTCATGCGCAACGGCAAGCCCGTCACCGTGCGCGTGCGTGGCGGGTTGCTCGGTCACTGGAGCGTGTGGACGCAAGCCGCCGTCCAATTGTTCGAACGTATCCACAAGGCCGTCGCAGCCGGTTCCGTCGAGCCGTCCCTGCTGGCGCTGGATGCCCAGATAACCGATTGCAACGCGGCGCTTTTCGACGTCGCCAACGATTTCCACGGCTGCATCGCCGGCTGCCATGAAATCCTGCGTCGCCAGGGGCTCCTGGAAGGCATCTGGTGCCTGGATCCGGACGAAGGCCTGAGCCCGGGGCAGGCCGAGGCGCTGACGCGCATACAGAAGGATTACCCGCACTTGATGGATGATGGCTTCGTTGCTAAGAACCGCGAACGTTGGCTGTCATAAACATAATTCGCAAGCTGGTTTGCGAAGGGGGAGGAGAACCAATGCATAGACGTACATTTCTTCAGGCCACGGTAGGTGCCGCGGCGATGGCGGTGGCCCGTCCCGCAGCGGCGGAAGATGACTGGAAGCCGGAACGGCCCATCAATCTCATCGTGCCGTGGGCGGCCGGGGGATCGACGGACCAGGTGACGCGCGTCACCGCCGCCGAACTTGAAAAAATCCTCGGCCAGACCATCGTCATCGTCAACCAGCCGGGCGCCTCAGGCTCCATCGGTACGCGTAGTGCGTGGACCGCGGCCAAGGACGGCTACACCTGGACGGCCGGAGCGGCGCAGGACCTGGGCACGTACCAGACGCTGGGCTCGCTGGACGCCGGCATCAAGGACTGGAACCTGTTCCTGAACGTGGCCAACGTTTCACTGCTGGGCGTCAATGCCGATCGGCCGTGGAAGACGGCCAAGGAACTGATCGACGACATGAAGGCGCGCCCCGGCGAGATCAGCGTGGCGACCGCCGGCGTCACCTCGGCCGGGCACGCCGCCATGGACCGCATCATCAACGCCACCGGCATCAAGTACAAGGAAGTCGCCTATGACGGCGGAGCTCCCGCCGTCCTTTCTACGGTGGCAGGCGAAACCGATCTCACCACGCAGCTGGCCGTCGAGCAGGCCGACATGATCCGCGGCAAGCGCATCCGGCCGCTCGCGACCGTCGGCGCCAAGCCTCTTACCCTGGAAGGCTTCGGAGACATCCCGGCACTTTCCGACACCATTCCCAATCTGGAGGCGCCGCTCAATTATTTCGGCATCTTCGTTCCCAAGGGGGTTCCGGACAACGTGATCAAGACGTTGGAGAAGATCTGGAAGGAGAAGATACCAAGCAACGAGGCGCTGAAGAAATATGCGGCCTCGCGCGGGGCCGTCTTCGATCCGCTCTTCGGCGAGGAAGCGCAAAAGGCGGTGTTCCCGGCCATCCAGTTGAACGCATGGAGCATCTTCAACCGGGGCATGGCCAAGGTTTCTCCGGATACCGTCGGCATTCCCAAGCCTTGAGACCATCATGAACAGTGCGGAACCGACGCACGCAACCGAAATGGCCGAGCCGCAGCACGACGGGGATTCCGAAGCTGCGGCTTCGCCACGCGCCGATCTCTACGACGCCATAGGCTGGGTTATCCTCGGCGTAGTGGTCGTCGTCCTCTCGCTGCAGATGGATCGGCTTCAGGACCGGCACATCAACCCGCTGACCGTTCCCGGCCTGGTTCCGGGGCTCCTGGGCGTCGGCATGGTCATTGTCGGAGCCATACTCGGTCTGCGCAGTTGGGCGCGGGGCGCGCTGCATCAGGCACTCCCGGCCGTAGCGGAAAACGAGCGCAAACGGCGCCTGCGCGTACTGCTGGCGGTGATCCTGTGCTGCGGCTATAGTGTGGTGCTGCTCGGTCACGGATTGCCGTTCTGGGTGGCGTCCTCGATTTACGTGACCTGTTCCATCCTTGCGTTCGACCGCATGAGCTCCGATCCGGTAAAGCGCCGGATCGGCTTGCTTGCCGTCGCCAAGGCACTGCTTATCGGGGTGCTTTCTTCCGTAGCGGTCTGGCTGGTGTTCGAACGACTGTTTCTGGTGCGCCTGCCGTAGCAATTTCGCGGCGCGTTGTTTTGGGACTCCCTCATGCTGCAAGGATTGCAAGACCTGGGCTCCGCCTATCTCAGCTTCATGACACCCATGACGCTGCTTTACGGGCTGGGCGGCGCGTTCGTGGGGCTGGTCATGGGCATCCTGCCCGGCCTCTCCGCGACGCTTGCCATCGCCTTGCTGACCACCATGACGATGAGCCTGGACGGCAACGTCGCCATTCTGGTGCTGATATGTTCCTATGTCGGCGCGCTTTACGGCGGGTCGCGCACGGCCATCCTGCTCAACATCCCGGGCACCGCGGCGAATGCCGCTTCATGCGCCGATGGCTACGCGCTGGCGCAGCAGGGTCAGGCCGGCCGCGCCATCGGCATCGCGACTTCCGGCGCCGTCACCAGTACCTTGCTCGGCGTCGTTTTTCTGGCGACGCTTACGCCCCTTCTGGCAAATGTGGCGCTGAAGTTCGGCGCATTCGAATTTTTCTGGCTGGCGCTGTTCGGCGTCACCTTGTCCGGCAGCATCGTCGGCGGCGATCCTCTGAAGGGTTGGATGATGGGGCTGGTCGGGCTGCTTCTGGCCCAGGTCGGCGAGGAAAGCCTTTATGCCTATCAACGCTTCACCTTCGGGTCAGAGGCGCTGGCGGGCGGCATCGGCCTCATCCCGGCGCTGGTGGGGGCATTCGGCCTGGCCGAAGTGCTGATGGCGCTGTCCGACCCGATCGAGCGCAAGATCCACGACCTCACCGATTCCGTGCTGCCGCGCTGGCGTGACCTGATCCAGTACCGCTGGACCGTGCTGCGCTCGGGCCTGATCGGCGTGTTCACAGGCCTGCTGCCCGGAGTGGGCGAAGACGCGGGCGCCTGGGTGTCCTATGCCGCGGCCAAGGCCGTGAGCAAGGAAAGAGAGAAATTCGGCAAGGGTTCGATTGACGGGCTGATGGCCGCCGAGACCGGCGATATGTCGTCCGTGCCGGGGCACCTCGTCCCCGTGCTGTCGCTCGGCGTGCCCGGGTCGGCGCCGTCGGCGGTGTTGATGGCCGCCATGATCATTCATGGCGTGCAGCCGGGACCGATGTTGATCGTGGAGCACCCGCAATTCATCTATCACGTGGTCGCCATGACGACGCTGGCGTCGTTCGCCATCCTGCTTTTCGGCCTGTTCGGCGTGCGCCCCATGCTGCAGGTGCTGAAGGTCCCGCGCAACATCCTGATGCCGATCGTCTTCCTGCTGTGCGCGGTGGGCGCGTTTGCCGTCGCGTCGCGCCTGTTCGATATCTACGTGATGGTCGCCATCGGCATCGGCGCCTATTTTCTGCGCCGGCGCGGTTACGAGATGGCGCCGCTGGTGCTCGGGCTGGTGTTGGGTCCGTTGCTGGACAAGAGCCTTCGCCGCGGTCTGGTACTTTCCGACGGAAGCCTGGTGCCGTTTTTCACGCGGCCGATCTCGCTCGTCCTCGCGACCATCACGATTTTCATGTTCCTGCTTTACGTGCCGCAGTTCCGCAGCGCTGTCGGCCGGATAGGGAAAACCATCGCTCGCGGGGCGCGAAGCGCTTTGGGCAGGTCCAGCATTTGAGGCGCAGTTCGTTTGAATGAAGATTGCGCTTTGCAATGAGGTCCTGCGGCCAATGTCCTTCGAAGAGCAGTGCAGCCTGGCTGCGCGGCTCGGCTATGACGCGCTCGAGGTCGCGCCCTTCACCCTCAAGGACGATCCGCTGCAGATCAGCGATGCCGAAGCGAAAGAGTATGCGCGCGTCGCGCACGACCATGGCCTGACCGTTTCCGGTCTGCACTGGCTGCTGGTCGCGCCGGAGGGGCTTTCCATCGTCAGCACCGACAGGGCACAGCGCGAACGTACGGTTCGTGTCATGGAACGCATGGTGGAACTGTGCGCCGTGCTCGGCGGCCGTTACCTGGTGCATGGCTCGCCGAAGCAGCGGTCGGTGCCGGAAGGTTCGAGCGCGGCCGAGGCCTGGGAGCGCGCACGCGACTGTCTGGCGCAGGCGGCGAAGCGGGCCGAGGCCTGCCGGCTGGTCTATTGCCTCGAGCCCCTGTCGCCGCGCGAGACCGATTTCGTCAATACCGTCGAGGACGCGGTTCGCATGGTGACAGAGATCGGTTCGCCCGGCCTCAAAACAATGATCGATTGCAGCGCCGCCGGACAGGCCGAGCATGTTTCCGCGCCCGACCTGATCGAGCGCTGGGTTCCCACCGGCCATATCGCGCATGTCCAGGTGAACGATCCGAACCGGCGTGGACCCGGACAAGGAGAGATGCGGTTCGGCCCGATCCTGCGCAGCCTGCTCACGATGCAGCGTGAGGGCCGTTACAAAGGCATTATAGCTGTCGAGCCTTTCGATTACGCGCCGGACGGGCCGGGCTGCGCGGCGTATTCCATCGGCCACCTGCGCGGTATCCTGCAGGAGATCGAAAGTGACGAATGATGCGCCGCGCTTGATCGTCGAAGCCATCGAACTTTATGAGCAGCCGGTGCGATTGCGCCTGCCGTTTCGTTTTGGCGTAGTGACGCTGACGGAGTGCCCGCAGGCATTCGCGCGTGTCCGGGTGGCGCGAACGGACGGCCGCACGGCCTGGGGCGCAGCTGCCGAGCTGATGGCGCCCAAATGGTTCGACAAGAATCTCGACCTGTCCAACGAAGACAATTTCCGGCAATTGCGCACCGTGCTCCGGATGGCGCGAGCCGCCTATCTGTCCGACGCCACGCCGGCGACGGCCTTTGACCATTTCGCGCGCCATCACGATGCGCATGAAGCGGCATCCGCCGCACGAGGGTTCAATCCGCTGCTCGCCAATTACGGTCCGGCGCTGATCGATCGCGCGGTGCTCGACGCGCTCTGCCGGCTGGATGGCGTCTCGTTCTATGCGGCGATGCAAGCCAATCTGGCCGGCATTAGCGACGTGCAAAGGGAATTTTCCGGCCTCGATATCCCCGCATTCCTGCAAGGCCTGAAGCCTGTGGAAACGATTGAGGCGCGCCATACCATCGGTCTGCTCGACGCCATCACCGCGGCCGATTTGCAGCAGCGGGTCGGCGACGGCCTGCCTGAAACACTGGAGGAAGTGATCGCGGCCTATAACCACCGCTGGTTCAAGCTCAAGGTCAGCGGGAAGCAGAACGCCGACATAGAGCGACTTGGCACCATCGCGTCCGTACTCGATCGTCTCGACCACCCCTATTTCGTTTCTCTTGACGGCAACGAGCAATATGAATCCGCCGAGGCGCTGGCCGAACTGGTGGCTGCGATCCAGGCAACCCCGCAGCTGGCGCGCCTGTGGTCGTCGGTGGCCTTCATCGAGCAGCCCATCACGCGGCGGCATGCGCTCGAGGTCGACCTGCGCGGGACCGATCTCGGCAAGCCCGTGATCATCGATGAATCCGACGGCGTGCTCGATGCTTTCGTGGAGGCGCGTGCGCGCGGCTATGCCGGCGTGTCGTCCAAGACCTGCAAAGGCATTTATCGGTCGTTGCTCAACGCCATGCGCTGTTCTGTCTGGAATAGAGAGCAGGACGGCACGCACTATTTCATGTCGGGCGAGGACCTGACGACACAGGCCGGGCTTGCCGTGCAGCAGGATCTGGCGCTCGTCAACCTGCTCGGCATCACGCATGTCGAACGCAACGGGCATCATTACGTCAACGGCATGGCAGCGCAATCCGAGGCAGAACAAAACGCCTTTCTGGAGGCGCATCCCGATCTCTATGAGCGCAGCCACGGCGCCGTGCGTCTGGCGATCCATGCGGGCCGCATCCACTGCGCGTCGCTTGCCTCTCCCGGTTACGCGAGCGGTGCCGAGCCGGATTTTGCGGCCATGCGGGCGCTCGGCGAGGGGGCAGGCGCGTGACATCCATCGGCAATCCGGTTCTCGGCCACATCCCCTGCGGATGAGGCCCTAATCCTATCAGAGGGAATTTCACCATGGCCACGCAAAATCTCGGGATCATCATGCACGGCGTCACCGGCCGCATGGGGATGAACCAGCACCTGATCCGCTCCATCGTCGCCATTCGCAATGAAGGTGGGGTGTTGCTCTCGGACGGCACGCGCATCATGCCCGAGCCTATCCTGGTCGGCCGCAACGCCGAGAAGATCGAGGCGCTGGCGCGCCAATACGGGATCGCGCGCTGGAGCACCGATCTGGATGCCGCGCTTGCCAATCCCGACGACACCGTCTTCTTCGATGCCGGCAGCACGCAGATGCGGCCGGCGCTGCTGGACAAGGCGCTGAAGGCGGGCAAGCACATCTATTGCGAGAAGCCGATCGCCACGACCCTTGAGGAAGCGCTGAAGATCGCGCAGACGGCTCAAGCATCCGGCCGCAAGCACGGCGTGGTCCAGGACAAGCTGTTCCTGCCCGGCCTGCGCAAGCTGGACCTCTTGCGCCGCTCCGGCTTCTTCGGTCGCATGCTCAGCGTGCGGCTGGAATTCGGCTACTGGGTATTCGAGGGCGATCTGCAGCCCATCCAGCGGCCGAGCTGGAACTACCGGGCCGAGGATGGCGGCGGCATGATCCTCGACATGATGTGCCACTGGCGCTACGTGCTCGACAATCTGTTCGGCGAGGTGCAGTCCATCTCCTGCATGGGCGCCACCCATATCCCCGAGCGCTGGGACGAAAACGGCAAGCCCTACAAGGCGACGGCCGACGACGCAGCCTATGCGACGGCCACGCTGACGGGACATGGCGGCGAGCCCGTTATCGCGCAGTTGAACATGTCCTGGGTGACGCGGGTGCGCCGCGATGATCTGGTGACGTTCCATGTCGATGGCACGCACGGCTCGGCGGTTGCCGGCCTGCAGGACTGCTACATACAGGATCGGATGGCGACGCCCAGGCCCGTCTGGAATCCCGACGTCAAGCAGAACATGAATTTCTTCGACCAGTGGCAGAAGGTTCCGGATACCGAAAGCTTCGACAACGGCTTCAAGATCCAGTGGGAGCATTTCATCCGCCACGTGGCCGAAGACGCTCCGTATCGCTGGACCCTCGGTGAAGGCGCCAAGGGACTGCAACTCGTCGATCTGGCGATCCAGTCGTGGCGTGAGCGGCGCTGGATCGACGTGCCGGCGCTGCCGCTTTGAGGGACCGGCCATGACATCGACACTCGACCTCCCCAGGCTGGACGGTACGCTTGCACCCTATACCCTGCGCGGCAACGCGCCAGTGGACGCGGCGAAGGCGTTGGGCCGGAATTTCAACCGCATCGCCTATTCGGCCGCCCATGTCGTGGCCGATCCGCTCGCGGCGGTCGATCCCTGGCTGGAGGCCGCCATCGACTGGGACGCCACCATCGGCTACCGGCGGCACCTCTGGTCGCTCGGTCTCGGCGTGGCCGAGGCCATGGATACGGCACAACGCGGCATGGGCCTCGACTGGCCGACCTCGCTGGAGCTTATCCGGCGCTCACTGGAAGCGGCGAAGGACATGCCGGGGGCGCTGATCGCATCCGGCTGCGGCACCGATCACCTGGCGCCGGAGGCGGCGCGCTCGATCGACGACGTGATCCGCGCCTACGAAGAGCAGATGGAAGCTATAGAAGCGCTCGGCGGCGGCCTGATCATAATGGCCAGCCGGGCATTGGCGCGCATGGCCAAGGGACCGGAGGATTATCGGAAGGTCTACGGTCGCATCCTCGAACAGGCCAGGCAGCCGGTCATTCTTCATTGGCTGGGCGAGATGTTCGACCCGGCTCTTGCCGGCTATTGGGGCACATCGGATATCGACGCCGCGATGGACACGGCGCTGGCAGTGATCGAGGCGCATGCCTCGAAGGTCGACGGCATCAAGATCTCGCTGCTCGACAAGGACAAGGAAATCGCCATGCGCCGGCGCCTACCCGAAGGCGTGCGCATGTATACCGGCGACGATTTCAACTATGCCGAACTCATCGCCGGCGACGGCGTGGGACAATTGCCGACTCACGGACACAGCGACGCCCTGCTCGGCATTTTCGATCCGATCGCCGCGGCGGCGAGCGCCGCGCTGGCCGAACTGGCCGCGGGCAATGTCGAGCGGTTCCATGCCATTCTGGGGCCGACCGTGCCGCTGTCGCGCCACATCTTCCAGGCGCCCACACGCTTCTACAAGACCGGCGTGGTGTTCATGGCCTGGCTGAACGGCCAGCAGTCGCATTTCACCATGGTCGGCGGCCAGCAAAGTGCCAGAAGCCTGGTCCATTTCGCCGAACTGTTCCGGCTTGCCGACGCCGCCGACCTGCTTCAGCGGCCGGAATTGGCGATGCATCGCATGCGCACGCTGCTTGCGCTCCACGGCGTCGAGTAAGCGCTTCGACAATAGAGGCTCGCTGCAATCAAACCGGGGTAGATGAAAATGCGTGACTTCAGCGGCGACCATCGATGGCTGTCCATTAACACCGCCACGGTGCGTTTCAGCCAAGGGCGGGCGGTATCTTTAGACGCCATCCTGGATGCGTACGCCAAGCGGGGTATTCGCGCCATATCGCCATGGCGCGATCAGGTCGCAGCCGCCGGCCTGACGGCAATCTCGCGTCAGGTGCGCGCCCTTGGCTTCGAACTCTCGGGCTACTGCCGGGGCGGCATGTTTCCGGCGGCGGACGAAGCGGGGCGGCAGGCGGCGGATGACGACAACAGGCGCGCGGTCGACGAAGCATGCGAATTGGGCGCGGCCTGCCTGGTTCTGGTGGTCGGCGGCCTGCCCGGCGCATTGGAGGGCCATGCGGCGCACAAGGACATCGGCCTGTCGCGGCGGCAGGTGGAAGACGGCATAGGCCGCTTGCTGGAGTATGCACGTTCGGCCGGCATGCCTCTCGCCATAGAGCCGCTGCACCCCATGTACGCGGCCGACCGGGCCTGCATCAACACGATGGAACAGGCATTGGACGTGTGCGATGCGCTCGACCCCGAAAGCACAGGCGCGCTCGGGGTCGCCTGCGACGTCTACCATGTCTGGTGGGACCCCAAGCTGGAGGCCCAGATCGCGCGGGCTGGGCAGCAGCGATTGCTCGCCTTCCACGTCTGCGACTGGCTGACGCCGACACGCGATCTCCTGAACGATCGCGGCATGATGGGCGACGGCGTGATCGACATTCCGCGCATTCGCGGCTGGGTCGAGGGGCAGGGATTCGCCGGCTACAGCGAGGTCGAGATTTTCTCGACCGGGAACTGGTGGAAGCGTGATATCGCCGAGACGCTCGATACCTGCATCGCGCGGCATAAGAGTGCCGTATAGGGATCACGTCATCGGGATTGCCGGCGATAAGACCCGGCCCGAACAGGCCGCCACGGCAATGGTTCTGCCGTGCTTGATGTTCGCAGTTTTGCAGGAAGTTGGTACGCCCAAGGGGAATCGAACCCCTGTTTGCGCCGTGAGAGGGCGCCGTCCTGACCGCTAGACGATGGGCGCAGCCGAAACCGCCATATACGTTGGAAGCGCAGCGAATGCAACCGTTGCCGTCAGCTTGCTGGAGTGCATTTTGCCCGCCCATGGAAGCAGGCGCGGGCAATCCGCGCCGGCATCATTCAGCCTTCACGGCATAGGTGCCGAGCGTGCGTCCCGCGCCCAGATCGTAGAACAGGAACGAACGGCTTCCATCGGCCAGTTCGAGGCCGAGCAGGACCTCCTTGCCGGACAGCGTCTGGGAAACGATGCGCGCGCCGGCCGGTATGGCGATCGTGCCGCTGACCGCATCCGCGCCTGAAGGCGGCCTGATCTGCGCTTCTTGCCCCGCCGCCCTTTTGGAGGCATGGCTACTCTTGTAGATGAACCCGCCGATCACCGCCGCGAAGGCGACGAACAGGATGGCGAGATTGACGATCATGAAGCGCAGCAACTTCCGCCGCACGCGCTCGACTTCGGGATCGAGAGGTTTTTCGTCGTCGTTCGATTGCGGTACGGCCATGTCTAGCTATCCGGGCGCTGGCGTATGAACGATCCTGATAGCCAAGCCGGCGGCGCAAGGAAAGTGCTTGAGGTCGAAGAGGACGCCGCCGGCACGCGGCTCGACCAATGGCTGGCGAAGCAGCTGGCGCCCGAATTATCGCGCAGCCGTATCCAGACGCTCATCCGGGAAGGAGCGGTGTCGATCGGCGGCTCGCCTGTTCTGGAAGCCAGGGCGAAGGTCGCGGCCGGCTTCGTTGTCGAGGTCAACGTGCCGCCGCCGGAACCGGCGGAGCCGGAAGGCGAGGCGATCCCGCTCGACATCCTCTTCGAGGACGACGAGCTGGTCGTCGTCAACAAGCCGGCCGGCCTGGTTGTCCATCCCGGCGCCGGCAACTGGAGCGGCACGCTGGTCAACGCGCTGATCGCCCATTGCGGGCCGAGCCTTTCGGGCATCGGCGGGGTCAGGCGGCCCGGCATCGTGCACCGGCTGGACAAGGACACGAGTGGTGTGCTTGTCGTCGCCAAGACCGACCATGCCCATCGCGAGCTTACGGCTGCCTTCGCCGACCATGGCCGTTCGGGCGATCTGGAGCGTGCCTATCAGGCGCTCGTCTGGGGAACGCCGCCGCGCCCGACAGGGACGATCGACACATTGCTCGGACGCTCCGGCCGCGACCGCACCCGCCAGGCCGTGGTGTCCGAAAGCCAGCCGGATGCGCGCCATGCGGTGACGCATTACACGATACGGGAGCGCTTCGGCGAGGAGCCGGACGCCACGGCGCTCGCCTCGCTGGTCGAATGCCGGCTCGAGACCGGCCGCACGCACCAGATCAGGGTGCACATGGCCCATATCGGCCATCCGCTGGTCGGCGACCGCGACTACGGCGCGGCTTTTCTCAGCAAGGCGAACCGGCTTTCCGAGCCGCTGAAAGGCCTGGTTTCCGGCTTCGGGCGGCAGGCGCTGCATGCCTGGCTCCTTGCATTCCGCCACCCGACCACCCATATGTTGCTTCGATTTGAGGCACCCATGCCCGAAGATATGGCGCGACTTCTGGCCGCTTTCCGTGCGATGGAATGAGCGCCAGCCATGCACTCCGGTACGATCCGATATGTCGTTCGGGGGATGGTGTAATTTCGCCTGATTCCTACTTATATATGGAGTAGTCGGCTGCGCCGCGAAGGCGGGCAGCCTGCATGAAGCCTGCCCGTTCGGGAGGCGTACAGCTAATGAAGGGAGGGTGCTTTATGGCCCAGAATTTACCCAGTATCGTTTCCGGCGAAGGCGGTCTGTCGCGGTATCTCGAGGAGATACGCCGCTTTCCCATGCTGCAGCCGCAGGAAGAGTACATGCTCGCCAAGCGCTACAGCGAACATGCCGACACCAATGCCGCGCACAAGCTCGTGACCAGCCATCTGCGCCTCGTGGCGAAGATCGCGATGGGCTATCGCGGTTATGGCCTGCCGATCGGCGAGGTCATTTCCGAAGGAAATGTCGGTCTCATGCAGGCCGTGAAGAAGTTCGAGCCGGAGCGCGGCTTCCGGCTGGCGACTTACGCCATGTGGTGGATCAAGGCCTCGATCCAGGAATATATCCTGCGTTCCTGGAGCCTCGTGAAGATGGGAACCACGGCCAACCAGAAGCGGCTGTTCTTCAACCTGCGCAAGGTGAAAGGCAAGATCCAGGCGCTCGACGACGGCGACCTGAAGCCGGACCAGATCAGCGAGATCGCGACGAGGCTGAACGTCAGCGAGGACGAGGTGGTTTCCATGAACCGCCGCCTCTCGGGCGACGCCTCCCTCAACGCGCCGATCCGCGCGAGCGAGGGCGAATCCGGCGAATGGCAGGACTGGCTGGTCGACGACCGCGAAAGCCAGGAGGACATGCTGGTCGAGCAGGACGAGCTTGAAAACCGGCGCGGCATGCTCGGCGAGGCCCTGACCGTGCTGAACGACCGCGAGCGCCGCATCTTCGAGGCCCGCCGTCTTTCCGACGAGCCGATGACGCTGGAGGAGCTTTCCGGTGAGTTCGGCATCAGCCGCGAGCGCGTCCGCCAGATCGAGGTCCGTGCGTTCGAGAAGGTGCAGGATGCGGTGAAGGCGGCCGCCAAGCGGCAGGCGCAATCGCTTCGCACCATCGAGGCCGAAGCACGCCCGTAACGGAAAAGGGCCGTCGACACGGCCCTCTTGCTCTTACGGTCTTCCTTCCAGATAGCGCGCCTACAGGCGCGCTATTTTTTGTACCGTAACCGGCCTCAGCCGCTGGAGCCGTTGGCGGGGGCCGGCTTGTTCGCGTCCCCTGCGCCATTGTCATCTGCCGGCGCCGGCGTCTCTTCCTGGCCGATCGGCGTCTGCTCCCAGGCGTTCAGCACGTCGTCGAAGACCTTGTCGCCGGGAATGCCTTTTTCGAGCGTCATCAGCGCCCGGCGGCCGGATTTGTAGACGACCGGTATGTCGATCCAGCTTTCGCGGCGGAGCAGCGTCGTGTTCGTCTCGATTTCCGCCTTGCCGTCGTTCAACGCCAGCAGGAAATAACCGTCCGCGATCTTGGCGGGGATACCGATGACCGGGCTTCCGGGCGCCTGCTCGGTATCCTTCATGGCCATCCTCAGCACGCTGTCGATGCCGCCGCCCTCGAAATTGTCAGGCGTCAGGAAGATCAGTTCCACGATATGGCTGGCCGGCAGCGTCTTGTCGCCGTTGCGGCGGATGGTGATGCGCAATTGCAGGTTCTTGGCGGGGATGGTCGCTTCGCCGCGGATGGCCGGTTCGGCCGGCAGGTCGCCGCCCGGCGATTCCTTCACCAGCGACCAGACGATGGTTCCCGTATTCGCCGATCCCTCCTCGGTATTCGTCCGTTCCTCGTAGAAGATCGCGCGTTGGGCTACCGGAACCGGTGCCTTGTCGGCACCGGGCGCCGGAGCGGCCGGTGCATTCTGCCCGGCCGGCGGGTTGGCTTCGCCAGGTGTCGCGGCCGCGACCGATGTACCCTCGCCGATCTTTGTTTCGCCGGTTGCCGGTCCCGGATTGGATTCCGTGCCGTCGGCTGCCAGCCTCTGAGTGAATTTGGTGACGGCAGCCGGCGGGGCGCCCGCATCGGCCTGCTTGTCGTCCTTCGCACCGCCTTCGGCGGGAGGTGTCGTCGTCGGCTTCTGGTCGGCCTTCTTCGCGGCGGCCGTTTCTTTCGCCGGGGCGGGTTCAGTGGTGGCGACCTTTTTCGGCGCCTGCTGGACCGTACGCGCGAATTCCGGAAGCTGCACGCCCAGCGCAGAGGCGATGTCCGCACGCTTGAACCAGGCGCCATAGGCGGCGCCGGCGATGACGATCAGCGCCAGGAGCGTGATAAGCAGGCCAGCGCCCCTGCGCCGCCTCGGGGCGGGAGGGGCGATCTCACCGGAGAAAGTGTCCTCGTCCGGCTCCAGGAAGAAAGAATTGGGATCGGCTGGTTGCTTCTGAGGCGTTTCGACGGATGCCGCAATCGCTGCGGGCGCGGGTTTAGACAATGGCGACGCCGGCTTCTGCGCCCCCGACAAGGCCGAGGGCATGGTGACGGCGGGATGTTCCGGCGGCCGGTTTGCAAGGGCGGCCGGCTCCGGCATCGCCGGTTTTGGCGCCACCGGTTCGGGCGGCTTCGGCGCAGTCCTGGGCTTCGGATCGCTGAGGCTGGCAAAGATCGCCTCGAGATCGTCCGAGGGCTCCTCGCCCTTGGCTTCGGCGGCGCTGTATTCCGCCTCGACCGTCCGGATCGCGTCTTCCAATGCCTTCTTCTGCCGCTCCGCGACGGCAACCGGCGGAGGCGGATTTATCTGGCTGAGCTTGGCCGCGATGGTCGTCCGGGCCTTGTCATAGACCTTGCGGCGAACGTCCGGATTCGCTTCGTCGAGACCGTCGATGGTCTTTTTCAGAACCGCGACAAAATCTGCCATTCGTTCAGATACTTTCCATTTGCGTCGGCTCCCGCGCGAAGCAACGGGGGCGATATTCGAAACTAATCGTGAAACGGATCGGTCACAAGGATTGTGTCATCCCGCTCCGGGCTTGTCGAAAGAAGCGCAACCGGCGCGCCGATAAGCTCTTCTATATAGCGAACATACTTTACCGCCTGAGCGGGAAGTTCGCTCCAGCTCCGCGCGCCGCGGGTCGTCTCCTGCCAGCCCTCCAGCGTTTCGTAGATCGGCTCGACCCTCGCTTGTGCGCCCTGGCTCGCCGGCAGATAGTCTATTGTTTCGCCGTCCAGCCGGTATCCGGTGCAGACCTTTATCTCGGCAAGGCCGTCGAGCACGTCGAGTTTGGTCAGCGCGATCCCGTTGATGCCGTTGACCGAGACGGCCTGCCGCACGAGCACGGCGTCGAACCAGCCGCAGCGGCGCTTGCGGCCCGTGACGACGCCGAACTCATGACCGCGCGTGCCGAGGAACTCGCCGATCTCGCCCGTATCCTCGGTCGGGAACGGCCCTTCGCCGACGCGGGTCGTGTAGGCCTTGGTGATGCCGAGCACGTAGCCGATGGCGCCGGGGCCGAGGCCGGAGCCGGAAGCCGCCTGCCCCGCGACCGTATTGGAGGAGGTCACGAACGGATAGGTGCCGTGATCGATGTCGAGCAGCGTGCCCTGCGCGCCCTCGAAAAGGATGCGCTCGCCGGCACGGCGGCGCTCGTCGAGGATCTTCCAGGTCCTGTCGGCGAAGGGCAGGATACGGTCGGCCACCGAACTCAACTCGTTGAGGATCGCATCCCCGCCGACTTCCGGATGGCCGAGGCCGCGGCGCAGCGCGTTATGATGCGTGAGCAGGCGGTCGATCTTGGCCGGAAGCGTATCCAAATTCGCCAAATCCATTACCCGGATCGCACGGCGGCCGACCTTGTCTTCGTAGGCGGGACCGATGCCCCGGCGCGTCGTGCCGATCTTCGTGCCGGAATTCGAGGCGGCGTCCTCGCGGTAACCGTCCAGTTCCCTGTGAAGAGAAAGGATTAGCGCGGTGTTTTCGGCAATTTTCAGGCAGTCCGGCGTAACGCGCACGCCGAGTTCCTCCAGCCGCGCGAGTTCGGCCACAAACGCATGCGGGTCGAAGACGACGCCGTTTCCGATCACGGAAAGCTTGCCCGGGCGCACCACGCCGGAAGGAAGGAGCGACAGCTTGTAGCTGACACCGTCGATGACCAGCGTATGGCCGGCATTGTGGCCGCCCTGGAAGCGCACCACCACGTCGGCGCGTTCCGACAGCCAGTCGACAATCTTGCCCTTGCCCTCGTCGCCCCATTGCGAGCCGACGACAACCACATTTGCCATGATCGATCCTTGCGCGTGCCGGCCTTCCGGCTTCCGTTGAAAAAATACACGCCTCTATAACCGCAACGGCCGGCATGCGCGACTTTTCTTTCAGGCGAAGCGAAGTGCCGGTTTCACACCGCATGTTCCAGTGAAGGCCAAGAATTCTGGACGCTGGTACATTTACGCCCGGGGATATTGCCCCTATTGCGGACCGTCCGATTCGCCGTCTCGCCCCAAAGGCCGTCCGATGCAGAACCGCGCCTATCTCTACCTGTTGCTGACGATGTTCCTCTGGGCCGGCAACTCGGTAGCCGGGAAGCTCGCTGTCGGCCACATATCGCCGATGATCCTGGTGACGCTGCGCTGGGTGCTGGCGTTCGGCGTGCTCGGTGCTATCGGCTGGAAACAGTTCCTTGCCGACTGGCCAAGGGTGCGCCGCCACCTGCTTCTGCTTTTTCTCCTCGGCACTTGCGGCTTCACCTTCTTCAACGCGCTATTCTATACGGCGCTCATCCACACCACCGCGATCAACGTATCGATCGAACAGGCGGGCATGCCTATGCTCGTTATCCTCATCAATTTCCTTCTTTTCCGCCTGCGTGCGACCTGGCTGCAGCTTGTCGGCGCGGTCGTGACGATCGCGGGCGTCGCCATCACCGCCTGCCATGGCGATCCGCGTCAACTGCTGGCGCTCGGCCTCAATGTCGGCGACGGCATGATGCTGATCGCGGTAGTGCTCTACAGCGGCTACACGGTGTTCCTGCGCTTCAAGCCGGACATACACTGGAAGAGCCTGATGCTGGCGCTCTCCTTCTTCTCCTTCGTCACCGCGCTGCCCTTCGCCTGGTGGGAGATCGGCACAGGACGGGCGATATACCCCGACCTCACCGGATGGACCATCGCCTTCTACGTCGCGCTGTTCCCGTCAGCGATCGCGCAGATATTGTACATTCGCGGCAATGAGCTGATAGGGTCGAACCGCGCGTCGCTATTCATCAACCTCGTGCCGATCTTCGGCACGCTGCTTGCGGTCGTGCTCGTCGGTGAAAAGTTCCAGTCCTATCATGCACTGGCGATGGTGCTCGTGCTGGGCGGCATCTGGCTGGCCGAGAATTCCGGACGCAAGCACGCGGCAAGAACCTCGGCCTGAACAAGCGAAGAAGACACGGATCAGAAAGCTTTCGGCAACCCGGCGAATTTCAAGATCGCATTCGCGGTGTGCCGGGACTTAATCGAACTATCGACCGTGACTTTCCGACCTGTCGTGGGATCGTGCCAAATCTCGTGATCCCCCTTGCCTTGCCGGAGAAGTTGCCATCCCGCCTTCGCAAGAAGCTTCCTCGTTAACGGTGCGAAATTATTCACTTCGCGGTTCTATGCGGCAATGGTCTGAAGGCTTCGAGCAACAAGCTCGATTTCAAATGGACCGTCATGGTCTTCAGCCAAAAGTTCGGGCACCATGGCAGCCAGCTTGCGCTGAAGATTTTCGATCGTCTCAGCCTCGGTAAAAAGACCGATATTACCGGCGGCGGAAGCGGTCCAGACGCCCGCTTCTTCATCCCAGAGCGCTTCGACGAGAATTTTCATTTACAGGCTCCTTACGCGCTGTTTTACCTCATATGCCCGCAAAGGAGAAGGCGGGAAGCGATTAGCGCTTCCCTTCGATCTTCACATCATCGACACGTCGAACCTCAGCGGCTTGGCCGAATCGATCGTCTCGTGCGCGCGCACCTTGGCGAGCACCTGTTCGGGGAACGGCGCATCGAGATAGAGGAGCGCGATTGCATCGCCGCCGGGCCGATTGCGGCCGAGCGCAAAATTGGCGATGTTGACGCCGTTTTGGCCGCAGACGGTGCCGAGCAGCCCGATGATGCCCGGCGCATCGGCGTTGGTCGTGTAGAGCATGTGCTCGCCGACCTCGGCGTCGAGATTGATCCCCTTGATCTGGATGAAACGCGGCTTGCCGTCGGAGAAGCAGGTGCCGGCGATGGCGCGGGTCTGATTGGCCGTCTTCACCGTCAGGCGGATATAGCCGTCGAAGACGCCGGACTTGTCGCGCTTCACTTCCGCGACGATGATGCCACGCTCCTTCACCATGATCGGCGCGGAGACCATGTTGACATCGGCGACCTGCGGCCGGATCAGGCCGGCGAGCGCCGCGCTGATCAGCGCGCGCGTGTTCATCGCCGCCGTCGAGCCGTCGAACAGGATCTCGACTTCGCGGATGGGCTCCTCGGTGACCTGACCGACGAAGGAGCCAAGCACTTCTGCGAGCTTGATGAAGGGTTTGAGGAGCGGCGCCTCCTCGGCCGTGATCGAGGGCATGTTGATGGCGTTGGAGACCGCGCCCTTGATGAGGTAGTCCGACATCTGCTCGGCAATCTGCAGCGCGACATTCTCCTGCGCCTCCGTCGTCGCGGCACCCAGATGCGGCGTGCACACGACATTGGGCAGCGAGAACAGCGCGTTGTCGGTGGCCGGCTCGGTCTCGAACACGTCGATGCCGGCGCCGGCGACCTTGCCCGACTTCAACGCTTCGACCAGATCGGCCTCCACGATCAGCCCGCCGCGCGCGCAGTTGATGATGCGCACGCCGTTCTTCATCTTCGCGATCGCCGCCTTGTCGATGATGTGCCGGGTCTTGTCGGTGAGCGGCGTGTGCAGCGTGATGAAATCCGCGCGGGCGAAGAGATCATCCAGCTCCAGCTTCTCGACACCG
The DNA here is from genome assembly GCF_031656215.1 of Mesorhizobium koreense. Taxonomy (NCBI): domain Bacteria; kingdom Pseudomonadati; phylum Pseudomonadota; class Alphaproteobacteria; order Hyphomicrobiales; family Phyllobacteriaceae; genus Mesorhizobium; species Mesorhizobium koreense. The sequence continues at coordinate 840,979 of NZ_CP134228.1, read as the reverse complement.
AGCTGCGAGGCCCGCTCTTCCGACAGGAAGGGATCGTACGCGACGACGTGCATCTTGAGCCCGATGCCGCGCATGGCGACGATCGAGCCGATATTGCCACAGCCGACCACGCCGAGCGTCTTGCCGGTGATCTCCACGCCCATGAAGCGGTTCTTCTCCCACTTGCCGGCGCGGGTGGAAGTGTCGGCCTCGGGAAGCTGGCGTGCCACCGCGAACATCATCGCGACGGCGTGTTCGGCGGTTGTGATCGAATTGCCGAAAGGCGTATTCATCACGATGATGCCCTTGCGGGAGGCAGCCGGTATGTCGACATTGTCGACGCCGATGCCGGCGCGGCCGATCACCTTCAGATTCGTCGCGGAGGCGATCAACTTCTCGGTCACCTTGGTGGCCGAGCGGATGGCGAGCCCGTCATATTTGTCGATGACGGCAAGAAGCTTCTCCTTGTCCTTGCCGAGATCGGGTTCGTAGTCGACCTCCACGCCGCGATCCTTGAAGATCTGCACGGCGGTCGGCGAAAGCTGGTCTGAAACGAGTACACGGGGCATTTTTCAAATCCTGTCAGTTTGCTGACCTCTCATCCGTCGCCTTCGGCAACACCTTCTCCCACAAGGGGAGAAGGGAGGTGCCCTCCTTCTTTCATTGTGGAGAAGGCAGCCGGGCGGAGCGAGGTCGAATGAGGATGTTCAAGAGAACACCGCAGGGAGATCAGGCGGCTGCCTTGAGCGACGCCTTCTGGTTGGCGTAGGCCCAGTCGAGCCAGGGCATCAGCGCTTCCAGATCGGCCGTCTCGACGGTCGCTCCGCACCAGATCCTGAGGCCGGGCGGTGCGTCGCGATAAGAACCGATGTCGTAGGCAACGCCTTCCTTGTCGAGTGCGGCGACCATGCCCTTGGCGAAGGCCGCCTGCGCCTCCTTGTCGAGCATCGCAACGTCCGGATCGACGACCGAGAGGCAGACCGACGTGTTGGAGCGCGTCTCGGCCCTGACCGCGAGATGGCCGAGCCAGCCGGATTTTTCCACGAATCGGTCGATGACGGCGAAATTGGCATCCGCGCGGGCGATGAGGCCATCCAGCCCACCGATCGATTTCGCCCAATCGAGCGTATCGAGATAATCCTCCACGCACAGCATGGAGGGCGTGTTGATGGTCTCGCCCTTGAAGATGCCCTCGATCAGCTTGCCGCCTTTGGTCAGGCGGAAGATCTTCGGCAGCGGCCATGCCGGCGTGTAGCTCTCCAGCCGCTCGACGGCGCGCGGCGACAGGATCAGCATCCCGTGCGCGGCCTCGCCGCCCAAAGCCTTCTGCCAGGAGAAGGTGACGACATCGAGCTTGGCGAAGTCGAGACGCTGGGCGAAGGCGGCCGAGGTCGCGTCGCAGATCGTCAGCCCCTTGCGATCGGCGGGTATGAAATCGGCGTTCGGGACGCGGACGCCGGAGGTGGTGCCGTTCCAGGTGAAGACCACGTCACGGTCGAAATCGACTTTGGAGAGGTCGGGCAGCTCGCCGTAGGCCGCCTCGATGATACGCGCGTCGGTAAGCTTTAGCTGCTTGACCGTATCCGTAACCCAGCCGGCGCCAAAGCTTTCCCAGGCGACCATGTCGACGCCGCGGGCGCCGAGCAGCGACCAGAGCGCCATCTCGACCGCGCCGGTGTCGGACGCCGGGACGATGCCGATCCGGTAGCTGGCGGGCACCTGAAGGATTTCGCGGGTTAGCTCGATCGCCCGTTCGAGCTTGGTCTTGCCGAGCTTGGCGCGGTGCGAGCGGCCGAGCGCAGCGTCACGCAAGGCTTCGACCGTCCAGCCGGGACGTTTGGCGCAGGGACCGGATGAAAAATGGGGATTGGCCGGACGGAGTCCGGGCTTCGCATCTGTCGTCATTTACCTATCCTTCCAGATAGCACGCCCCTCGTTGGGGAGGGGTGGCCCACGGACGGCGATAAGGACGGACGGGCGCGGCGTCAAGAGAAAAGTTTACGTCGCGGAGAGGATATCGGAGATCGGTCTGGTCCAAAACAAGGCGGCGGACCTTGGCCCGCCGCTTGAAAATCCTCATCGATCGGGAGCTTACCAAAGATCGTATCGAAGGCCGAGCCGAATTTGGTGATAGTTGATACCCTTGTGGGTCGAGTAGGTGGAAGGGCTTTCGAGCCTCACCCACTCCGCATCTGGCGCGGAAAGATACTGGTAGCCGAGATCGACGGACAGATCGCTCGACACCGCGTAGCTCAGGCCCGCATTCAGTGTGTAAGCGAAGGAATAGTTCGGCGAGCTGTCGTGGAAATCGACGGTAGTTGCGGCGTCGTAATAGTGTCCGCTTACCCGGGGGTTGCTGCGGATGAGGCCGGCGCCGGCGCCGATATAGGGCGTGATCCCAACATAGGTGCCGAGATCGGCATAGACATTAGCCATGCCGTACCACGCGTTGTTCGTGACCTTGGCGGCCGCATCTATGACGCCGTCGTCGTAGCTGCCCGAAACCTTGTTTCCCGGCAGATAGCCGAGATTGAGATCTGCCCGGAGCCAGTCGGTGAAGTGATAGCCGAAGCCGATGCTTCCGGAAAACGTGGTCTCGTCCTCGCTGTAGCGGACGGGCGTGGCGGCGAAATCGACATTCTTGAAGGAATGGTTGGCGCCGTAGGCGATGTCGCCGCGCAGGTACCAGCCGGTTCCCACCTCGACCGGCACGAACTGGTCGGGCGGGCTGACTACCACCGGAGGTTCGTAATCCGCGGCAAGAGCGGGCGCGAGCGGCGTGAGCGCCAGCGCGGCTGCCGACAGTATGATCTTCGAAAAGCGGGACATGGCAAAAGCTCCCCAGCCTGTTTGTGAGGAGCATCATTAACGATAGTGGTTAAGTCGCGGTTAAGGATAACATCCCGTAAAGAATTGATTTTATTGCCTCAAAGAAAACCGCCCGGCATGTGCCGGGCGGTTGGATGTCGGGAGAATTGCGGGTTGATTACTTGTAGACGGGCGCCGGCTCGGGCGGCACATAGGCCATCTGTTCGCCGCAGCCATCACGATTGCTGCCGCCGAAATTGTAGCGCAGGCCAGCGCGGACCTCATGCACGTTCATGCCGTCGTCGTAGCCCGGTCCTACATTCGACGAGGCAGTGTACTTGAATATCTTGCCACCTTGGATATGCGTGAACCGATAGCCGATATCGAGGTCGAGATTATGCGTCAGGCAGTAGGAAGCGCCGGCCATGAGCGCATAGGCGAACCGCCAGTCCGAAGCGCCGTCTTCAACAGAGGTCGCTCCGCTCGAATCCGTACCCTTAAAATCATCCCATTTGACGTGCGCACCGCCGATGCCCGCGCCGAGATAAGGCGTGACGCCGTGCCAGGTACCCAGATCGACATAGGCGTTGGCAAGCAGCAGTAGCGCGCTCATCGACGATTTATCGACCGAACTGCACGGCCCGGCACCGCCACCGCATGGACCGGCGCTACTCGATTTGCCGGTGAAGTCGGACTTGAACCAGTAGTCGGCGGTCAGGTCTGTACGCAGATAGGAATTGATGTTGTAGCCGGCACCAATACCGAGAGACCATGACCCGTCGAGTTTGGTCGAATCGAAATCATTGCCAGGCGTACAGCCCCCGCAAGGGGCACCGCCATAAGTGATGTAGTTCGCGCCGCGCAGCTTCGACCAGTGATAGTCGACATCGCCGCGAATGTACCAGCCGCCTGTCTCGACGGGCTGATAGACCGGCGCCGGAACCACCGGCGGCTCATAAAGATCGGCGGCGGCGGCTGGCGCCGAGATGCCGGCCAGAAACAGAATTCCGAGCAAGGCCGACTTCGACTTTGCAAACATGACACATCCCCTTGACGCCGGCTGAAAGGCGTACCCTCGGTTGAACGTGAAAGGGATAATGCAGCCTATTTAGTTAAATTCGGCTTAACCCTAATCTTTAACCACGATCCTCCCGCGCGAAAGCGGCGCGAAGGACCCTCGCCGACGGGTCCGACGGTGAAAAGACGGCGTTCCCGGTAGGGTTTGGTCTCAGGCGGCGCTGCGCGTATCCGAGATGATCCCGACGATATCGTCGACGACGGCTTCGACGAGCGAGCGGTCGTCGGCCTCCGCCATGACGCGGATGAGCGGCTCGGTTCCCGATGCGCGGATGACCAGCCGGCCGCTATCGCCCAGCCGGTTGCGCGCGTCCTCGATGACGGCCTTCACCGGCGCGCTTTCCAGCGGCTTGTCGCCGGAGAAGCGGACATTCTTCAGCATCTGCGGCACCGGCTCGAACTTGCGGCAGACCTCGCTCGCCGGCCGGCCGGTGCGCTTGATGCAGGCGAGCACCTGCAGCGCCGAGACAAGTCCGTCGCCGGTCGTGGAGAAATCGGAGAGGATGATGTGGCCGGACTGCTCGCCACCGACATTCAGCCCGTGCTGGCGCATGTGTTCGACGACATAGCGGTCGCCGACCTGGGTGCGCAGCAGCGTCAGCCCCGCGTCGTTCAGGAAGCGCTCCAGGCCGAGATTGGACATGACGGTGGCGACGATGCCGCCGCCGGCAAGCCTGCCGCTCTCGTTCCAGGATTCGGCGATCAGCGCCATCACCTGGTCGCCGTCGATCACCGTGCCGTTCTCGTCGACGATCACCATGCGGTCGGCATCGCCGTCGAGCGCGATGCCGATATCGGCGCGCACCTCATGCACCTTCTTGCACAGGCTGAGCGGATTGGTGGAGCCACAATCCTTGTTGATGTTGAAGCCGTTTGGCTCGCCATTGATGGTGATGACCTCGGCGCCGAGTTCCCAAAGTGCGGCCGGCGCCACCTTGTAGGCCGCGCCGTTGGCGCAATCGACGACCACCCGCATGCCCGACAGCGACATGGAGCGCGGCAAGGTGCGCTTGGCGAATTCGATATAGCGGTCATGCACGCCGTCGACGCGCTTGGCGCGGCCGAGGCTGTCGGCGTCAGCGACGCTGATCTCATCTTCGTTCTCGAGGAGATGCTCGATGCGCTCCTCGATCTCGTCGGAAAGCTTGTAGCCATCGGGACCGAACAGCTTGATGCCGTTGTCCTGGTAGGGATTGTGGGAGGCCGAGATCATGACGCCGATATCGGCTCTCAGCGAGCGCGACAGCATGGCGACGGCGGGCGTGGGAATAGGGCCGAGCAAAAACACGTCCATGCCGGCGGAGCAGAAACCGGCCACCAGCGCATTCTCGATCATGTAGCCGGAAAGGCGTGTGTCCTTGCCGATGACGACGCGGTGGCGGTGCGTCCCGCGCTGGAAGGACATGCCGGCCGCCATGCCGACCCGCATGGCGATCGCCGGCGTCATCGGAAAGGAATTGGCGTGTCCGCGGATGCCATCCGTTCCGAAATAGCGCTTTGACATCGGTCTCGAATCCCCAGAATTCATCAGGCTTTCGGCATCATCTGCCACGGAGCGGCCGGGATGCGTTTATCAATTTATATGAGGGCATGTTACGCTTTGCTAGCGTGCGCCCCCTTCCTTGGAGAAAGGTAAACGGGTTCTTTAAGGAATTCCATAAAGCGAACATATCGGCACGGACAGGAATAAATTCTTTTCTCCTGCGGAAGGAAGACGCTTGACTCTTCGGGAGAGCTCTGGAATCCATAAGAACATAGCATGAACAAATTGTCGGAAGAGCGGATACCGTCATGGCCAGCCACGCCATGGCGCGGGAGACCATTTCTGCCCTGCGCCGGGAAATCGCAAAGATCGAGGGCGTCCTTGCCGACAGGCTGGTCGAGCCGTCCGGCGCGCCTGAGGATGCAGGCGGCATCCTCAGGCGCCGCGACGGTCAGGCCGCCGGCATGGGACGCTCGTCCCTGTTGCGGACAGGTGCGGAATCCCTTGATGCTGCTCTCGGCGGTGGTCTGCCGCGAGCCGGCCTCATCGAGATCCACGGTGCGGAGGCACGCGACGCCGGAGCGGTGGCAGGCTTTGCGCTTGCGCTGGCAAGCCTTCTCCTGAAGGAGGAGGTGATCGGGCCGCTCTTGTGGATCGGTACGGCGGACATCTTCAAGGAGACGGGTACCCCCTACCTTCCGGGTCTTTGCGCGCGTTTCGGCCTCGGGCCGGGCGCTGTCCTCTTCTCCGCCCCCCGCCGGCTCCGGGACGCTCTCTGGATCGCCGAGGAGGCGGCGCGGCTGAAAGCCCTTTCGGCGACATTCCTCGAAACCGGAGGCAATCCGCGCCGGCTCGACCTCACCGCGACAAGACGCCTGCACCGGCGTGCGCTCCAGGCCGGCCGGCCTCTCTTCCTGTTGCGTGAGGCGGGTTTTGCCGAGCCGACCGCAGCGCCGCTCCGGCTTGTCGTTGCGCCGGCGCGCGCCCGGCCCCGATCGACGCTTGCCGGCCCGCTTGCCCACTCCATCGGCCCGCCTTCCTTCACCGTCGGCATCGGCAAGAGCCGGAACGCCGCGTCCGGAGAATTCATCCTCGAATGGGATGCCGCCGAGCGCGGCTTCCGCGAAAGACGGCAGGAAGACCATGGGACAGAGAATATTGGCATTGTGGTTTCCGCATCTTCCGACCGACCGCATCCTGCGCCAGCGGCACGGACGCTCCTGGCGTTCCCGGATGGCGGCCCGGTCGGCACAGATGAAACGAACGCCCCTCATCGTCAGCCGCCACGAGAACAATACGAGACGCATCGCAGCGCTTGATGAACAGGCCGAGGCGCTCGGCTTGAAGCGCGGCGTGGGGATCGCGGATGCGTGTGCCATGCACCCCGGGATCGAGATCGCCGAGACCGATCCGGTGGCGGACAGGCGTCTGCTCGAAAGCCTCGCCGACTGGTGCGACCGCTACACGCCGCTGGTGGCGCTGGAAGGCGAGGACGGCCTTTTCCTCGACATAACCGGCTGCGCCCATCTCTTCGGCGGCGAAAAGGCGATGCTCGACGATATCCTTGCCCGCTTCTTCCATCAGGGATTCGATCTTCGTGCGAGCATCGCCTCGACGCCGGGAGCGGCATGGGCCGCGGCGCGTTTTTCCCTCTCGGCAATCGAAGAGGGAGACGAGGCGGAGGCGCTGGCGCCGCTGCCCTTGCCGGCGCTTCGGCTTGACGCGGCGGTGCGCGGCGGGCTGGAAAGCGTTGGCCTGAGGACCGTGGGCGCGGTCATGCAGACGCCGCGCGCGCCGCTTGCCCGGCGCTTCGGCAAGCTCCTTTTCCTACGCATCGACCAGGCGCTCGGCCAGGTGGAGGAGCCGATATCGCCGCGCCTGCCGGCACCGCCGCTCGCGGTGGAGCGCCGGCTCGTCGAGCCGATCGTGACGATGGAGGCGATCGAGCGGCTGGTCGGATTGCTCGCCGCTACGCTGAAGGCGGACCTCGAGCGGCGTGGAGAAGGCGCGCGATCCCTGCAACTGGCGCTTTTCCGGGTCGACGGCGCCGTCAGCCGGATCGCGGTCGGCACCGCGCGGCCGCTACGCGACCCGGACAGGATCGGCCTCCTTTTCCATGAAAAGCTCGCTGCGCTTGAAGACCGGATCGACGCGGGCTTCGGTTTCGATCTGGTAAGGCTTTCAGCCCTTTCCCTTGCCCGCTTCGAGGCATGGCAGGCCGATTTTTCCGGAGAGGATGCATCGGAGGAGGAAAGGCTGGTCCTGTTCTCCGACCGCATCCGGGCGCGCCTTGGCGACCATGCCGTGCTGAAGGCCATCCCCGTCGAAAGCCATCTGCCCGAACGTGCGGCCGCAGCCGTACCCTTTGCCGGAAGGACCGCCGCATATGAAATCACCTCCTCCCCACAAGGGGCAGAACTATCGCATATGACCAAATATCCCCCACTCCGTCGCGCTTCGCGCGCCACCTCTCCCCCACTTTCGTGGGGGCGAGGAAAGGAGCCTAGCCTAGCGGCCGGCACTTCCTCTCCCCCGTCGAGCGGGGGAGAGGTGGTTTGCGAAGCAAATCGGAGTGGGGGTCGAACTTCATATGCGATTGCCTCCCCCTTGTGGGGAGGGGGCAGGGGTGGGGGTACCGCCCCGCATCTCCCCGAACGCCCGATCCGTCTATTCTCCTCTCCCGAGCCGATCGAAGCGATCGCGGCGGAGGTTCCGGAAGGCGCGCCCGCCTCCTTCCGCTGGCGCCGCGTATTCCATCGTGTCGCGGCATCCGAGGGGCCGGAACGCATCGCGCCGGAATGGTGGCGCGGGGACGGAAGCGAAGGGACACGCGACTATTTCCGCGTCGAGGACGAGGAGGGCCGGCGCTTCTGGCTCTACCGGCAGGGCCTCTACGGCGAGGCCCCGCAAGGCCCGCGCTGGTTCATGCACGGCATCTTCGCATGAACGTTTCCTCTCTCATGGCGCAACCGCCCTATATCGAGTTCGGCGTCCAGTCGAATTTCTCCTTCCTGCGCGGCGCTTCGAGACCCGAGGAACTGGTGAAGACCGCCTGTCTCCTCGGCCATGCGGGAATGGGCCTTGCCGACCGCAACAGCGTCGCCGGCGTGGTGCGCGCCTGGAGCCAGTCGAGATACATCAAGCTTTCCGAGGATACGGAAGCGGTCCAGCTTCCCTACCACCCCGGCTGCCGGTTGGTCTTCGAGCACGGAACGCCCGATATTCTCGCCTATTCACAAGACCGCAAAGGCTGGGGGCATCTCTGCCGCATGCTGACCCAGGCCAATCTGCGCGAGGAGACCGAAAAGGGTGCTACCCTCTTGAGGCGCGACGACCTCCTCGAATGGGGCGACCGGCTGTCGCTTGCTGTGCTACCGGATTTGTCGGTGCCAGCGGAGGACAATCTGGCGTTGGTCCGGCAATTCAAGGATCGCTTCGGCCGTAATCTGTGGCTAGCCGTCGCGCCGGATTATCACGGTGACGACCGGTTCAGACTGGAGCAAGCGGCGGCAATGGCGGAAGCCGCAGGCGTTCCGCTGATGGCGACCAACGATGTTCTTTATCACTCCACGGAAAGGCGGCCGCTGCAGGACGTGCTCACCGCAATCCGCCTCAATGTGCCTATAGCCGAAGCCGGCCTGGCACTTGCCGCCAATGCCGAACGCCATCTGAAAACACCCGGCGAAATGGCACGCCTCTTCCGCCGCTACCCGCAAGCGCTGTCGGAGACGCTACGCTTCGCGGAGACCCTCACTTTCAGCCTGGACGAGCTGAAGCACAATTATCCGGAGGAAACGACCGAAGAGGGCGTCGATCCGCAGACCGAATTGGAACGGCTGACCTGGGAGGGCGCGGAAAGACGCTACCCCGAAGGCGTGCCGGAAAAGGTGCAGGCTCTGATCCGGCACGAACTCGGCATCGTCGCGGGGAAGAAATATGCGCGCTACTTCCTCACAGTCCACGACATCGTGCGCTTCGCGCGATCGGACGGGGTGGGGATTCTCTGCCAGGGACGCGGCTCGGCCGCCAATTCCGTCATCTGCTTCTGCCTTCATATAACGGAGGTCGATCCGGCCCTCACCGACGTGCTGTTCGAGCGCTTCGTCTCCACGGAGCGCGACGAGCCGCCGGACATCGACGTCGATTTCGAACACGAGCGGCGCGAGGAAATCATCCAGTACATCTATTCCAAGTATTCGGAGAAGCGGACAGCGCTCGCCGCTGCCGTCACCAGCTATCGCGGCCGCTCGGCGCTGCGCGAGGTGGCGAAGGCGATGGGCCTGTCGGACGATGTTCGAAGCGCATTGTCGGGCACGATCTGGGGCTGGTCGACCTCCGGTGTCGGCGAGAAGGAGGCCAAAGCCGCCGGCATCGACCTCGCCGATCCGACGACCCGGCATGTCGTCGCCCGCGTCAACGAGATCATCGGGTTCCCCCGCCACCTGACGCAACATGTCGGCGGCTTCGTCATCACGAAGGATCGGCTCGACGAGATCGTCCCCATCGTCAAGACCGCGATGGAATCGCGCAGGATGGTGGAGTGGGACAAGGACGACCTCGACACAGTCCGTATTCTCAAGGTCGATGTGCTCGCGCTCGGCATGCTCTCCTGCCTGAAACGCGCCTTCAATCTGCTTGAGGATCACTACCGCGTGCGCGACAAATATGGCCGGCGCCTCACCTTAGCGACGGTCCCGCCAGAGGACGAAAAGGTCTACGACATGATCTGCCGCGCCGACACGCTTGGCGTCTTCCAGATCGAGAGCCGGGCGCAGATGTCCATGCTGCCGAGGCTGCGCCCAAGGAAATTCTACGACCTCGTCATCGAAGTGGCGATCGTCCGCCCCGGCCCGATCCAGGGCGACATGGTGCATCCCTATCTGCGCCGGCGGATGAAAAAGGAAAAAGTCGACTATCCGAGCCCTGCGCTGGAAGCCATCCTGGAACGAACGCTCGGTGTCCCGCTTTTCCAGGAACAGGCCATGAAGATCGCCATCGATGCCGGCGGCTTCACGCCCGGCGAGGCCGACCAGTTGCGACGCGCCATGGCGACCTTCCGGCGCAACGGCACGATTGAGCTATATGAAAAGCGGATGATCGAAGGCATGGTCGGCAATAACTATTCGGAAGAATTCGCCCAGCGCTGCTTCAACCAGATCAAGGGTTTCGGCGATTACGGCTTCCCCGAGAGCCACGCCGCCTCTTTCGCGCTCCTTGTCTATGCCTCCTCATGGTTCAAGGCGTTTTATCCCGACGTGTTCTGCGCCGCGATCCTGAATTCGCAGCCGATGGGTTTTTACCAACCTGCCCAGCTTGTCCGCGACGCGCGCGACCACGGCGTCGAAATCCGCGACGTCGACATCAACCATTCCGTCTGGGACTGCACGCTGGAAGAAGCCGATTTCGATCCGGGCCGCATCCATCCGCGCCACGCGGAAATGCGGGAAACCGTCCTGACGAAGAACACCGTCCGGCTCGGCTTCCGGCAGGTCAAGGGGCTTTCCGAGGATCGGATGGTCGCTTTTGTCGAGCGCCGCGGCGACGGCTACGATTCGGTGCGCGATGTCTGGCTTCGTTCCGGCCTCGATGTCGACGAGATCGAGAAACTTGCACAAGCCGATGCCTTCCGCTCCATCGGGCTTGGCCGGCGCGAGGCGCTGTGGGCGGTGAAGGCGCTGGACAGGAAGGCCGCCGCCGAATTCCTGCCGCTCTTCGACCGTCCGAACCTTGCCTTGCGCGACCATGAACCAAAGGCCGCCCTGCCCGCCATGCCGCCCGGCGAGCATGTCATCCATGACTACCGCATGCTCGGCCTCTCGCTGAAGGCACACCCCGTCTCCTTCCTACGTCAGCGTCTGGATACGGCCGGCATAACGCCCAGTGCACGGCTCCCTTCGGTGCCGGACGGCAGGCGCATATGGGTCGCCGGCCTCGTGCTCGTGCGTCAGCGGCCGGGCAACGGAAAGGCGATCTTCCTGACGCTCGAGGACGAGGGCGGCATCGCCAACATCATCATCTGGGAAAGGCGGTTCGCGCGCTACCGTTCGGTGGTCATGGGCTCCCGCTTCATCCGGGTCCACGGCCCCGTGCAGTCGGAATCGGGCGTCATCCACATCATCGCCGAACACATCGAGGATCTGACGCCATGGCTCAGCGAGTTGTCGGAAGGTTTCCGGGCGCTCGACGATCTATCCAGCGCCGACGAGGTCAAAAAGCCAACGAGCGACGGTCGTGACAGGCGCTACCGCCGGCTTGCCCGCGCGCTGCCAGCGCTCGAGCGCGACTACGAGGCGCTGGCGGATGGGCCGCGAAAGGTCATGCCGAAAGGACGCAACTTCCAATGACCGGCATTTTCCGCGCCGCCGCCGTTGGCGCCGCCGCCGTTCGGCCCTATCGTAACCTTGTTCCAAGGCGCGGCGTCCTTGCCTCTCGAAAGCCACGATGCGAACCGCTATATGGCGCGGATGGCAAGAATATACCAAACCCGCGCCTGGCAGGACCAGCTCTCGCCGTCCATCGACGAGATGGAACTCCTGGCACTCGAAGCATATGCCCATCTGCCGGAGGGATTCCGCCAGCTTACGGGCGAGATCGTCATCCAGGTCTCGGAATTCCCGACCGACGAGATCATGGACGATCTCGCGCTGGAGACGCCTTTCGACCTGCTCGGCCTGTTCGAGGGACGCGGGATCGCCGAACGCTGGAACCCGCACACCGGCGAGGGGCCGAACCGCATCACGCTCTACCGCCGCGCCGTCCTCGACTATTGGGCGGAGAACGAGGAGACGCTGGGCGATATCGTCACCCATGTCCTCATCCACGAGATCGGCCACCATTTCGGCCTCTCCGACGACGACATGGAGCGGATCGAGGAAGACGTCGAGCGCATCGCGCCCTGACGTCGTCCGCAACGCCTCTCAATAATCGGACAGCTTGACCGAAGGCTCGTATTCCTTGCCCTCGACGTCCTTCACGACGGCCTGGCCGCATTTCATGACCTTGCCCTCCGTATCGTAGGCGTAGGTCGGCGAGCCGTAGAGGTGCCAGCCCTTGTTGAGGGCCGCCGTCACCTTGTGGCAGAAGCTGGCATCGTCGGACCCGGTCAGAAAACGGTAAAGCTTCATCTTCCTCGCTCCTTCGTGGCGGCCGCCCTGGCAAGCACGCGGCTTGCCTGTTCCAGATGCAGCCTCTCGACCATCCGGCCGTTGACGGAAATCGCTCCCCTGCCCGCATTCTCCGGCTTGGCGAAGGCATCCGCAATCTCCTCCGCTCCCGCTATCTCCGCCTCGGAGGGCGAAAAGACGGCATTGGCCTGACCGATCTGCGCCGGGTGGATCAGCGTCTTGCCGTCGAAGCCCATGGCGCGCGCCTCGCCGCATTCGCGCGCGAAGGCCTCCGCGTCGCGGAAATCGTTGCTCACTCCGTCGAGTACATCGAGCCCGCCGGCGCGCGCGGCAAGCACCATCTGCATCAGCCACGGCATGAGGTAACGCCGGTCCGCCGTCGCCAGCACCCCGGTTTCCTTGACGAGATCGTTGGTGCCGGCAACGAAACATGCAAGCCGCGCGGAGGGATCGCGGCCGAGTTCGGCGATGGCGCCGAGATTGAGCATCGCCTTCGGCGTCTCCACCATGGCCCAAAGCTCCAGCGAGGACGCCGCGTCCATCTCGTCGAGCGCGTCGTTGGCGTCGAGCACGTCGCGCGGCGTATCGACCTTCGGCAGCAGGATCGCGTCGGGCCTACATGCGCGTGCTGCGAGCAAATCCTCAGCCCCCCATTCGCCGGAAAGCGCGTTGATGCGGATCACCGTCATCTTCCCGCCGCCCTCGCCCCGGTTAAAAAAGCCGCGCATGCGCTCGCGCGCCTCATCCTTTCTTTCCGGGGCGACGGAATCCTCCAGATCGACGACCGCCACGTCGCAATCGAGCGAAGGCAGCTTAGCGAGCGCCTTTTCGTTCGTGGCGGGCACATAGAGCACCGAGCGGCGGAGGCGGGAAGTCGATGGCATATGCGCTTCATGGACGCTGGCGCAAAGCCTGGCAAGCCCCGCTCTTGCGGGCGAGCGGCGAAGCTGATTGTCTCGCGCCGAACGAGACGGGCGAGGACATGGCGTATACGGATATTGCGATCATCGGCGGGGCGATCGTCGGCAGTTCGATCACCTATTTCCTGCGCGAGGAGGGTTTTGCCGGGCGCATCGCGCTGATCGAGCGCGACCCGCAATTCGCGCATTCCGCGACGACGCTTTCCTGCGCCTCGATCCGCCAGCAATTCTCCATTGCCGAAAACATCCGCCTGTCGCGCTTCACGCTGGGCCTTTTCCGTGACCTCGAGGCGCGCTTCGGGGCGGGTGCCGATATCGGCTTCCACGAAAAGGGCTACCTTATTCTCGCCAGCCCTGCCGGCGAAGCGGTCCTGCGCGAGAACCACCGCGTACAGGCGGCCGAAGGCGCCGATATCGTGCTGGAGGACGCGGCCGCGCTTAAGCGACGCTTCCCCTGGCTCGCGGCGGAAGGCATCGCCGCCGGCGCCTATGGCCTGAGCGGCGAAGGCTGGTTCGACGCGCATGCGCTGCTCTCGCTCTTCCGCAAGGCGCTGAGGGACCGCGCCATCGATTTCGTCCAGGACAGCGTCGTCGGCATCCGCACGGCCGGAGGCAAGGCTGTCGGCGTGACACTCGCCGGCGGTGTGACGCTTGACGCCGGCATCGTCATCAATGCCGCCGGCCCGCAAGCGGGCGGGATCGCCGCGCTTGCGGGCCTTGCGCTGCCGGTCGAGCCGCGCAAGCGCTCGGTCTTCGTCTTCGAGGCGCGCGACCGGTTCGACGACATGCCGCTGCTCGTCGATCCGTCCGGCATCTATGTCCGCCCGGAAGGGTCGGTCTACATCACCGGCGGTGCCGAGCCGTATGAGACCGATTCCGCCGCCGATCCGGCCGACTTCGAACCGGAATGGCATTATTTCGAGGAAGTGATCTGGCCGGTGCTGGCCGCCCGCGTCCCCGCCTTCGAGGCGATCAAGGCGACGCGTGCCTGGGCCGGCCATTACGACTACAACACGCTCGACCAGAACGCCGTCATCGGCCCGCATCCGGAGATGCCGAACTTCCTCTTCTGCAACGGCTTTTCCGGTCACGGCTTGCAGCAGGCGCCGGCCGCCGGCCGGGCGATCGCCGAACTCGTGGTCCATGGCGCCTACCGCACCATCGACTGCTCCGCCTTCGGCTATGAGCGCATTGCCGAAGGGCGGCCTTTCCGCGAACTCAACGTGATCTGATCGCGTTGACCCGGCCGGTTGCCGCATTCAGAAGTCAAAAATCTCGCCCAGGATCGATTTTTTCTTCTTGTAAGGGCGCCGCTCGTCCCTGTCCCGATAACGGTCGCCGTCGTCCTGATGAGTGCGAGGCGCACGCTGTTCGGAGCGCTCAATGATCTTGTCGAGTTCGCCGCGATCCAGCCATACGCCGCGGCATTTCGGGCAATAATCGATCTCGATGCCCTGGCGTTCGGCGATCACCAGTTCGACGTCGTCAATCGGACATTTCATCGTTTTTCTCCTTGGTGGCCGCATCGAGATAGGAAGGGTACCATGGGGTTCAACCGCGAACCCCGCAGAAAGTAGCCCGACCCCGCAAGGTGGAACGTTCGGCCGCAGTTTCCTTCGCTCGGTGATTTCTTCTCGCTCACGCCCGAACCGCCGCTTGCGCGGCCGGGCTCCGCGGGGACGCGGCACATGCTGCGACGCCCGGTCAGGCGTTTGGGGGTGCCCCTCGTTTGAGGTTCATTGTTTGTGGGTATCCTTTCCTGTCCACCGCCCCTTCGCACCCCCCTCTGTCCTGCCGGACATCTCCCCCTCAAGGGGGGAGATCGGCTGGCATCGCGGTCTCCGCCAATCTCCAAAACTACAGAAAGGGGTGCGGCGGCGCGGCCGGCGTAATCTCCCCCTTTGAGGGGGAGATGTCCGGCAGGACAGAGGGGGGTGTGAAGGAGCAGAGGATTATCCGCATTTGCCTTCCAAATATGCTTCATCCTCACCACGCCCCGTTTCCGGTCTGGCCATTGTTCACTCGGGAAAGACGGGCGGCCGCAGGCTCGCTCATCTAGTAAATTACGTGCGTCCTTTCGGCCGCCCGTCCGGCGATTTCTGTTCCCACCTGTTCCGCTGCTCCCGAAGCGCTCTTCTGCCTCGGGTCTGTGTACCTTCTACCGGCACGCAGGGGTCATAGTGCCCCCAGGGGAACCTCCAGACGGGACCTCCCCGGCCATGATGCCACGTCGGCATCGCGGCGGAGGCGCCGGCTCCTCCCCACGCAATCACCGTCATGACCGGTGTTCCCGATGGGAGGAGCTGACGGGGATTATGGAGGAAGGGAAAAGGGCGTGGAGAGAAAGGGCGCAAAAAATTGCGAGAAGCGCGGAGATCAGCCGCTTCCGGAGGCGGGCAGGCGTAAATCTATCCACGTTTGGCGGTCGGCCCCTCCCGCCGTCATTCCCGACCTCGTGAGCGACTGAAAGGAGCGGAGAGTGTCGGGAATGACGGCGTGTCATTGGCCCTTCCGACAATCGCCGAAGACGGGAAGCCGCCACGTTTCCACACTTCTACGGAATAGGTCCAGGACAACCGGCACGGTGCCTTGCGCCGCCCCGATTTACGGGATGACGGTTCGTGGTGGTTGTCGCTGCGCGGGTTCAGGCCATTCTTTGAGCCGCCTATAAACCGCAGCGACGGGTGAAGCAGGCCGGATCGGCAGCATTCACCGCTCGTCTTGACGCCAAACATCCTTCCTTTCTATCGTCGGTGACGCCACAGACGAAGGCCATGCATGACGATCACGCCGCCTGGCTCCGAAATCCTCCACCATCATGCCCGGCAGATGGGCGGGCGCGATCCGCATGAGGCGCACCGTGTCGCAACGCCGCTCGAGCTGCTCTTCGACCTCACCTTCGTGATGGCCTTCGGTCAGGCCGCCTCGCAGTTCGCCCATGCGCTGTCGGAAGGCCACTACATGGCGGCGCTTCTCGGCTTCGGCTTCGCCTCCTTCGCCATCTGCTGGGCCTGGATCAACTTCTCCTGGTTTTCTTCCGCCTTCGATACGGATGACTGGATATACCGGCTCGTCACCATGGTGCAGATGATCGGCGTGCTGGTGCTCGCCGTCGGCTTGCCGCGCCTGTTCGCGTCGATCGAGCATGGCGCGCATCTGGACAATTCGGTCATGGTGCTGGGCTATGTCATCATGCGCGTCGCCCTTCTGTCGCAATGGCTGCGCGCCGCCCGACAGGACCCTGCCCGGCGCAAAGCCTGCCTCACCTATGTGATCGCCGTATCGATCGCGCAGATCGGCTGGATCGCGCAGATCCTCGTCGATTTCTCGCTACCCGTTTCCTTCGCCCTCGGCGTTGTCCTCCTCCTCATCGAACTGGCGGGGCCGATGATCGCGGAACGCACGGAGGGCGGCACGCCCTGGCACCCTCACCATATCGCCGAGCGCTACAGCCTGTTCGCCATCATCGCGCTCGGCGAAGGGGTGGTCGGCACGGTCGCGACGCTGTCGGCCGCAGTCGAGGAAGAGGGCTGGAGCATGGACGCCGCACTGGTCGCGATCGCCGGCATGGGCCTCACCTTCGGCATGTGGTGGGTCTATTACATGCTGCCCTCGGGACGGGTGCTCCATGCGCACCGCGAACGGTCCTTCGTCTGGGGCTACGGCCAGATGGTGACCATCGCCTCGATCGTCGCCACCGGCGCCGGCCTGCACGTCGCCGCCTATTTCATCGAGCACAAGGCCCATATCGGCCCGCTTGCCACCGTGCTTTGCCTCGCCGTACCCGTCGGCGTGTTTCTCGGTTCGATCTATGCGCTCTATTATTATCTGGTCCGCCGCTTCGACCCGTTCCACATCTGGCTGCTGATCGCGACGATCGCGGTCGTGGCGCTCGCCGTCATCGCGGCACTTTCCGGCGTCGGGATGGCCGTCTGCCTCGTGATTCTCATGCTCGCGCCGGCCGTCACCGTTATCGGCTACGAGATACACGGGCATCGCCATCAGGCGGAAGCGCTGGCGGAAGACGGTTCATAGCGCGCACCGGCTTCGGCCTCAAAAGCCTTTTCCCCGCCTTCCGTTTCCTGTAAAGCACGGCTTGAATTTACAGGAATCCGGACCATGGAAAAATTCACGAAGATCACAGGCGTCGCGGCCCCCATGCCAATCGTCAATGTCGATACCGACATGATCATCCCCAAGGATTATCTGAAGACGATCAAGCGCACCGGGCTCGGCAAGGGCCTGTTCGCGGAGATGCGCTATCTCGACGACGGCGCGGAGAACCCGGATTTCGTGCTCAACAAGCCGGCCTATCGCAAGGCGCAGATCCTGGTCGCAGGCGATAATTTCGGCTGCGGTTCGAGCCGCGAGCACGCGCCCTGGGCGCTGCTCGATTTCGGCATCCATTGTGTGATCTCGACCAGCTTCGCCGACATTTTCTACAACAACTGCTTCAAGAACGGCATCCTGCCGGTCGTAGTCAGCCCGGAAGACCTGGAAAAGCTCATGGACGACGCCTCGCGCGGCGCCAACGCGACGCTGACCGTCGATCTCGAGGCAATGGAGATCCGTGGGCCGGACGGCGGCGTGGTCAAGTTCGACCTCGACGAATTCCGCCGGCACTGCCTCTTGAACGGGCTCGACGATATCGGCCTGACGCTGCAGAAATCGAAATCCATCGACAATTTCGAGAAGAGCTACGCCGAAAGCCGGCCCTGGGCCTGAGTTTAGGGCCTGATCTCGACATGGACGAACGTAGGCTGATCTCCACCGGTTCGCCCTTCGAGAAGGCGGCGGGCTATTCGCGCGCTGTCGTCCAGGGCGACTGGTGCTTCGTCGCCGGCACCACCGGCTACGATTACGCCACGATGACGATGCCCGACGATGTCGGGGAACAGGCGCAGAACTGCCTCGCGACGATCGGAAAGGCGCTCGCCGACGCCGGCTTCGCTATGGCGGATGTCGTGCGCGTGCATTACCTCGTGACCGATGCGGCCTTTGCCGACGCGGTCTTCGCAGTGACCGGCAAAATCTTCGGCAAGATACGGCCCGCCGCGACGATGACGATTTGCGGGCTCATCCGCCCCGAGATGAAGATCGAGATCGAGGTTACGGCGCTGAGAAGGGGCGTATGAGCGCCGGCCACAAGCCGTGCCGCGACTTTCAGGCGAGCCGCAGTCCCAGATATTCGGCCATCGGTAGGAAGTCGCGGTCGTCCTGAAGGAGTTCGTGGCCATACTCGATGCAGTATGTTGCGATGATCGTGTCGGCGAAGCCCCGTGTCGTAATGCCGTACGATCGCAATTTGCGATAATTCGATGCCGCTGCAATCGCGAGATCGACATCCATCATTGTCACCAAGGGAAGTCGCCGGAGATCGGCTTCGAGCCGGACAGCATGGCGCTCGTCGCGAGCGCCGCGCAGGATTTCGAGCAGTATGATATCGCCGAGCAGAATCCTCCCTCTTGCTGTTTCCAGTCGAAGCCGGACCGTGCTTGGCCGCAGCACGCCGCGCAGGGCGAATATCCAGACCGAGCTATCGACGACGATCACGGTTTGCCCGGCTTGTCCTGCAGACCCCAGTCGACGTCCGGCGTCCAGTCATTTCGCATCTCCTGAAGATCGCCCTCCCATCCCATTCCCCAAAGGTCATCCAGTGCGGCCACCTGATCGGAAATCTCGATGACTTTGCGCAAAGCCGCCTCCACAGCGGCCTTCTTCGTTTTCTGTCCTGTCGCCTTCATGGCCTGCTTCATGAGCCGGTCGTCGATGTCTATATTGGTGCGCATGGCAATATCCGATGTGTATGACTTGCCATGAATATACACATTGAGGCCCGCTGGCTCAAGCAAAGCCCGCAGCTCGGGCTTGCACGCGAAGCGGCCAGCGTTTAGCAAAGCCGCGATCCAGCTACTCAATTCAGGAAACGTCCCATGGCATCGCGCAAACTCTTCCTCCTCCCCGGCGACGGCATCGGCCCCGAGGCCATGGCCGAGGTGAAGAAGCTGATCGCGGCCATGAACGATCGTCTTGGCAGTGGCTTCACGACCGACGAGGGCCTTGTCGGTGGATGCGCCTATGACGCCCACGGCAAGGCGATCTCCGACGCCGACATGGAAAAGGCGATGCAAGCGGACGCCGTGCTGTTCGGCGCGGTTGGTGGGCCGAAATGGGACCCGGTGCCCTATGAGGTGCGCCCCGAGGCCGGGCTGCTGCGCCTGCGCAAGGACATGCAGCTTTTCGCCAATCTCCGCCCAGCCATCTGCTACCCCGCACTTGCCGCCTCCTCCTCGCTGAAGCCGGAAGTCGTCGAAGGGCTCGACATCCTGATCGTGCGCGAGCTGACTGGTGGCGTCTATTTCGGCGAGCCGAAGGAGATCATCGACCTCGGTAACGGCCAGAAGCGCGGCATCGACACGCAGGTCTACGATACATTCGAGATCGAGCGCATCTCGGGCGTCGCCTTCGAACTGGCGCGGACGCGAAAGAACCACGTCACCTCCATGGAAAAGCGCAACGTCATGAAGTCGGGCGTCCTGTGGAACGAGGTGGTGACGGCGACCCACAAGGCACGCTATTCGGACGTGAAGCTCGACCATATGCTGGCGGATGCCGGCGGCATGCAACTTGTCCGCTGGCCTAAGCAGTTCGACGTCATCGTCACCGACAACCTCTTCGGCGACATGCTTTCCGACGTCGCCGCCATGCTGACCGGCTCACTCGGCATGCTGCCTTCCGCTTCACTCGGCGCCCCCGACGCGAAGACCGGCAGCCGCAAGGCGCTTTACGAGCCGGTCCACGGCTCGGCGCCCGACATCGCCGGCAAGGGCATCGCCAATCCGATCGCCATGATCGCTTCCTTCGCCATGTGCCTGCGCTACTCTTTCGGCATGACGGCGGAAGCCGATCGGCTGGAGGCGGCAATCGCGGCGGTCCTCGACGACGGCCTGAGGACCGCCGACATCCATTCGGACGGCATGAAGAAGGTTGGCACGACCGAGATGGGCAATGCCATCACGGCAAAATTCCTGGCGCTTTCGAAGTAGCCGGAGCTGCGGCCGGAACGGACCGGCCGCTCTCGTCAGGAAACGGTATTCTCGGGCACCGGTCCCCATCTGTTGTCGCGCTTCTGGCTCGGGATGAGCGAGAAGGCGAGCAGGACGAGGCTGCCGAGCGACGGGATGAGCACGAGAAGCGAGTACCAGCCCGAAAGCCCGATATCATGCTGGCGGCGTACGGCGAGGCCAAGCCCCGGCAGAAGCGTCGCGAGCACGAAGACCACCGACAGCGTCACCGTCACCGCCGGCGCCTGCACGGCCGCGCGGAAATCGGTGAGGCCGCCGTCGAAGACGAGCCCGACGCCCATGACGAACGCCAGCGCGAGCAGCCAGAACAGCGCATAGCTCCAATATTCCGCGCGGTGCGCCCTACCCCGGAAATTGGCGTAGTTGCGCGTCAGCCCGTCGCGGAAATGGTGCCACAAGCCGGGCTTGCGCGAGCCTGTGGATTTCACCGTGCTGGCGGCACGCGCGTCGCCGCGGGCACGGGCGATGTTGCGGGCACGGCCGCGTTCCGCCCGAAATTCGACCCGCATGGCCTTTCCCAGGGGAACCCGCTCATACAGATCGCCGCGCGCGAAGGCATAGCGGCTGCCGTCGTCGCCATTGATGACACCCACGCCCTGGGTGCCGTCGAAATGAAGGATATCACCGCGCATATCGCGTTTCCCCCGATCTTTCCGTGCGCGTCCGCCTCTACCGGACGTTCCGCGCCGCGCCGAATCATCGGCAAATCACCTACCCTGACCGGAGTTTGTGCGGGGGCTCCCCCATGTCAAGAAGGCCGTTTTTCACGTTTCCTGTAACATGGCGGTCAACACGGCCATATTCCTGCTTTCGTCGAGAGGTGGTGCAGGAATTCAACAATATTGCCAATCGCAATCCACCCCTACGTCATATAGGCGAGGGCAAATACAACCACGACGGCGATGACAAGGCCGGCAATGAAGACAGCACGGCGCAGCGGCGTGTTGAGGACGATCCTGCCCTGACGCACCTTGCGCCCGGAAAATTCACGAGGGCTCGCATATTGACGGCGACCGAAATGCTCGGAGCGACCGGTATCGACGGGCCTGTACGGCATTGTTCTTCTCCTTCCCCAAGGAGAACCATGGGCGTCGCGAAACGTTCCCAGCCGGCGAAATCGACCTGCCGGTCAACTTTCGGCGCAAACGCGATCACGGCGCTGCGATCTCTTCGGCGCGCGTCTGTTTCGCTTTGGTGCGGCTTCCGATCGTGTATCTCAGGACGCTCTTTCCCAACCTCTGGCCAGGCAACTCCAGCGCATTATAGGTGACGAATGCGGTGAGATAGGTTGCAGGCACGACGATAGCGACGACAAGGCAGAACCGGGCAAAGTCTCCAATGCCGGCACCAAACCGATCGATCGCCCAGCCGGCGACGGGCTGCATGATCAGGAGATGGACAAGATAGACGCCAAAGGACAATTCGCCGAGCCAGTGGAAGAACTTGCCGCCGAGCAGGGAGGCGACAGGGCCGACCATCGCCAGTTTTCGCCCGTGGACCAGAAGAAAGAAGATCAGGACAAGCAGTTCACGCATGAAGAGGCGAACAAAGTCCTGATGACCGCCAATCGGGACCGCGGCAAGCAGGAACGCCAGACCCAACCGGGCCGCCAGCCAGGCGGCACCGAGGCGATGATCGGCCGCGATCAGCATCCCGCACAGAAAGATCTGGATCTTCAGCGGCAGGAAGGAAGGCATGGGGAATCCTATCCCCGACCACCTCATTACCCCGGCCACCATAATGCCGGCGGCGGCCACCAGAAGCACCATTGAGTACCAGCCCGCCTTGCGCGCAAGCAGGATGAGGAAGGGAAAGACGGCATAGAATTGCATCTCCAGGCCCAGACTCCAGTCGGGCAGGGGCGTCCGGTAGGCATAATGCGGAAACAGGCCGAAGGCGAAAGACAGATGCATGACGACGTTCTTGAGGCCTGAATCCAGATAGCGCGCCGGGTTCTGCGGAGTCCGGCCAAGAAAGGTGTCGATGAAGACGCGGTTCTCATAGATGAAGGGGCCGAGGATGAGGGCCGCGGCCAGCATCAGGTAGAAGAGCGGAGCTATACGGAAGAACCGCCTGGTCCAGAAAGCGACCCAGGTGTGAGGCGCCGCCCAATCCTCTGTTTCGCGGCGCAACTGGTACTGGAAAACCATCAGAAAGCCCGACAACAGGATGAACAGATCGACGCCGAGATCGGGATGGCCGACGATAGGCAGGGAAAAGCCGGTCAGGATCATCGCGTGGCCGAACAGTACCCAAAGCGCGGCAATGCCGCGCAGACCGTCTAGACATTCCACTCGCCGCACTGTGTCGTCCTCGTGCCGAGATCAAGCTGGACCCGATATCCGACCGAAATAGCGATCGGTGAGGACGGTCAGCGGACCAACCATTCCTCGGCAAGGGAGGAGGCGGCCCGGCCATACCCCATATCGGCAACGATGCCTCTGTTTCTTGCAAACCGTTGAAACGCCTTGCGCGCATCGTGACCTGTTCTGGCTCCGCTAAGGGCTTTGCGGCAGACTTCCATAGCCCCCCTCTGATCCAGGTCGGGAATGCCCTTCCATTCGAGCAGAAAATGGTACGCGTCGAGAACACTCTCGATCTCATGGGGAAATCCGAGACCCGTGAATATCGCGACAGGTCGGTCGAATTTGGGATTTGCCATTTCATTTTCCTCTGTTGCTGGCTCCTTCCAACATTGGAAATTGGCGCGATCAGGGTCGAGCTCCGTCACAAATAACGAAGGCGCGTGAGGGTTCGTGAGATGCTCGGGGTGAGGGGCGACGGAACGAGGTCTGGAGTTTCCGCGCTCACGGCGGTGTTTTTCGACAGCAACTCGTCAGGCTGCTGGAGGCGCGGCCTCACATCGTAACGGCCGTCACGAGGAGCACTCCGATCGTGGCTGGTGTCGTCTTGTGCTTGTCGCGCGGAAAGCATTCGTCTTGTCGTAACGCCCGGAAGAAGGCATTGACAGCGGCCCCGATCGGCGCGATGGAATCGCGCATGGGGATTGCGATCTCCCCACGAGGCTACGGCTCAAGAATCGCGTCCAGGAACCCGGCAAACGGAAAGGACGCGCCATGCCATCCCCCACTACGATTTCACCAGACAAGCTTGCCCGCCTGATCGGCACGCCGAACTGCCCGGCGCTGATCGACGTCCGCACCGACGAGGACTTCGCCTCGGACCCGCGGTTGATACCAAGCTCCGTCCGCCGCCCGCATACCCACGTACAGGAATGGGGCGGATCGATCCCGACCCCCACCGCCGTCGCAATCTGCCAAAGCGGAAAGAAACTCAGCGAAGGCGTCGCCGCATGGCTTCGCCAGATGGGAACGCCTGCGGAAGCCCTTGAAGGGGGGCATGACGCGTGGATCGCGTCGGGTCTGCCTAGCGTCCCTGTCACGAAAATCCCGGCTCCGGACGCGACCGGAAGAACGGTCTGGGTGACACGATCCCGCCCCAAGATCGACCGGATCGCCTGCCCGTGGCTGATCCGGCGCTTTGTCGACCCGCATGCCGCATTCCTGTTCGTCACGCCCCAGGAAGTGCAGGCGGTCGGGGAACGGTTTGCCGCGACCCCCTTCGATATCGAAAACGCGTTCTGGAGCCATCGCGGCGAACTCTGCACCTTCGACGTGATGGTGGAGGAATTCGGTCTGGCGACTGAACCGCTGCTCAGGCTTGCGACCATCGTCCGGGCGGCCGACACCGCGCGGCTCGATCTCGCGCCGGAGGCCGCAGGGCTTCTGGCCGCCTCGCTCGGGTTGTCCCGCATGTATTCCGACGACCTGGCGCAACTGGAAGCGGGCATGCTGCTCTACGATGCGTTCTACCGTTGGTGCCGGGACGCGACGGACGAGACGCACAACTGGCCGACCAACAAGCCGGGAGCGTGACCATGGCCACGCTCCTCCAAAAGGAGACGACACCGGAAACGGCTGCCGCCCCTGATCATGGCGTGCCCTTCCGTGAGGCGGTCGCGGTATGGGCCAAGGTGGCTGCTCTGAGCTTCGGCGGTCCCGCCGGGCAGATCGCGGTCATGCATCGCATTCTGGTCGAGGAAAAGCGCTGGATCGGCGAGAACCGATTCCTGCATGCCCTCAACTACTGCATGCTGCTGCCGGGGCCGGAAGCCCAGCAACTCGCGGTCTATGTTGGCTGGCTGCTCCACAAGACCAAGGGCGGCCTTGTTGCCGGGACATTGTTTGTGCTGCCGGGGTTCGTCTCGATCCTGGCGCTCAGCTACATCTATGCCGCGTTCGGTGATGTCACCGTCATCGAAGGCCTGTTTTTCGGCCTGAAGGCTGCGGTCCTGGCGATCGTCCTCCATGCGGTCGTACGCATCGGCAAGCGTGCTCTGAAGAACTACGCGATGATCGCCATCGCCGTCGCGGCCTTCGTCGCCATTTTCTTTTTCCATGTGCCGTTTCCGCTCATCATCCTCACGGCCGGCGTGATCGGCTTTGTCGGAGGTCGCGCGGAGTCGCCGCTGTTCCGGATAGGCGGCGGGCACGGAACGGCATCCGCCGCTGCCTTCGCGGACAAGGATTCCGCACTCGGAGAGGAGACCCCTGAGCACGCGCGGCCGAACAAACGGTGGTCTTTGTGGATATCGGCTGTGCTGCTCGCCTTGTGGCTTGGCCCCGTAGCGCTGCTCGTCATCGCCCTCGGACCAAACCACGTATTCAGCCAGATCGCGGTTTTCTTCAGCGAGATGGCCATGGTGACATTCGGCGGAGCCTACGCAGTCCTGTCCTATGTCGCACAGCAGGCCGTTCAACACTATGGATGGCTACGGCCGGGGGAGATGTTGGACGGCCTCGGCATGGCGGAGACGACACCCGGTCCCCTCATAATGGTCGTGCAGTTCGTGGGCTTCATGGCCGCCTATCGCAGCCCTGGCGCACTGGACCCGATGGTTGCCGCGACCCTTGGGGCCGTTCTCACTACGTGGGTGACGTTCGTGCCGTGCTTCCTCTGGATATTCCTCGGCGCACCGTTCATCGAAACCCTGCGGACCAACGTGGCGTTGACCGGCGCGATGTCGGCCATAACCGCCGCCGTCGTGGGCGTCATCATGAACCTGGCGATCTGGTTCGCCCTCCACGTCCTGTTTCGACAGGCGGCAATCTGGGAGGGCTACGGCATGAGGATCGACGTGCCTGTGGGGAGCGCGATCAACCTGCCGTCCCTCGGCCTGACGCTGGCCGCACTTTTCGCGATTTTCAGGCTGCAACTGCCGATGCTCGTCGTGCTGTTGGCGGCAGCGCTCACAGGCATTGCCGTAATTTTGCTCGGTGGCACCGGGTGAACGTCCGCAGTTTTCGTCGCGGAGCCGAAAGCCGCCTGTCTGCCCCCAGATCACGCCGACGGTTTGACGCGACAGAAACGGCGGCTTTCGGGAAACCGTCCGTGACCCTGGAACGACAGAGATGCGGGCGAAAGCCGAAATTCGGCCCGTGGTCCGCCTCAGCGAATTGACTATTTTGGCAAGGCGCGTAAAAGCACGCGCGATACGGAGTTTCCCATGCGCGGCCATATATCGGCTATCCAGACGCTTGCAGGTTCCGGCCTCACCGCCGGTCCTGACGGCGTGCGCATGCCCTCCGTCCTCTTCATGGCCAAAACGACGTCGAAAACGACCGCCAAAACGGTCTGACTTCCCCGGCCTGCTCGCCCTCTCTCCCCGGGCCCGGCCCTGGGGATAAGCCAAGACCCGCATCGGCCGGCGGGTTCGACAAACGAGCGGAGAGGAACAGGAGAATACCATCATGGGTTTCAAGATTGCGGTTGTGGGCGCCACCGGCAATGTGGGCCGCGAAATGCTCAATATCCTCGAGGAGCGCGGCTTTCCGGCGGACGAGGTCGTGGCGCTCGCCTCGCGCCGCTCGCAGGGCACGGAAGTGTCCTATGGCGACAGGACGCTGAAGGTCCGCGCGCTCGACAATTACGATTTCTCCGACACGGATATCTGCATCATGTCGGCGGGCGGCGCGGTGTCCAAGGACTGGGCGCCGAAGATCGGCCGCCAGGGCTGTATCGTCATCGATAATTCGTCGGCCTGGCGCTACGACCAGGATGTTCCGCTCGTCGTGCCGGAGGTCAACCCGGACGCGGTCGCGGGCTTTACCCGCAAGAACATCATCGCCAACCCGAACTGCTCGACGGCGCAGCTTGTCGTGGCGCTGAAGCCGCTGCACGACGCGGCGAGGATCAAGCGCGTGGTGGTGGCGACCTACCAGTCGGTCTCCGGCGCCGGCAAGGAAGGCATGGACGAACTCTTCGAGCAGACCCGCGCAGTGTTCGTCGCCGATCCGGTGACGGCGAAGAAGTTCACCAAGCGCATCGCCTTCAACGTCATTCCCCATATCGACGTCTTCATGGAGGACGGCTCGACCAAGGAAGAATGGAAGATGGTCGCCGAGACCAAGAAGATCCTCGACCCGAAGATCAAGCTGACGGCCACCTGCGTGCGCGTGCCCGTCTTCATCGGCCATTCCGAGGCGGTGAACCTCGAATTCGAGAAGCCGATCACCGCCGACGAGGCGCGCGAGATCCTGCGCGACGCGCCCGGCTGCCTCGTCGTCGACAAGCATGAGGACGGCGGCTACATCTCGCCGCTCGAATCGGCCGGCGAGGATGCCACCTATATCAGCCGCATCCGCGAGGACCCGACGGTCGAGAACGGGCTGAATCTCTGGGTCGTCTCGGACAATCTCAGGAAGGGCGCGGCGCTGAACACGGTGCAAATCGCCGAATTGCTGCTGGAACGTGGGCTCATTCAGCCGAAGAAGAAGGTGGCGTAGGTTTTCCTACCACCTCTTCATTTGCCTGGCAGGCATTGCGCAAGCACTTCGACCCCCACTCCGATCAGCTTCGCTGACCACCTCTCCCCCGATCGACGGGGGAGAGGAAACGCCGGCTGCAACGCCCGGCACCCTTCCTCTACCCCACGAAGGTGGGGGAGAGGTGGCGCGCGAAGCGCGACGGAGTGGGGGCAAAGAGCCTCGCAACCTCACGCTGTGTCCATATGCAACCCCCGGCCTGACGAGGAAACTCCTCACACAAACCGCCACACTGTCGTCCGCTTCACTTCCGAATCCTCAAGCGCCCGGCTGACCGGCACCTCATAGACCGCGAGCGCCTCGAGCCGGTCCTTCGGCAGGTAGGACCGGCCAGGATCGCCGACCAGCACTTCCGCGCCGCGCAGGCGAAGGGCCGAAAACCACGGCACCAGCCGGCCAGCCAGCTCGCGGTCGTAGAAGACGTCGCCGGCAAGGACCATGTCCCAGCCATCGTCGGTTCCGATCAGGTCTTCTCCGGTGAATGCGAAATCGACGCCGTTGGCGGCGGCATTCAGCGTGCAGGCCACGCGGCTGAACGGATCGACATCGGCCGCGATCACCGCGCCGGCGCCCGCCCTGCATGCCGCGATCGCCACCAGCCCGGAGCCGGTCGCAAAATCGAGGATGCGCTTTCCCGCAACCAGCGCCGAGTGATCGAGAACATGCCGGGCGAGCCCCTGCCCGCCCGCCCAAGCGAACGCCCAGAAAGGCGGCGGCAGGCCGATCTCGGCAAGTTCCTCCTCGGTCTTCTTCCAGAGTTCGTGCGCCTCGTCGGCGAGATGGAGGTGGATTTCCGGCACATGCGGCGAAGCGGCAAGCGCGGTATTGGCACGGATAAAGGTTTCCGCGCTTTCGGGGTTGAGGACCAATGATCGTTACGGGGCCGGATCGACCCCGCCCATGCGGCAAACCTCTTTCCACTCCGCCGCCGAAACCGGCTGCACGGAAAGGCGCGAATTGTTGACCAGCACCATGTCGGCGAGCTTCGGGTTGGCCTTGATGTCGTTCAGCGTGACCGGCTTCGGCACGTCCCGGACCGCGCTTATATCGACGCATTCCCAGCGCGGGTCGTCGGTCGTCGTATCGTGATGGACGAGCGCGCAGACTTCGACGATGCCCACGACATCGAGCCCATGGTTGGAATGGTAGAAGAAGCCGAGATCGCCGATCTCCATGGCCCGCATATTGTTGCGCGCCTGGTAGTTGCGCACGCCGTCCCATTGCTGGCCGGCCTTGCCCTTCGCCTTCTGCTGTTCCCAGGACCAGGAATCCGGTTCGGATTTGAAAAGCCAGTATTTCATCGCTTTCCCTCTCAACCTGCCGCCGGATTGTTGACGACCCAGTTCCACGCCCTGATCTCGACATTCGCGAAGAGCCCGGCCCTGGCATAGGGATCGGAGGCCGCGATCGCTTCCGCCGCCTTGCGATCGTCCGCCTCGATAACCGCGAGGGTGCCGTTGGGCTTGCCATCGGCATCGATGAAGGGGCCGGCGAATTTCAGCGCGTCCTTCGAATTGAGGTCCTGCAGATAGGCGAGGTGAGCGGGGCGCGTCTCGGTGCGGACGGCGAGATGGTCCAGCTTGTCGGTGCAGATAAAGGCGAAAAGCATCGAAAAACTCCTGTCGAATGGGATTGAAGCTTCAAGGCCCGGCGCGTCAAGCGTCTTCGCTCTTCAGCGGCCGCGAAAGCAGCGATTCCACTGCTTCCGGCACGGTGATACGCCCGGCGAGGAGGGCGGCGACGGCCTGGACGATCGGCGCGTCGATGCCGCGCTTTCGCGCCAGCTCGGCGGCGATCTTCGCGGTTGCGACGCCCTCGGCGAGCGGCCGACCCTCGACGCTTTCGCCGCGGCCGAGCGCCAGCCCGTAGGCGAAATTGCGCGAACGGGCCGAGCCGCAAGAAAGGATCAGGTCGCCGAGGCCGGATAGGCCCATCAGTGTTTCCGGCCGCGCCCCGAAAGCAGCGCCGATGCGGCGCAGTTCGACGAAACCGCGCGTGACAAGTGCTGCCTGCGCGCTGGCGCCAAGTTCCGCGCCCGACGCCGCCCCGGCGGCGATGGCCATGACGTTCTTCAGCGCGCCACCGATCTCGACGCCGGTGAGGTCGCTGCTCGAATAGCAGCGCAGATGCGGCGCCGAGAGGAGCGCGGCGAGGCGAACTGCGAGTTCTTCGTCGCGGGCCGCTACCGTGACGGCCGTGGGCAGGCCGCGCGACACGTCGGCGGCAAAGCCCGGACCGGAAAGGGCGGCGACCGGATTTTCCGGCAGCACCTCGCCGACGATTTCGGAAAGAAGCCGGCCGGTCGACGCCTCGATGCCTTTGGCGCAGATGACTGCCGGCGCGCCTCCCGGCATATGCGGCGCGCTTTCGCCACAAGCCGCGCGCAGGGCCTGCGCTGGCGTGACGAGCAGAACGCACTGCGCGCCGGCAAGCGCGGCGGCAAGGTCGGCTGTCGCCTTCAAGGCTTCGTCAAGCCGGACGCCGGGCAGGTAGCGCGGATTCTCGTGCAGGCGGTTGACGGCATCGACGGTATGAGCGTCGCGTGCCCAAAGGAGGGGCTCGTGCCCGGCATTGAGCATGGTGAGCGCCAGCGCCGTGCCCCACGCGCCGCCGCCGAGTACCGCAATCTTCGCCCCGCTCATACCATGGCTCCACTCATGCCTTGGCCCCCCTGCGACCCCCACCGAGCGCCGGTGCCGCATCCTCGTCGAGCGGCCAGCGCGAGCGCGGCGCCATGTCGAAGGCGTTTTCATCCGCCTTCCCGGCACGCAGCCGCTCCAGCCCGGCCCAGGCGATCATCACGGCGTTATCCGTGCAGAGTTCGAGCGGCGGAGCGACGAAGCGGAAATCTCTTTGCCGGCAAAGTGTCGTCAGCATCGAGCGTATTTCGCCATTTGCCGCCACCCCCCCGGCAACGACGAGCGCTGGTTCGGCAATGCTTGGGAACTCCCGGTGGAACCGCTCCAGGCTGCGGCCGACCCGGTCGGCCAGCGTTTCGGAGACGGCGCGTTGGAAGGAGGCGCAGATATCGTCGACATCGGTGTCCCTCAGCGGCTCCAGAGTCTTGGCCGCCTGCCGTACGGCGGTCTTCAGACCGGAAAAGGAGAAGTCGAGCCTCGCCTCGCCCTTCAGCGGACGCGGGAGGTCGAAACGGCCGGCGTCGCCCCGCACGGCCGCCTTCTCCACGCTCGGGCCGCCCGGATAGGGCAGCCCGAGAAGCTTCGCCGTCTTGTCGAAGGCCTCGCCCAGCGCATCGTCGATGGTGGTCGCCCAGCGCTCGTAGCTTCCGACGCCGCGAACCAGCACGATCTGCGTATGCCCGCCGGAGACGAGCAGCAGGAGATAGGGGAAGCCGAGCCCATCGGTCAGACGGGCGGTGAGTGCGTGGCCTTCGAGATGGTTGACGGCGATCAGCCTCTTGCCGCTGGCGGCGGCGAGCGCCTTCGCCGTCATCACGCCGACGATCAGCCCGCCGATCAGGCCGGGGCCGGCCGTGACGGCGATGGCGTCGACGCCGGCAAGGCCGAGCTTCGCATCGGCAAGCGCGGCCGCAACGACGCCGTCCAGCGCTTCCACATGCGCGCGCGCGGCGATCTCCGGCACGACCCCGCCAAAGGCCTCGTGCTCGGCGATCTGGCTGAGCACCACCGAGGAGAGCACTTCGCTCCGATCGCCTTCCAGCGAGACGATCGCCGCGGCAGTCTCGTCGCAGCTTGTCTCGATACCCAATACCCGCGTCACCGTATCCCGGTCTCCGTCATTGCCCGGCCTGCCATTCCCCGGTAGGAAACGGGCACGAACTATCACGCCCGTCACCCGGTGGGAACCATGCCGATGGAAGTGCTGAAGATCGGAACACGCGGCAGCGCGCTGGCGCTGGCGCAGGCCAACGAGACGCGGGCGCGGCTGATGGCGGCGCACGGCCTGCCGGAGGACGCCTTCGCCATCATGCCGATCTCCACCAGCGGCGACCGCATCCAGGACCGGCCACTGGCGGAGGTGGGCGGCAAGGGGCTGTTCACGAAGGAACTCGAGGACGCGCTCTTCGACGGCCGCATCGACATCGCGGTGCATTCCTCCAAGGACATGCCGACCTTCCTGCCCGACGGGCTGGCGCTCATCGCCTTCCTCGAACGCGCCGACCCGCGCGACGCCTTCATCGGGCGGGCAGCGCCGACGCTGGAGGGCTTGGCCAAAGGCGCGGTGGTCGGCTCTTCCTCACTGAGGCGGCAGGCGCTGATAAGGCGGCTCAGGCCCGATATCGAGATCATCAATTTTCGCGGCAATGTCCCGACCAGGTTGGCGAAGCTCGACGGCGGACAGGTGGACGCCACGCTTCTCGCGGCCGCTGGCTTGTCACGGTCCGGGCTTGCCGGACGCATCACCGAAATGCTCGACCCGCAGAAATTCCCGCCGGCGCCCGGGCAGGGCGCGATCTGCATCGAGGCGAGGATCGACAACCGGCGCATCGCCGAAATGATCGCGCCGATCCACGACCGCCCGACCGGGCAGGCGCTGGCCTGCGAACGCGGCTTCCTCGCCGTGCTCGACGGTTCCTGCCGTACGCCGATCGCGGGCCTCGCGCGGATCGACGGCGAACGGCTCGACTTCCACGGCATGGTGCTGACGCCGGACGGGCGCGAGTGCCACGAGATTTCGCGCACGGGAAGCACGGCCGATGCCGAGACGATTGGCCGTGAAGCGGGTGCGGCGATCCGCGGCAAGGCCGGCGCGCGCTTCTTCGACAGTTGGGTATAGTAATTGGTGGGCGGCAGGGTGCTGATAACGCGCCCGGAACCGGGCGCGGCGCAGACCGCGAAAAGGCTGGAAGTTCTGGGTTTCGAGCCGGTCTGCCTGCCGCTCACTGAAATCCGTCCGCTGCCGGCCGAATTGCCCGATGGGCACGATTTCAGTGCCGTCGCCGTTTCGAGTGCCAATGCGATTCGCCATGCCAACCCTTCGCTGTTGCGGGCGCTTGCCGGCCTGCCGGTCTTCGCGGTCGGCCGGCGCACCGCCGAGGCCGGCACTGGAGCCGGACTCGCGACCGCCACAGTCGGACCGGGCGATGGCCAGGGGCTGGCGTCGCTGATGGCGGGCCGTCTCGTGCGCGGCACGAGCGTCGCCTACCTCTGTGGGCGCGTGCGGACACGCGGTTTCGAGGAGACGCTTCGTGCCGCAGGTATCGAAGTGATCTCCCTCGAGACCTACGATACGGTCGTGATCGACTATACGGATGCGCAATTGAGAACGGCGCTCAAGGGTAAAGCATTCGACGTCGTTTTGCTCTATTCGCGTGTAGCGGCCCAGGCCTTTTCCAGACTGACCGATCGGTCGGTCATGTCGTCATTGCTTGGCCGATCGATCCTGATCTGCATGTCGATACGGGTTGCGGAGCCGTTGCTGGCATATAGCGGGCAGGTTCGCATCGCCGCCGAGCCGGACGAAGAGGCCATGCTGGCGCGGCTTTCGGGATAGTTTGACCCTGCGACCATGGCACTGCCCTTTTCCGTCAGAGGAATTGTGCTAGATCATTCGAGCGGCTTGTATCCGCGCCACGATATTCATCGCCACGACTAGATATCTGACCACAGGAGCGGAGCAGGCGGATGGTGAAAACGCCAAGAGCCCGGCATTCCAGCAAGAAGAAGGAGCCGGTGACGATCGAGCTTGGCGCCGATCAGGTATCGCGGCTTACCGATCCGGCTGAAGCGGCGGCGGAGACCACGGTCGAATCCGTCGCGTCGGGGAATGAAGCCGCGTCGACGGCAAGCACCGAGTCGCCGGACGAAGCCGTGACGGCAGAGGAAAATATCGACTCCGACACCTCCGCCGGCCGGACCGACTCTTCCGCCTTCACTTCCTACTATGGAGCCGATGGCGCGAGTTCTTCGGCCGCTGAAGCCGAAGCGACGGCGTCCGTGCCACGGCCGACCCCGTCAGACGGTTTTGGCCGGCCGCTTGCCGCCGGTATCGCGGGCGGCGTGATTGCGCTTCTCCTTGCCGGCGGCCTGCAATGGGCCGGATTCATCCCTGCTCTCGGCAATGGCGGCGACACGGCTGCGCTCCAGTCGCTGCGTGCGGATGTCGGCGCACTCGAGCAGAAGGTGGCTTCCTTTGATGCGGGCACCGTCGATGCGGAGACGATAAAGCAGGCGCTCGCCCCGTCTGACAAGCACATCGGCGAACTGGCAAGCGATCTCGATCAGGTAAAAAAGGATGTCGCGGCCGCCACATCGGCAACGGCCTCCGGCGGCTCGACGGATGCCGCTGCCCTGAAAGGTGTTCAGGATCGGCTCACGAGGCTGGAACAGAATGTAGCGGCGGCGAGCAAAGCCAGCCCCTCCACGCAGACGGTCGATGCCCTTGACCAGAAAATCGCTTCGCTTGGCCAGACGGCGGCCGCCAATGCCGATGCGCTCAAGAAGCTTGAACAGAACGTCGCGGTGTTGGGCGGCAAGGTCGCGGACCGGGCAAACGAGCCGCATGCGACGGCCGCGATCGCCGCCTCGGCGCTGAAATCGGCGATCGATCGCGGCGGCTCGTTTGCCGCCGAGCTCGACATGTTCGCCGCTGTCGCGCCCGACACCCCCGAACTCGGCGAGTTGCGCGCACTCGCCGTCAAGGGCGTGCCGACACGCGCTAGGCTCGCCGCCGAAGTGGGACCGGTGGCGGACAGGATGCTCGATGCGACCGAACAGGCCGCCTCTTCCGATGGTAGCGCCGTCGACCGGCTCATCGCCAGCGCGCGGTCGCTGGTTAGGGTGCGTCCTGTGGGCAAGGTCGAGGGCGATGGTGTCGCCGCCGATATCACGCGTTTCCGCAATGCGGTAGCCGGCGGTGATCTCGCCAAGGCCGCCGAGGAATACGCCGCGCTGCCGGAAAAGGTGAAGGCGGCCGGCGCTGATTTCATGGGCGGGCTGCAGGCGCGGCTGAAGGTCGACGCGCTGGCGCAAAAGGCGCTCGCTTCCGCGCTGAAGACGGGGTGAACGGCTGATGGTCCGGGTCTTTTTCTTCCTCCTCGTCGTTCTCGCGCTCGGCATCGGCTTTTCCTGGCTGGCCGACCGGCCGGGCGACCTCGTCGTTACCTTCGGCGGATATCAATACGAGGTGACGCTGATGGTCGCGGCGGTGGTCGTGGTCGCCATCGTTGCAGCGGTGATGATCCTCTGGTGGCTCCTGAAGAGTATTTGGAACAGCCCTTATGCGATGGCGCGGCATTTCCGGGCGCGGCGGCGTGACCGGGGCTACCAGTCGCTGTCGACCGGCATCATCGCGGCCGGCGCCGGCGATCTGTCGCGCGCCAGGCAGATGAACAAGCAGGCGGTGAAGCTGATCAGCGCCGATCAGAAGCCGCTCATCCATCTTCTGGAGGCGCAGACGCTGCTGCTTGAAGGCGATCATGCAGCGGCCCGCAAGAAATTCGAGGCGATGCTCGACGATCCCGAGCTTCGTCCGCTGGCGCTGCACGGACTTTACCGAGAGGCCGAACGTCTCGGCGACCGAAATGCCCAGCGCCATTATGCAGCCGAAGCCGTGTCGCTCGCGCCGCAGCTCATCTGGGCCGCCGAGGCTACGCTGGAGGAGAAGGCCGAGGAAGGCGATTGGGACGGCGCGCTGAAACTGCTCGATACGCAGCGCGCGGTCGGCCAGGTCGAGAAGAAGACGGCCAATCGCCGCCGCGCGGTGCTGTTGACGGCAAAGGCGATGTCGGTGCTCGACGCCGAGCCGACCGCCGCGAAGACTGCGGCGCTCGAAGCGCACCGGCTGGAGCCGGATTTCGTGCCGGCAGCGGTAACGGCGGCGAAAGCGCTGTTCCGGCAGGACGATTTGAGACGCGGCGCGAAGATCCTCGAAGCCGCGTGGAAGAAGACGGCGCATCCTCAGGTCGCGGACGTCTATGTGCAGGCGCGTCCGGGCGACTCGACCCGCGACCGGCTCGCGCGGGCGAAAAAACTCGCCTCGCTCAGGCAGAACAACCCCGAATCCTCGCTCACGATAGCGCGCGCGGCACTCGATGCCGGCGAATTCAGGCTGGCGCGCGAAGAGGCGGACGCTGCGATCAGGCAGCAGCCTCGTGAGGGCGCGTATCTGCTGCGTGCCGACATCGAGGAGGCGGAGACCGGCGACCAGGGCCGCGTCCGCGCCTGGCTGGCGCGCGCGGTGCGGGCGCCGCGCGACCCGGTGTGGGAAGCGGACGGCGTCGTGTCCGAACAATGGGCGCCGGTCTCGCCGGTGACCGGCAGGCTCGATGCCTTCGAATGGCGGGAGCCGCCCGAGCGTCTGGGTCAGGTCATCGAACCGGACCTGCTGGAGCCACCGGTACTCAATAAAGCAACCGAGCCGCCGTCGGCCATCGATGCGAAGGTCGTGGAAATCGGGACGATGGCGAAAGACGGAGAGGCGGAGCCGGAAGGCACCGCGAAGAGCATTCCGGCCGAGGAGGTCGCGTCTGCGCCTGGCGACGGCAAGGTGAAGACCAAGACACCTCCAGTCCATACGGAAAAGGCCGATACCGGCAAGGTCGATGCCGCTCCGGTGGATCGCCGCTCGCATCGCTCTTCCGCCGATCGCGAGGAGGAACGCGAGGCGCGCATCCCACCGCCGCCGGACGATCCGGGCGTGAAGGATGCGGAGGAGGAAGACGGGACGGCGCCGGGCAGATTCCGGCTGTTCTGATCCTCCGTCAGGCGGCAAGGTTCCATTCGGCCGAAAACCGCTCTAGATGTTCTCCCGACCCGCCAGCTTCATAAGGCAGCCTATCCGCCACGATCGATAAACCTACAGGTTCCTTTCCTGCATGTTCGACCGACTTCTCGAATTCCTTGGCGATCTCCCCGGCAACAAGCCCGGCCGGAAGACACTCACGGCCGACGACCCGAAGGTCGCGGCAGCCGCGCTGATGTTCCACGTCATGGACGCCGACGGCGACCGGCGGGAGGTGGAGAACACCAGGCTGAAGGCCCTTCTGGCGGAGGCCTATGGGCTTTCCGGCTCCAAACTCGACGAACTCGTGCGGGCCGGCGAGGAAGCCGACCGGGAGGCGATCGACCTCTATGCCTTCACCAGCGTCCTGAAGCGCAGCCTCACCCGCGAAGGCTGCGTGGAGTTCGTGAAGATCATGTGGGAAATCGTCTATGCGGATGGCGAGCTGCATGAACTGGAAGACAATATCGTCTGGCGCGTCGCGGAGCTGATCGGCGTCGACAGCCACGAGCGGATCGCGCTGCGCCAGCTTGTCCAGGACCGGCATCCGGGGACACGCGGCAAGGCCGGCGACGATTGAGAGACGCTTGAAAAACCGTCAGGCGCGCCCGTCGAGATGGCGTACTTTGCGCAACGCCGGGAAAAGGCCGGCCCACAGCCCGGCGACCGCGATCGCGCCGATGCCGCCGACCACTACCGCCGGAACCGTGCCGATCAAGGCCGCCATGGTGCCGGCCCGGAACTCGCCGACCTCGTTCGACGCTCCGACGAAGACCATGTTCACTGCGTTGACCCGGCCGCGCAGATGATCGGGCGTCCATAGCTGGATCAATGTCTCGCGGACATAGACGCTGACCATGTCGGCGGCGCCGATAAGCGCCAGCGTCGCAACCGACAGCCAGGTGATCGTGGACAGGCCGAATAGCGTGGTGAACAGGCCGAACAGCCCCACGCCGACGAACATGATGGCGCCGGCACGGTCGCGCACCGGATGGCCGGCGAGCCACACCGCAACCGCAAGCGAGCCGACGCCTGGAGCCGAGCGCAAGAGGCCGAGGCCCCATGGTCCGAGATCGAGGATGTCGCGGGCATAGACCGGCAGCAGGGCAACAGCGCCGCCGAGGAGAACGGCGAAGAGATCGAGCGAAATGGCGCCCAGCACGACCTTTTCGGCCCTGATATAGCGGAAACCGGCGAAGAGCATATCGAGCGAGGGCTTTTCCGCCTGGCTCTGCTGCGCGGGTTTCGGAATGGAAAGCGCAAGCAGGCCACCGGCCGCCATCATGCTCGCCGCGGTCGCGAAGGCGATGACAGGCGAGATGCCGTAGAGCAGACCGCCGGCGGTGGGTCCTGCGATGGTGGCGACCTGCCAGGCCGAGGAATTCCAGGCGACGGCGTTGGCGAAATCCTCCTCCGGCACGAGATTGGCGACCAGCGAGGCCGATGCCGGCGAGAAGAAGGCGCGGGCGACGCCGAACACGGCAAGAACGGCGAAGATCAGCGCCGCCGAGATCGCTCCGCTCCATGTCAAGAGCAGAAGCGCCGCCGCGCAGGCGGCCTCGAGAAGGCCGGCGAGGCCCATGATGATCCGGCGGCCGAAACGGTCGGCGACGATGCCCGTCACCAGGAAGAGTATGAGCGAAGGCAGGAACTGCACGATCCCGACCAGGCCGAGATCGAAGGGATCGCGCGTCAGATCGTACATCTGCCAGCCGACGGCGACCGAAACGACCTGCGTGGCGAATGTGGTGAGCAGCCGGGCCGTCCAGAATCGCAGATAGGCCCGGTGGCGGAACGCCGCGTATCGTTCGGCGCGCGATTGATGGAGGGGTCGGTCCATGAAATCTCAGAATACTGCTGATTCCGCCTACCGCAATGAATCGGAAAGCGCATCGGCTTTTATATCTGTTGCGGGCATGTCTTGTGCCAGCAGCCCGAAGCAAGCGCGAGGCAAACCAGTGCCATTCTTGATATCGTCAGCTTCGGTTCACTGCCTCCAATAAAAGCCCATGGCGTCGGCTACGACATTTTCCTGGCGGATGGTGTCATAACTGCCACTTGCCTGTGGCGCGGCGCGATGCTTTTGTGCGCCAGGCTCCTTTCGGAGGGACAGGCATGAGCGACGATGATCCGAATTATGAGTGGCCGAGCATCCCGAGCAACCCGCTCGGGGCGGGCATTGGCGGCGATCTTGACCGGTCGGCGATAGCGATAGCGATCGTCTTCGGCGCCGTCATCATTTGCGGCCTCATGGCGGCGAGCCTTGTCTACAGGCAGCGCGACGGCTTTCTCTTTGCGCTCGGAGCGGCCACGGCGGCCTGGTTCGCCGGACACGCCATGCTCTTCGACATGCCGAAGGTTTACGGCGTATTGATCGTTATCTCGGCCCTGATGGCGGGCGCCTCCACCATCGCACTGGTGAACTGAGCATCCCCCGTCCGGCAGCGAAGCCGTTCAGGCCTCGGCAAGTTTCAGCGTCCTGTCGAAAACGCCGAGCACGCGGGCGAGCTCGTGCCCGCGCTTCAGGATGATTCCGCCCGCCGCGATCACCGCGAAAGCGCCCTGGCGGCGTGCGAGTTTGGGCATCTTGGCGATCTGGAAGAGCGGCACCTCGCTCGTCCGCCGGAAAACGGAGAACACGGCGCGATCGGATAAATGGTCGATGGCGTAATCGCGCCATTCGCCGGCGGCCACCATGCGGCCATAGATGCGCAGGATCTGGTCAAGCTCCCGGCGGTCGAAGGTGACCGGCATTTCGAGACGCCGCCGCCGGGCTTCGGGGAACGGGATCAATATTGCGGAATCTTCCCCATCCTCCGTGGCGTCTCCCCGATCGACCATGTAGAATGCCTTCCGTTCAGCAGGTTTGTTCACGTTCGCGCGTTCATCCGGGAAAATCAACCCCGGCGGCAGGGTGCGGCTTGCGGTCACAAAGCGGAACAGCGTGTCGGAATTGGTGATGCGCCGCCACATTCCCGCCGTATATTATCCAAGCTGACGCCCCAATATCTGGCCACCATCCGCTTGTTGCCTGAGACGGTTCGGTCCGGCATTGGCTCCGTAAACCCCAAGCCCCCCGCCCACGGGGCCTTGGCCGGATCGAACCAGCCAGGTTTTTCAAAACCCGGCCTCAAGGCGGCAACCCAACAAATATGCCGGTGTCAGCAAGCTGACGCCGGTTTTTTCATGCCAATGGGCCGCCCCGATCAATTAACAGGGCCGGTCAGTTCTCCGCGACGGGCGACGATCCTGCCGCGCTTGATGACGGTACGGTCGGCAGGGCGCGATATCACCGCTTCGGCCACCGTCTCGCCCGGCACGAGAAGCAGGTCCGCCGCGCAGCCGACGGACAGCCCATAGTTCTCAAGACCCAGAGTCCTGGCGCCGCCATAGGTGCAGACGTCGAGCGCAAGTTCGATATCCTCATCGCGGCGGAAGCCGTTGCGCAGCCCCACCAGCATCGCGCGTTCGAGCATGTCGCCATTGCCGTAGGGTGTCCAACTGTCGCGTACTCCGTCCGATCCGGCCGAGACCACGACGCCGGCGTCGAGGCATTTCCTGACCGGCGGCGCCGGAGAAGCGGACGGGCCAGTGGTCATGATTGCGATACCTTCCTTCGCAAGAGCGGCGATCAGCCTGTCGACCTGCGCGGTATCGGGCATGCCCAGGCAGAAGGCGTGGCTCACCGTGACTTTGCCCTGCATGCCGAGCGCATGTGTACGTTCGATGATCAGGTCCAGCGAGAAGGCGCCCATCTCACCGGGCTCATGCAGATGAATGTCGATCGGGCGTCCATGCTTCCCGGCCAGGCCGAAGACGGCATCGAGATGGCCCTTGGGATCGCGGTCGATCGCACAGGGATCCAGGCCGCCGACCACTTCCGCGCCCAGTTCCAGAGCCCGGTCGACCAATTCGAGAGTGCCCGGCCGAACCAGCAAACCGGACTGGGGAAAGGCAACGATCTCCACGTCGATAATCGCTTTGAGGCGTTCGCGCGCGGCCATCACGCCCTCGATCCCGGCGAGTCCCACCTCGGTATCGACATCGACATGGCTGCGCATATGGGTGGTGCCCATTTTCACCATCCGGGCGGCAAGTCTGACGGACTGCCGCTCCGGATCGATGCCGGTTTCGCGCCGCACCCGTCGCTCGTTTTCGATCCTGTCGATCAGGCCCGGTCCGGCCGTATGTTCGAGCCAGCCCATGCCCCAAAGGGTCTTGTCGAGATGCGTATGCGCTTCGACCAGCCCAGGCAGCAGCAACATGCCTTCGCCGTCGAGCCTCTCAGCGCCGGACGCGTCATCCGCTGCATCCGTTTCCGCGATAATACCGTCGCGAATCAATATGTTCGCGGGCTTGGCGCCGGCCGGCCTGACATTGCGGATCACAAGCTCTCGCGGCATTTCCTCTCCCTCCAATCCCCCTACCGGACCATATACTCCGGCCGCGGGCAATATCCCGGATCCGGAAATGAAACGCCCCGGGGCGTTGCCGTCCCGGGGGCTGCTACATGCTTCATCATTTTGGTTTCACGCAATTCCGAACGGAAAACCGGTTCCCACTTTTCCTGGAATTGCTTCGATGCAGTCTATTGCATCTTGATCAGGCCGAGATCCTTGACGCCGCCGTCGGCGAGCACGGTCTCATGATAGACGCCGGGCACATCGCCGCTCTTGTCGAAGGTGATGAGGCCGGTGGCGCCCTCATATTTCACGGACTTGCCCGCGTCGATGAGTTCCTTCGCCTTCTTCCATTCGCCCGGCAGGACGGTTTCGCCCTCTCCCGTCGTCACCTCGCGGACGGCCTTGGCGATCTTGGCGCGGTCGGCGCTGCCGGCCTTCTCGATCGCCATGGCGATGATGAAGGAAGCGTCATAGGAGTTGGCGACGAAGGTGCCGTCGGCGTTGAGCCCGGCCTTCTTCATCATGTCCTCATACAGCTTCCTTCCCTCGCCACTCGGCGTGGAGGGTTTGGTGAAGGTGATCTTGCCCTCGATGCCTGGCACGTTCTTGATCAGCGAGGCCGCGACCATACCGTCGCCACCGAAAAAGGTGCTGAAATCGCCGCCTTCGAGCGCCTGGCGCAGGATCGTCTGGCCGGAGCCGTCGGCATAGGCGAGTACCACCAGCGCATCGGCGCCTGTCGCCGACAGATTGCCGATCTCGGCGCGATAGTCGGCCTTGCCGTCTTCATGCGCCTGGCTGGCGGCTACCGTGCC
This sequence comes from Mesorhizobium koreense, assembly GCF_031656215.1. NCBI lineage: Bacteria > Pseudomonadati > Pseudomonadota > Alphaproteobacteria > Hyphomicrobiales > Phyllobacteriaceae > Mesorhizobium > Mesorhizobium koreense. Next base: position 799,737 of record NZ_CP134228.1, on the reverse strand, counting down.
GCCGAGTTCCTTGAATGCCTTGTCGAAGGAATCGGCGAAACCCTTGCCGTAGTCGTTGTTGACGTAGGTGACGGCGACATTCTTGACGCCTTTCGACATGATCAGATGGGCGAGCACCTCGCCCTGATAGGCGTCGGAGGTAACCGTGCGGAAGACGAGGTCATTGTCCTTCAACGCCGTTAGCGCCGGTGACGTGGCGGACGGCGAGATCGTCAGCACGCCGCCTGGAATGGCCGCGTTGTTGGCGACCGCGATCGCCGCGCCGGAGCACTGCGCGCCATTGATGGCGACGACCTTCTCGACGTTGACGGCGCGGTCGCCGGCGTCCGCCGCCTTGGTAGCGTCGGCGCAGGTCGCGTCGAGCACGACCGTGGCGGCTTTGGTGCCGTCCTTCCAGAAGCCGCCCTGCTCGTTGACCTGCTGGAAGACGAATTTCCCGCTGGCGATGATCGGCGGCGCAAGGCTCTCGATCGGCCCGGTGATGCCGCCGATCACGGCGATTTTGACGTCAGCGGCAAGAGCGACCTGTGAAAAGGCCGCGATGGCGGCGCCCGCGATCAACGCGGTCTTTATGCGACGCAACATGGTAAGCATTCTCCCTGATTTCGAGCCGGACTTTCCGGCAAGTCTCCAGTTTGTCATTTCCTCCCAGGCCATAAAAAGCTGAAAGTTATCGTGATCATAGCGGAACGCTCGCAACTTGAAAGCCGATTTCGGGACCCAGGCACGCTACCTTGGACTGACCGGAATGCACCGCATTTGACGGTGTCTCGTCGTTTGCCGGACAGCAATCGCGCCGAACGCCTCTATCCGTCGCAACAGACAGCGGACCGCCGCAATCATTCCGGCAGGACGGCGGTCGCCTCTATCTCCACCTTGGCCGCGTCTTCCATGAGCGCCACCACCTGCACCACGCTCATGGCAGGGAAATGCTTGCCCATGACGGCGCGATAGGCCTGGCCGAGTTCGTCGAGCCGGGCGAGATACTCCGCCTTGTCGGTAACGAACCAGGTCATGCGCACGATGTGCTCCGGCCGTCCGCCGGCCTCGCGCAGGATATCGACGATATTCGCGAGCGCCTGCCGCATCTGGCCGATGAAATCCTCCGTTTCGAACACCTGCTCGCCGGTCCAGCCGATCTGGCCGCCGAGAAAGACGGTGCGGCCCTTTGCCACCACGCCGTTGGCGTAGCCTTTGGCAGGTTTCCATCCCGCCGGATGAAGCGCCCGATGAATGGGATTCGTGCTCATGCGATTCTCCTGCACTTCAGACGCCGAGATAGCGGTCCTGGATATCGACGCCAAGTTCGGCTGGGCGGCCTTGCCAGACGGTCCGGCCCTTTTCGAGGATCGTACATCGGTCGGCGACCGGCATCAGTTCCTTCAGCGTCTTGTCGACGACAAGGATCGCCTGGCCCTCTTCCTTTAGCCGGCGCAAAGCGGCCCAGATTTCCTGGCGGACCAGCGGCGCAAGGCCTTCGGTCGCTTCGTCGAGGATGAGAAGCGTGGGATTGGTCGTCAGCGCGCGACCGATGGCGAGCATCTGCTGTTCGCCGCCCGAAAGCGTACCGGCATATTGCCGGCGCCGCCCGGCAAGCTGCGGAAAGAGATCGTGGACGGCCTCGGGCGTCCAGCGACCCGGACGTGCCGCGGCGCGCATGTTTTCGTCCACCGTCAGATTGGCGAAGCAGCGTCGCCCCTCCGGCACGAGGCCGACGCCGCATCTGGCGATACGGTGCGGGCTGAGCCGCGTCGTCTCGCGGCCGGCGAACCGTATCGTGCCAGCCCGCGCCGGGGTCAGATTGCAGATCGAACGGATGGTCGTGGTCTTGCCCATGCCGTTTCGTCCCATCAGCGCCACGACCTCGCCCTCACCGACGGCAAGCTCGACGCCGAACAGCGCCTGGCTGGCGCCGTAATATGTCTCAAGCCCGGAGACTTCGAGCAGCGTCATGCGGCCGGCTCCCCGAGATAGGCTTCGCGCACGATCGGATCGTTCCTGATCTCGTCGACCGTACCGCTGGCCACGACCCGTCCATAGACCAGCACCGAGACGCGGTCGGCGAGCGCGAAGACCGCATCCATGTCGTGTTCGACAAGCAGGATCGGCGCCTCATCGCACAGCCGATGGAGGAAACCCGTCAATGCGCGCGATCCATCCGGACCCATGCCGGCCATCGGCTCGTCCAGGAGGAAGATTTTGGGCCCGAGCGCCAGCGCGACCGCGATCTCCAACTGGCGGCGCTCCCCATGCGACAGTTCGGAAGCCGCCACATCGGCGCGTGGTCCGAGACCGGCGCGGTCGAGCGCCTCGCGCGCCGGCTCGACCAGGGCGCGATCGTTCATGACGTTGCGGATGAAACGGTAACTCGTACGGCTTTGCCCCTGAACCGCCAGCATGACATTGCGCAGCGCCGAGAATTCATCGACCAGCGAGGATACCTGGAACGTGCGCGCGATGCCGAGGCGCGAGCGTGCCGCGGCGCCGAGATGCGTCACTTCCTGCCCGTAAAGCCTGATCTCGCCGCGGTCGGGTCTGAGCGTTCCGGCAATCTGGCCGATCAGGGTCGATTTGCCGGCGCCGTTAGGGCCGATCAGCGCGTGGATTTCGCCGGCACGGAGTTCGAGATCGACGCCGTCGGTCGCCTTCAGCGCGCCGAAGGATTTGGCAAGCCCGGTGATGCGGAGCGCTGGCTCAGCCATGGCGCGCCCTCCCGGCCAAGAGACCGACCACGCCGCCACGCGCAAAGAGCACGACGAAAAGCAGGATCAGTCCGAGGAAGAACTGCCAGCGCTCGGTCATGCCGCCCAGCAGGAATTCGAAAAGCACATAGAGCGCAGCACCGGCGAGCGGGCCGGCAAGCCGGCCGGTCCCACCCAGGACGACCAGGACGATCAGTTCACCCGACATCTGCCAGGACAGCATCGAGGGGCTGACAAAGCGATTCAGGTCGACATAGAGCGCCCCGGCCACGCCGGTCATCATCGCTGACAGGACGAACGCGGCCAGACGGATGCGGAAGGGCGCGATGCCGAGGGCTGCGACGCGAACCGGGTTCTGGCGCGCCGCCTGAAGGGCGGCACCGAAACGGGAATCGCGCACCAGCTTGAAGAAGAAGAGCCCCGCGGCAAGCAGAACGAAACATATGAGGAAGAACGGCAGCGGGCGGAGCGTGTTCACGCCGGGGAAACTGTTGCGCACGAATATCGACAGCCCGTCCTCGCCGCCATAGGCCGGCCAGGAGATGGCGAAATAGTAGATCATCTGCGCGAAGGCCAGCGTGATCATGATGAAATAGACGCCGGAAGTCCTCAGGCTCAACGCGCCGATCACCACTGCCACGAGGCCGCTCGCGACAAGCGCCACAAGCCAGATGACGGGCATCGCCTGCGTGCCGGGCAGGCCGAAGATCATCGGTTCGCCATTATAGGCGTGAATCGCCAGTATGCCGCAGGCATAGCCGCCGATGCCGAAGAAGGCGGCATGGCCAAAGGAGACAAGCCCGCCAAGCCCGAGCGCCAGATTGAGGCCGGTTGCCGCCAGAGCCAGTATGGCGATGCGTGTGGCAAGCGTGACATAAAACGTCTCGCCGCTCGCTTGTGCGATGAGCGCGCCTGCCAAAAGCGCAAGAAGGAGTGTCAGGCTGACCGCCGTCTCGCGGGACACGGGCCTCGACAGCGGCATCGACATGGCTGTTTTCAGGGGCGCCTCACGCATTTGCCGAGAACAGGCCTTGCGGCCTGACCACCAGAACGAGGGCCATGAAGACGTAGATGAGCATCGAGGCGACCGCGCCGCCGATGGAGGCGGCCTGCGAGGCCGGCAGGAAGAGATGAAGCGCGGCCGGCAGCAGGAAGCGGCCGAGCGTGTCGATGACGCCGACCAGAACGGCGCCGATGAGCGCGCCCTTGATCGAGCCGATACCGCCGATGACGATGACGACGAAAGCGAGGATCAGGACCGGCTCGCCCATGCCGACCTGGACCGACTGCAACGCGCCGACCATGGCGCCGGCAAGACCGGCGAGCGCCGCCCCGAGCGCGAAGACCAGCGTATAGAGCGTGGTGATATCGACACCGAGGGCGGCGATCATCTCGCGGTCGGATTCGCCGGCGCGGATGCGCATGCCGAGCCTCGTATGCGCGATGAGGAAATAGAGCCCCGCCGCCACCGCTATGCCGACGACGATGATGAAGAGCCGGTAGAGCGAATAGTCGAGCCCGCCGGGCAGCGACACGGCGCCCGAAAGCGCCGAAGGGATGTTCAGGTAGAGCGGCGAGGAACCGAACAGCCAGCGCATACCTTCGGAGAAGATGAGGATCAGCGCGAAGGTGGCGAGCACCTGATCGAGGTGGTCGCGGCCGTAGAGACGCCGCACCACGAGGACCTCCACGATGGCGCCGGCAGCAGCAGCCGCGGCGAGGCTCGCGGCGAGGCCGAGCCAGAACGAACCCGTCGCCGCCGCGACCGCCGCGCAGGCGAAGGCACCGACCATATAGAGCGATCCATGCGCCAGATTGATCAGCCCCATGACGCCGAAGATCAGCGTCAGCCCGGCCGCCATCAGGAACAGCATGACGCCGAACTGAACGCCGTTGAGCACCTGTTCTATGAGGAGGTCAGTGGACATGTCTTGGTGAGCATCGTCCTCTGCGGATGGCAGCCGAGAAAGGCAGGGCGATCGCATATGGAAGTTACGCAAGGTTTGCGTGGCTGCTTACCCCCACCCCTGTCCCCTCCCCACAAGGGGGAGGGAGATGCTGCCACCGCGCTCTGAGCCAAAATCATCAAAGATTGATGCCGTACGACGTCAGAGCGGAATCCCCCTCCCCCTTGTGGGGAGGGGTTAGGGGTGGGGGTATCTTCATACGCGAACCCTCGTCCAATGAAGAGAGACAGAACTCCCCTCACATCTTGCACTGCTCAGCGTAGGCGTCGCCGTGGTCGGTGAAGGCCGTGCCGACGATCTTGTTCGTCAGCACGCCGTCTTCCTTCACCACCTCGCGCACATAGATGTCCTGGATGGGGTGGTTGTTGGTGTTGAACTTGAACTTGCCGCGCACCGACTTGAAGTCGGCCGCCTTGAGCGCTGCGCGGAAGGCGTCCTTGTCCTTGACGCTGGCCTTGGCGGCGGCCGACAGGATCAAATTCGCCGTATCCCAGGCCTGTGCGGCGTAGACCGAAGGCAACCTTTTATATTCGGCCTTGAACGCCTCGACGAATTCCTTGTTGGCCGCATTGTCGAGGTCGTGCGACCAGGAGGCGGAGTTCTTGACGCCGAGCGCGGCATCTCCGATGGCGCCCAGAACATCCTGGCTGAAGGAGAAGGCAGGGCCCAGAAGCGGCAGGCCGACGCCCGACTGCGCATATTGCTTGGTGAAGGCGATGCCCATGCCGCCGGGCAGGAAGAAGAAGACGGCATCGGCCCCGGACGCACGGACCTGGGCGATCTCGGCCGCATAGTCGGTCTGGCCGAGCTTGGTGTAGATCTCGCCCGCGACCTCGCCCTTGTAATAGCGCTTGAAGCCGGTCAGTGAATCCTTTCCGGCCGGATAGTTCGGCGCCAGGATGAAGACCTTCTTGTACTGCTTGTTCGCGTATTCGCCCATCGCCTCGTGGAAATTGTCGTTCTGGTAGGCGACGTTGAAATAGTTCTTGTTGCAGTTCTTGCCGGCAAGCGCCGACGGGCCGGCATTGGGCGAGAGGTAGATCACGTCCTGAGCGACGACGTTCGGCACGACGGCCATGGCGAGGTTGGACCAAATGATGCCGGTCATGAGGTCGACATGGTCGCTCTGCAGCATCTTGTCTGCGATCTGCACGGCGAGTTCCGGCTTCATCGCGTCGTCCTCGGTGACGATCTGGATATCCTTGTTGCCGGATTTCTTCATGGCGAGGTCGAAGGCGTCACGTACATCGACGCCGAGCCCGGCGCCGCCGCCGGAAAGCGTCGTGATCATGCCGATCTTGATCGGCTCGGCAAAGGCCGTTCCCGCCACGCCGAGAGCCAGGGTCATGACGCAAGCTGCCAGTATTTTCCTCATTCCATTCCTCCCTTTGGTTATCCGTTATAGTTCCGTTCGCAGATGCCACAGTTCTGGAAAGAGTTCCACATCCAGCATCTTGCGCAAGTAGGAAACGCCGGAGGTCCCGCCCGTGCCGCGTTTCATTCCGATGATCCGTTCCACCGTCGTCACGTGATTGAACCGCCAGCGGCGGAAATAATCCTCAAAATCGACCAGCTTCTCGGCCAGTTCGTAAAGCCCCCAATATTTGTCGGGTTCGACATAAACGGCTTTCCACGCCACCTGGACCGCCGCGCTCGGCTCGCGTTTCCGGCTCCAGTCGGTGCGGTAAGCTTCCTCGCCGATATCGAAGCCGTTACGGGCAAGCAGCAACAGCGCCTCGTCATAGAGGCTCGGCCGGACCAGGATCGCTTCCAGTATGCGCACGCGGTCGGGCTGATCGGCATATTGCTTCAGCATCGCGGCATTGCGGTTGCCGGCGAGGAATTCGATGGCTCGGTATTGCCATGACTGGAAGCCCGACGATTGTCCCAGCACGGCGCGAAAACTCGTATATTCGCTGGGCGTCATCGTCCTCAGCACGTCCCAGGCATTGTTCAACTGTTCGAAAATACGGGCGACGCGGGTCAGCTTCTTGAAAGCGGGGCGCAACTCGTCCGCCGCCACCGCCTGCATGGCGCCCCTCAATTCGCTGATAGCGAGTTTCATCCACAGTTCCGAGGTCTGATGCTGGATGATGAAGAGAAGCTCGTCCGGCGAGGCGGAAATCGGTGCCTGCGCGGTCAGCACCTTGTCGAGTTGGAGATAGTCGCTGTAGGACATCGACGGCCTCAGTTCGGCGGCCGCCATTTTTTCCTTCAAATCGTCCGCGCCCATCACGTCACCTTCGCCCGCACGGCATAGGCCGGTTCTTCCCAGAGCCGGCGTTTCATCACGTCTTCCAGCCGGTCGACGGCGGTGAGCACATCGTCCATGCCGAGATAGAGCGGCGTGAAGCCGAAGCGCATGATGTCGGGCGCGCGGAAATCACCGATCACGCCGGCCGCGATCAGCGCCTGCATGGTTTCATAACCGTGCTTGAAGCGGAAGGACACCTGGCTGCCACGCCGGCTGGGATCGCGTGGCGAGGCAAGCTCCAGTCTGGAACAGCGTGCCTCCACTTCCCTGATGAAGCATTCCGACAGCTCGATCGAGCGAGCACGGACAGCCTTCATGTCCACTCCGTCCCACACGTCGAGCGCCGCATCGAGCGCGGCCATGGAGAGGATCGGCGGCGTGCCGACGCGCATGCGCGTGATGCCGTCGCCAGGCCGGTACTGAAGATCGAAAGCAAAGGGCTCCGCATGGCCCATCCAGCCGCCGAGGGCCGGGGCGGCGCGCTTTGCCCATTCCGGCTTGCAATAGATGAAAGCCGGCGCGCCAGGGCCGCCATTCAGATATTTGTAGCCGCAGCCGATGGCGAAATCGGCATCGGCGCCATCGAGGTCGATCGGCAGGGCGCCGGCGGAATGGCAAAGATCCCAGACCGCGATCGCCCCCGCCTTGTGTGCTTTCTCCGTCAGCGACTTCATGTCGTGGAGACGACCGGTGCGGTAGTCGACCTCGGTCAGCATGAGGACAGCGACGGTTTCGTCAATCGTCCGCTCTATCGCTTCAGGCGCCGCGATCTTCAATTCGTAGCCCATGCCCAGGGCCCGGACCGCCTCCTGCGCGACATAGAGATCGTTGGGGAAATTGCCGCTGTCGGACAGAACCACGCGGCGCGTCCCGGCAACCGAAAGCGCCGCTGTCAGCACCTTGAACAGATTGACCGAGGTGGAATCGCCGGCCATCACCGTGCCTTTCGGTGCGCCGACCAGCCTGGCGATCCTGTCGCCCACCCTTTCCGGCAGGCCGATCCAGTCCGCGTCGTTCCAGCCGCGGATCAGCATCGCGCCCCATTCGTCGCGGACGGTGCGGGAGACCCGCTCGGCCACGCCCTTCGGCAGCGGCCCGAGCGAATTGCCGTCGAGATAGACGACGCCTGCGGGAAGATCGAACAGGGCGCGGGTGCGTGTGAAATCGGTCATGCGACTGCCTCGACCGCCGATAGACCCCCACCCCTGGCCCCTCCCCACAAGGGGGAGGGGGACTTAGTCTGGCGCTGCATAGCGCAAATTTCGATGATTTCATCTCGGAAAGCGATGACGGCGTCTCCCTCCCCCTTGTGGGGAGGGGACAGGGGTGGGGGTACGAAGCCGCGCGAATTCCATATGCGATCGCCCTGCCCTTGCAGGGAGAGGCTGGGGGTAGAAGCCACCCTCGTAACAAGTACCGTCATGATCCTTTTCCCTCCCTCAGCCGGAAGCGCTGGATCTTGCCCGTCTGTGTCTTCGGCAAGGCTTCGATGAACTTCACCGAGCGCGGATATTTATACGGCGCGATCGTCGCCTTCACGTGGTCCTGCAACCGCTTGACGGTGAGCGCGTCACGGGCAACGCCCTCGGCCAGTACGACATAGGCCTCGACGATCTGCCCCCGGGCCTGGTCGGGCGCGCCGATCACGGCGCATTCCACCACCTCTTCATGGGAAAGAAGTGCCGCCTCCACCTCCGGGCCGGCGATATTGTAGCCCGACGAGATGATGAGGTCGTCCGAGCGCGCGGCGAAATGGAAATAACCGCCCTCGTCCTGGATGAAGGAATCGCCGGTCAGGTTCCAGCCGTCGCGGACATAGATACGCTGGCGTCGATCATCGAGATAACGGCAGCCGGTCGGCCCGCGCACCGCGAGCTTGCCGATCTCGCCACGCGGCATTTCGTTCATGTCGTCGTCGACGATCTTTGCCTCGTAACCCGTAACCGGCCGCCCGGTCGTGCCGGGCGCGGCATCGCCGAAACGGTTGGTGATGAAGATATGCAGCATTTCCGTCGAGCCGATCCCGTCGAGGATCGGCTTGCCGGTCTTCTTCGTCCATTCCTCGAAGACGGGCGCCGGCAGCGTTTCGCCGGCAGAGACCGCGGCGCGCAGCGAGGAGAGATCGGCCCCCTCGTCCATCGCCTTCAGCATGGCGCGGTAGGCGGTCGGCGCGGTGAAGGAGACCGTCGCGCGGTATTTCTCGATGATCTCGATCATGTTGGGCGGCGAGGCATTTTCCAAGAGCGTGGCGGCCGCTCCGAAGCGCAGCGGGAAGACCGCCAGCCCGCCGAGGCCGAAGGTGAAGGCAAGCGGCGGCGAACCGACGAAGATATCGTCGGGCGTGACGCCGAGCACCTCCTTCGCATAGCCGTCGGCGATGATCAGAAGGTCCCGGTGGAAATGCATCGTCGCCTTGGGCACGCCGGTCGTGCCGGAGGTGAACCCGAGAAGCGCCACGTCGTCGCGGCCGGTTTTCACGGCTTCGAAGATCACCGGCTTGTCGAGGGCGATGCGATCGAGTTCGGCGTCGAAATTGGCGGTGCCATCGAAGCCGATCACTTGTCTGAGGAAGCCGCTAGTCTTGGCGCAGGCGACCATCTCGTCCATCAGCCTCGTGTCGCAGAGTGCGACCGAGATTTCAGCCTTGTCGACGATCTTGGAAAGTTCGCCGGCGCGCAAGAGCGGCATCGTGTTGACGACGACGGCGCCGGCCTTGGTCGCGGCAAGCCAACAGGCGACCATGGCCGGGTTGTTGGCCGAGCGGATCAATACGCGGTTGCCGGGCTGGACGCCGTAATCCTCGACCAGCGCATGCGCCAGCCGGCTCGTCCAGTCAGCCAGTTCCTTGTATGTGCGTCGACGGCCGTTGCCGATCAGCGCGACATGGTCGCCGAAGCCTTTTTCGACCATGCGGTCGGTGAGTTCGACACCGGCATTGAGATATTCGGGGTAGTCGAAGCCCGAGAGCGGGAATTCCGGCCATTCTTCTGCAGGCGGCAGCTTGTCGCGCGCGAATGTGTCGGTATGCGCCGATGGCCCAAGCATCTTATTCCTCCCATTCGCTCCGGAACGATTTCAGCATCTCGGCGAGATGCCGGGCTTCCTCCCTGCCCACCCCGCCGAGCAGTGCGTCCACCCAGCCCTCATGCGCGGCAGCCATGCGGGCGAAGGTCTCCGTGCCCAGTTCCGTCAGCCGCACGATGGAAGCGCGCCGGTCGCCGTCGCGCTTGGAGCGCGCAACCAGGCCGTCCGCCACCAGCCGCTCCACGATGCCGGTCACATTGCCGTTGGAGACGAGCAGGAAGCGCGAAAGACCGCTCATCGCCATCCCGTCCGGCTCGCGATAGAGCGCGGCGAGCACGTCGAAGCGGGGCAGGGTCGAGCCGAATTCCGTCTTCAGCCGCTCGCGCAACTCGGCCTCGATGGAGCGCGAGGCGCGCAGGAGCCTGATCCACAGGCGAAGCCGGTCCTTGGAAGGCGCATCGGGCTGGAAGGCCGTCAACGGCGCACTCACCATCACGCGCCTCCCGAAATGGCGATCGCCTGGCCGGTGACCGAGATAGCTGCGTCGCTGACCAGCCACATGGCGGCGGCCGCGACCTCCTCGGGCTGGATCAGCCGGTGATTGGGATTGGTCTCGGCAAAGCCGCGCCGGGCCTCCTCCTCGCCGCGGCCGGTCTTCTCCATGACGCGCCGGATCGATTCCTCCAGCATCTCGGTCTGGACATAGCCGGGGCAGATCGCATTGACGGTGACGCCGGTCTTAAGCAATTCGGCGGAAAGCGCCCTCATGAGCCCGACCACGCCATGCTTGGACGCGACATAGGGCGCCACATAGGCCGAGCCGCGCAGGCCGGCGACGGAAGCGATGAAGACGATGCGTCCGCGCCCGCGCTCTGCCATGCCTTTCAGCGCCGGGCGCACGGTAAGGAACGCTCCCGTCAGATTGACATTGAGAATACGGTTCCAGTCTTCGAGCGTCGTCCTATAGGCGGGCGCGCTGGAGGCGGTGCCGGCATTGGCGACGACAATGTCGAAGGGGCCGCGCGCGCCTTCGGCGGCTTCATAGAGCGCCGCGACGGAGGCCTCGTCGGTTACGTCGGCGACATGAGCGTGGATATTCCGATTTCCCACCGCGACCGCTTCCAGAGGCGCGGCCTTGCGGCCGCAGACGGTCACCGCGATACCGGATTCGGCAAGCGAAAGCGCGACCGCCCGGCCGATGCCTGACCCGCCGCCGCTGACCAGGGCGTGATGAAGGGCGGTCATTGAATCGACCCCGTGGTTCCGGGCCCGCCGCTATACCCCCACTCCGTCTCGGGCTGCGCCCGAGCCACCTCTCCCCCACTGCGTGAGGTAGAGGAAATGCCGGCCGCGAGTCGGGCGCCCTTCCTCTCCCTCGGGCAGGGGGAGAGGTGGTTCGCGAAGCGAACCGGAGTGGGGGTGCTTTCCTTGTCGCCGTACATCACACCTTCCCCGTCATGGCTTCCTGGCGCTTGGCCAGCCGGTATAGCTGGTCGCGGCCGGGGAGGTAGGGATCGGGCCATTTCACGCCGTGGTCGCCGAGCTTCGCCGCCGCATGCAGCGTCCAGTACGGATCGGCCAAATGCGGACGCGCCATGCAGACGAGGTCCGCGCGGCCGGCCATGAGGATGGAATTGGCGTGGTCCGGCTCGTAGATGTTGCCCACCGCAATGGTCGCCATGCCGGTCTCGTTGCGGATACGGTCGGAAAAGGGCGTCTGAAACATGCGGCCGTAAACAGGCTTTGCCCGTGTCGAGGTCTGGCCTGCCGAGACATCGCAGATATCGACGCCCGCCTCATACAGCATGCGCGCGATCCCGACTGCCGCCCCCGGCGTCACGCCCTCCTCGCCGACCCAGTCATTCGCCGATATGCGCACCGAGATCGGTTTTTCTTCCGGCCACACGGCGCGTACCGCCCGGAAAATCTCCAGCGGATAGCGCATGCGGTTTTCGAGCGACCCGCCATATTCGTCGGTGCGCTTGTTGGTAAGCGGCGAAATGAAGGAGGAAAGCAGATAGCCATGGGCGAAATGCAACTCCACCATGTCGAAGCCGCAGCGTTCCGCCATGCGGGCAGAGGCGACGAACTGGTCCCGCACCCTGTCCATATCGGCGCGGTCCATCGCTTTCGGCACCTGGTTTTGCGGTGACCAGGGGACGGAAGAGGCGGCGATCAGCGGCCAGTTGCCTTCCGCGAGCGGCGCGTCGGCCTCTTCCCAGCCAAGCTGCGTGGAGCCCTTTGGTCCCGAATGGCCAATCTGCGCGCAGATCTTCGCCTCGGTCTCGCGATGCACGAAACCGACGATGCGCTTCCACGCCGCTTCGTGCTCGGGTTTGTAGAAGCCGGTGCAGCCGGGCGTGATGCGGCCCTCCGGCGACACGCATGTCATCTCGATGGTGACGAGCCCCGCGCCGCCCTTGGCCCTTTCGCAATAATGCACGAAGTGCCAGTCGGTCGGCGTGCCGTCGACGGCGCGATACTGTGCCATCGGCGAAACGACGATGCGGTTTTTCAAGGTCAGATCACGCAGGCGGAAAGGCGCGAAGATGGGCGGCCGGTTGGTGTTGGCCGGGGCGCCGGCATGCTTCTGGAACCAGGCCTCCGCGCCGGCCAGCCATCGGGGATCGCGCAGGCGCAGATTCTCATGGCTGATGCGCTGCGAGCGCGTCAGGAGCGAATAGTTGAACTGCACCGGGTCGAGATCGAGATAGCGCTCGACCTCCTCGAACCATTCCAGCGAGTTGCGCGCCGCCGATTGCAGCTTCAGCACCTCCGTGCGCCGCGCATCCTCGTATTTCCCGAAAGCCGCATCGAGGCTCTTTTCGGAATGGAGATAGTCGGCAAGCGCGATGGCGCTTTCAAGCGCCAGCTTGGTGCCGGAACCGATCGAGAAATGCGCGCTCGCCGCCGCATCGCCCATCAGGGCCAGGTTCTCGTGCGACCAGCGTTCGCACAGAACGCGCGGGAAATTGATCCAGGCCGAGCCGCGCAGATGGCGGGCATTGGAGATCAGGCTGTTTCCGTCCAGATACTTGGCGAAGATACGCTCGCACACGGCGATCGATTCATCCTGGCTCATCCGGCCGAAGCCGAAGCGGTTCCAGGTCTCCTCGCTGCATTCGACGATGAACGTCGCCGTGTCGGCGTCGAACTGGTAGGCATGCGCCCACACCCAGCCATGCTCGGTCTTCTCGAAGATGAAGGTGAAGGCATCATTGAATTTCTGGTGCGTGCCAAGCCAGACGAACTTGCATTTACGTATGTCGATGTCCGGCTTGAAGACATGCTCGAAGGCATGTCGCGCCTTCGAGTTCACCCCGTCGGCCGCGAGAACGAGGTCGTTTTCCACCATGAAGGGACGAGGGTCGTCGATCTCCTTTTCAAAGACCAGTTCGACCCCCAGCTCGCGGGCGCGCGCCTGCAACAGGGTGAGCAGGCGCATGCGGCCGATGCCGCAAAAGCCGTGACCGGTGGAGACGGTGCGCACGCCCTTGTGGATGACGGCGATGTCGCCCCAATAGGCGAAATGCTCGCGGATGGCGGTCGCGCTTTTGGCATCGTTGGCGGCGAGATTGTCGAGCGTCTCGTCGGACAGCACCACGCCCCAGCCGAACGTATCGTCGGCGCGATTGCGCTCATAGACGGTGACCTGATGGCCGGCGTCCCTGAGCTTCATCGAAATCGCGAAATAGAGGCCGGCGGGCCCGCCGCCGAGGATCGCGATTTTCATCCTGCGTTCCTTCCTCCCTGATTGACCGGAGCATGACACCGCCGGCGAGTTACTTCAAGCATGAAGTTTTAAGGTTGAAATAATTTCCGACCTGCAGATAGGGATGACACACCGCGCCACCGGCGCTACGAGGGGCGGGCTTGGGTGACTGGCCTGAGACCGGCCGGAGGGAGGAGCGATGGTTTTCCGTCACGTCGAGGACTGGGATGCCGCCTATGCCAATACCGTCAACATCGCCGGCGGCGCTGCCTATCCCGATCGCTGGGAAAAGGACGCTGCTTCGTTCCGGCATCTTCTGCAGCACGAGGGACGGGCGGAACTTTCCATTCGCTACGGCAAAGGCGAGCGCAATCGTTTCGACCTGTTCCACCCCGCCAGCGCGCCCAGGGGGCTCGTCGTCTTCATCCATGGCGGCTACTGGATGCGCTTCGACGAGAGCAGTTGGTCGCATCTGGCCGCGGGATCGCTAGAAGCCGGGTTCGCGGTTGCGATGCCGACCTATACGCTCTGCCCCGAAAACCGGATCTCCGGCATCACGCGCGAGGTATGCGTTGCGATAGAAGCAGCCGCCGCGCGCGTGGCCGGACCGCTGCATCTGACGGGCCATTCGGCGGGCGGCCATCTCGCCGCGCGCATGGTCTCCGCCACCTCGCCGCTCTCCGTGGCCGTGCGGTCCCGCATCGGCAACGTCGTCTCCATTTCGGGACTGCACGACCTCCGCCCGATGATGACGACGGCCATGAACGCGACACTCAAGCTCGACGAGGATGAGGCGCTTGCCGAAAGTCCCGCCCTCCTAAGGCCCCTGCCCGGCACACGCCTCATCTGCTGGGCCGGCGCCGGCGAGCGCGCCGAATTCGTGCGCCAGAACGCGCTGCTCGCCAATGTGTGGGCAGGGCTTGGCGCGTCGACGGCCTGCGTCGAGGAACCGGACCGCCACCATTACAGCGTGATCGAGGGTCTCGAGGACGCCTCGCATCCGCTGACGCGCGCACTTCTGGCGACACAATGAAGCAGAGGCGGACGGACGGGTGAGCGGTGCCGCGCTTCACAGGCGCAAGGGCCGATGCTAAGGCATAAGAGCGGGGCGGCCCGACAATCGTCGAACCGCTTCGGCACACTGAAAAAGAATCAGGCGGCGGGCAAACCGCCGCAGGGAGCCATGGGAACCATCATCGAACTCCGGGGCGTATCGAGGCGCTTCGGCGGCTTTCTGGCCGTCAATGACTGCAGCCTCTCGGTCACGGCCGGCTCGGTGACCGGATTGATCGGGCCGAACGGCGCCGGTAAGTCGACGCTGTTCAACATGGTGGCCGGCAATCTGGTTCCGACCTCCGGCACCATCCTGCTCGACGGCGAGGACGTGACCGGCCTCGCGGCGCACGAACTGTTCTCGCGCGGCCTGCTCAGGACCTTCCAGATCGCCCACGAATTCTCGCACATGACGGTGACGGAGAATCTGATGATGGTCCCGGCGCGCCAGTCCGGGGAAAGCCTCGTGGAAGCCTGGTTCCGCCCAGCGCGGGTGGCTGGCGAGGAAGCCGCCATCCGCCGCAAGGCCGAGGAGGTGCTCGACTTCCTGAAGATCACCCACGTCAAGAATGAACTGGCGGGAAACCTTTCGGGCGGCCAGAAGAAGCTCCTGGAACTCGGCCGTACCATGATGGCCGACGCCAAAATCGTCCTGCTCGACGAGATCGCCGCCGGCGTCAACCGGACGCTGCTCAACGATCTCGCCAGCAATATCGAGCGGCTGAATCAGGAGCTCGGCTACACCTTCTTCGTCATCGAGCACGACATGGACCTGATCGCGCGGCTGTGCGACCCGGTGATCGTCATGGCCGCCGGCTCCGTCATGACACAGGGCCATATCGCCGACATCCAGAAGAACGAAACCGTGATCGAGGCTTATTTCGGCGGCTCGCCGACCGGCAACGCCACCACCATTTCGGCTGCCGTGGAGGCGGCGCGTGGCGCCGGAGCGTCGGCATGAGCCTGCTCGCGGTTACCAACCTTCATGCCGGCTACGGCCAGATGACCATCCTGAAGGGCGTCGACATGACACTCGACGCCGGCGAGATCGGCGTCATCGTCGGGCCGAACGGCGCCGGCAAATCGACGATGCTGAAGGCGATCTTCGGCATGCTCAATATCAGCGAGGGTACGGTCGGCTTCGACGGCGCCGACATCACCGGCATGCGCTCGGAGAAGCTCGCCGCGCACAAGATCGCCTTCGTGCCGCAGGAGGCGAATGTCTTCTCCTCGCTCACCGTGCAGGAAAACCTCGAGATGGGGGCCTATAGCCGGCGCGACGCCTATGGCGCGGTCATAGACAGCGTCTACGAGATCTTCCCCGACCTGAAGGACAAGCGCGGGCAGCCGGCGGGCGAGCTTTCAGGCGGCCAACGCCAGATGGTCGCTTTCGGCCGCGCATTGATGATCGAGCCGAAGCTGATCCTTCTCGACGAGCCGACGGCAGGGCTGTCGCCTCTGTTCATGTCGGTGATCTTCGACCGCGTCATCGCCATCAACAGGACCGGGGTGACCGTGGCGATGGTCGAACAGAACGCCAAACAGGCGCTGGCGATCGCGCACAAAGGCTTCGTGCTCGCCAACGGGCGGAACTCCTATACCGGGACGGGGAATGAACTGCTCGCCAATCCGGACGTCGCCCGCAGCTTCCTCGGCGGCTGAGGAGGAGCAGCGTATGGCGGGACAGGCAACAGCACGGGGCACGCGGGCTTGAACGAACTGGTCTTCTTCGTCGACAACGGCCTGATCGCAGGCCTGATCATCGGCGCGATCTATGCGCTGGGCGCGATCGGCGTGACGCTGATCTTCGGCATCCTGCGCTTCGCCCACTTCGCCCATGGCGACATGATGACGATGGGCGCGTTCATTTCACTCATTATCGCCTTCATGCTGAAATCGGCCGGCGTCCACGGCCCCTTCGCGCTCGTCTTCATCGGCATGTTCCCGGCAATGATCATCACCGCGGCCATCGCCATCGGGCTCGACAAAATCTTCTACAAGCCGCTCCGCGAAGCCGGCGCCCGCCCGATCGTGCTTGTCATGGCTTCGCTCGGCGTCACCCTAATGCTGCAGGGCGTGCTGCGGCTCTTCGGCGGCGTCAGCGCGCGCAACATGTTCATCGATCGGCCGAAAGAGATTTTCCAGTTCCACCTTCCCGGCGCCCACCGGCCGATCGTGCTGACCGAGCCGCAGGTGATCCTCTTCCTCTTCACTGCCGTCACCGTCATTGCGCTCCATTATTTCCTGACGCGCACACGGCTCGGCAAGGCGATGCGGGCCGTTTCCGACAACCCGGACCTTGCGCGCATCACCGGCATCAGCACGGAGCATGTCGTCTGGGCGACATGGATCATCGGGGGAGCGCTTGCCTGCGCGGCCGGCACGCTGCTCTCCATGGACGTGGCGCTGAAGCCCGACCTCTCATGGAACATCCTGCTGCCGATCTTCGCTGCGACCATCGTCGGCGGCATCGGCCAGCCCTACGGCGCCATCGCCGGCGGCTTCCTCGTCGGCCTGTGCGAGTCGCTCTCGGTGTTCAACTGGGCGATCCTGCTCAGGCCGATCAAGCCATATCTGTGGTTCGACATTCCATCGAGCCTGGCGCTGGTGCCGACCGAGTACAAGCTGATGGTGCCGTTCCTGATCCTTATCATCGTGCTGATCTATCGGCCGACAGGCATCTTCAAGGGGAGGGTTCTCTGATGACTCAGCCCGCTCCCTCCGAGCGCAAGGACCACCATTCCGCCGCCGGATGGCAGCGTGACGTTCTCGCCTTCTCAGGACTCGCGATCGTCATCCTGGTCCTCTTTCTCAGCCAGGGCGCGGTCTATTCGGTCCGCGTCATGGTGGAAGCCGGCTGCTATGCGCTGCTGGCGCTCGGCCTCACCATCCAGTGGGGTTATGCCGGTATGTTCAACATCGGCATCATGGGTTTCCTCGCTGCTGGTGCCGCGAGCTCGATGCTCATCTCCTTCCCGGCCAACCCGAAATTCTGGGCCTCGCCCGGGCCGATGCTGGTTGCCCTCTTCATCGGCAAGCTCTTCCTGTGCGGCATCGCCATCTGGGTCGCCAACAAGGCGGACCAGATCGGCGCCAGCCGGCGGCTGAAGGGAATCATCGTCACCCTTGTCCTCATCGTCTCCTTCGTCGTCATCTCGAACCACATGGCGTCGATGTCGAAAGAGATCGAAAGCACGAGCGGCTGGATGGGCGGCCTTGGCCTTCCGGTCTTCTTCGGCTGGGCGGTCGCCGGCCTCGTCGCGGCGATCATCGCCTGGGCCGTCGGCAAGATCTGCCTAGGCCTGAGGTCGGACTATCTGGCGATCGCCACGCTCGGCATCGCCGCCATCATCAAGACCTTCCTGAAGAACGCCGACTGGCTCACGCGCGGCACACTGACGGTCTCGCCGCTGCCCTGGCCGGTGCCGACACCGGCGGATGGCCATTTCTTCCTCGCCCGCTTCTACTATCTCTGCGTCGTCGTGGCGATCATGGTGCTGCTCTACCTCTTGCTGCAACGCGCCTACTACGCCCCTTGGGGCCGGATGATGCGCGCCATCCGCGACAATGAGGACGCGGCGGAAGCCATGGGTAAGGACGTAACGAAGCGGCGCCTGCAGATCTTCGTGCTCGGCTGCATCCCGATGGGGGTAGGCGGCGCGATGCTCATCCATTTCGCGCAGATCTACGATCCCTCGGCCTTCATCGACCTCAACTACACCTTCCTCATCTGGGTGATGGTTATCCTCGGCGGCGCCGGCAACAATCGCGGCGCAATCCTGGGCGCCGTCTTCGTCTATATCATATGGACCGCCTCGGCGCCGATCGCGCTTTGGCTCTTCCATCTGGCCGCCTATTACGGCCACGAATGGGTGGGCTGGCAGCCGCCTTCGGATCTCGACAGCCGGGCGCTCGAAATGCGTGTCTTCGTCGTCGGCCTGGCCATCACCCTGGTGCTGCGTTATGCGCCGAACGGCGTCCTGCCCGAACCACGGGCGCGTCATTGAAGCCAACACGCGGGCAGCTAGTTTTCCGCATGCGCGGATCGCCCAGATGAAAGCCTCGGGTGGGGCGTCTGTCTCAACCATTCCGGGGCAGTGGCTGCCCCGGAATGGCTGATCGGATCGCTATTCAGGCCTTTTCGAGCCAGACCTTCTGCAGATCGACCTGGAAGGTCGGATGGATGCCGTAGCCCTGAACCTCTTTTGTCATGTGACAGAAAAGGGACTGCCAGAAGGGCTGGATGATCACGCCCGAATCCTGCAGGATGGTCTCGACATCCTTCATGACCTGCTTGCGCTTCTCCGGATCGGCGATGGCCATCGCCTCGCCGAGCTTCTTGTCGAAGTCCGGATTGGAATAGCCCGATTCATTCCAGGCCGCGCCGGTCGTGTAGCCCAGAGCGAGGGCCTGGACGCCGAGCGGGCGCATATACCAGATCGTTATGGAATAGGGATATTTCGTCCAGTCGTTCCAGAACGTCGAGCCCGGCAGCACGGTCCGCTTCACCTTGAAGCCGGCGTCGCGCAACTGCCCGGCGATCGCGTCACCCGTATTCTTCTGCCAGTTGTCGTCGACCGTTATGAGTTCGTGCTCGAAATCCATCTGGCCGGCTTCCGCCATGAGCTTTTTGGCGCCATCGAGGTCACGCTGCTTCTTCGGCAGCGGGTAATACTCCGGATGGATCGGGCTCACATGATGATTCTCGCCGACCTTTCCCTTGCCGGCATAGCCGAGCTGGAGGACGGCATTGTTGTCGACCGCCATCTGCAGCGCGTTGCGTACGCGCTGGTCGTCATAGGGCTTGTTCTCCACATGGGTGCGCGCCACGACCGTCGTCGCGGTGTCCACGTCGGATTTCACCAGCCCCATTCCGTCCATGATCTCGATGAAATCGACGGGCGTCTCCATATTGGCGTCGATCTCGCCTGAATCGAACGCGTTGACCACGGCGTTCGCTTCCGTGCCGTAGTCGACGAAGTCGGCGCCGTCGAGCAGTGCCTCGCCGCCCCACCATTTGCCGTTTTCGCGGCGCTTGACGGAAGCGCGTGAACCGACCTGGTACGAAACCAGCTCGAACGCGCCGGTGCCGATGGGGTGCGCCACCGGATCTCTGCCGTTCTCCTCGAATTTCCGATGCACGATAAGCGCCGGATAATCCGTGAAATTGGCGATGATTGAGATATCGGATTTGTTGAGCTTGAGCTTGACGGTGTGGTCGTCCGTCTTGGTGATGGCGCCGTTCTTGGCCTTGCCCGTCTTGTCGTCAATCAGTGTGATGACGCGCGCGGCCATCGAATTGCCCGAGGCCGCCTTGTCGCACCAGCGGTTGAGGTTGAAGACGACATCGTCCGCATTGAAGGGGTCGCCATTGTTCCAGGTAACGCCCTTGCGGACATGGAGGACATATTCGGTCGCGTCGTCGTTGATCTCCCAGCTTTCGAGCAGCGTCGGCTCGAAGGTGAAGGTGCGCGTATAGGTGACCAGCGGCTCGAGCCAGGTGCGTGTGACGTTGGCCAACTCGACCCAGTCATAAGTGCGCGGATCCTTCTGCGCCTTCACTGACATGGCGATCCTGAGAGTGCCGCCCTTCTTCGGCTCCGCCGCCTTCGCCTCTTTCGGGAGCGACAGGCCGATCATGCTGTATGCAAGGGCGGCGGAGGCGCCCATCGTGCTCGCGATCGCCAGAAATTCGCGCCGGTCCATCCGGCCGCGCCGCGCCTCTTCCGCCATGTCGTGCACGACAGGGGGCACACGATCCGAATTGCTCTTGTAGAATGTCATGGTCGTTCCTCCTTTCAGGTTCCCTTTTTCTCTGGATTTGATTGTCCTGTGGCTTCTTCTCCCGACTGAGGCTCAGAACCGCAACGCGTAGCGGATGCCGTCATAGATGGCGGCGTGGATGTTGCGCGAGGCGACCGCGTCGCCGATCCTGAGAAGCGCGAAGCCGCCGTCGGGATTGCGGAAGGGGAAGACATTGCCGCCCTTGACCAGCGCTTCGTAGTCGACCGCGCCGCCATTCGAGGAGAGCGGTTTCAGCACGTGATAGAGTTCGTCATTGGCGAAGGTCCCGTGCTCGCCGACGATCTGGTCCACCCTCCGTTCCTCGCTCCATTCCGGCACGAAATCGGAGCCGAGCGTAGCGATGAGCTTGTTGCCGTCGCGGCGGACGGATCTCAGCCGCGTGTTGATGGTGACGCGGACGCCGCGGCGGTGGAATTCGCGCATATAGGGCACATGGTTCATGCCGCCCATTTCCGGCGCGAAGAAACGCTCCGGCGAGACCAACTCGACGCCCGAGCCGGCGATGGCCGCAAGCTCCGCAGCCGTCATCCCCTGATGGCCGCCATTGTCGTCATAGACCAGCACCGTCTCGGCCGGCTTGGCCGCGCCTGAAATGATGTCCCAGCTCGTCGTGACGAGATCGTCGCCCGCGTCGAGCGGCGGCGGTTGCGGCAGGCCGCCCGTGGCGATCACGACGATGTCCGGCTCGAGCGCCGTCACGTCTTGCGCCTCGGCCCAGCAATCGTAGCGGATCGGCACGCCGAGCCGCTCCAGTTCGGACAGGCGCCAGTCGACGATCCCGATCAGCTCGCGCCGGCGCGGGTTCTGCGCGGCGAGCCGTACCTGCCCGCCTGCCTGCGGCGCGGCTTCGAGCACCGAGACCGAATGGCCGCGCTCGGCAGCCGCGCGCGCCATCTCCAGCCCGGCCGGGCCGGCGCCGACGACCACCACCTTCTTCAGCGGCCCGTCCGAACGCGAAATGATATGCGGGATCGTCGCCTCGCGCCCGGTCGCGGCATTGTGGATGCAGAGCGCCTCGCCGCCTTCATAGATCCGGTCGAGGCAGTAGGTCGCGCCGACGCAGGGACGGATGCGATGCTCCTCGCCCGCCGCGACCTTGGCGGCGATATAAGGATCGGCGATATGCGGCCTCGTCATGCCGACCATGTCGAGCTTGCCTTCGGCGACCGCGTGACGGGCGGTCGCCACATCCGAGATGCGGGCGGCGTGGAAGATCGGGAACTTAGTGGCGGCGCGCACCTCGCCGGTAAAATCGAGATGCGGCGCGGAGCGCATGCCGGCGATCGGGATGACCTCGTTGAGCGCCGCATCGGTCTCGATATGGCCGCGGATGATGTTGAGGAAATCGACCTTGCCGGAACGGGCGAAGCGCTGGGCGATCTCCACACCTTCGGCGCGCGACAGGCCCTTTTCCCAATCCTCGTCTGCGACCATGCGTACGCCGACGATGAACTTTTCTCCGACCGCCTTCCTGACCGCCTCGACCACCATGAAGGCGAAGCGCAGCCTATTGTCGAGGCTGCCGGCGAAAGCGTCTTCGCGCTTGTTGGTCGCCGGCGACCAGAAGGAATCCATCAGATGCCCGTAGGCCTCGAACTCGATCCCGTCGAGGCCGGCGGCCTGCATCCTTTGGGCCGCTGCCGCATAGTCGGCGACGATACGCTCGATGTCCCAGTCTTCCGCCTCCTTGGGAAAGGAGCGATGCGCCGGCTCGCGCACCGGCGAGGCGGAAAGCACCGGCAGCCAGTCGGCCTTGTTCCAGTTGGTGCGGCGGCCGAGATGGGTGATCTGGATCATGACCGCCGCGCCATGTTCGTGGCATTCGTCCGCGAGTTCCTTCAGCCATGGCACGATGGCGTCGTCATAGGCGTGCAGATTGCCGAAGGCGGCGGGGCTGTCCCGGCTGACGACGGCCGAGCCGGCCGTCATGGTGAGCGCGATGCCGCCCTTTGCCTTCTCGGCATGGTAGCGCCGGTAGCGCTCCTTGGGCATGCCATCCTCGGAATAGGCCGGCTCGTGCGAGGTCGACATCAGCCGGTTCCGGAGCGTCAGATGCTTGAGCTGGAAGGGCTGGAGGAGCGGATCTTTTCCGGTTAATGAGCTCATGGCTGCCTTGCCCTAACGTGAAGCAGAAGCTGCAGCCGGGTCAACCTTTCACCGGAAATTCCATGGGTGGCTGCAAGGTCGCGGTTCAATTGACGGTGTCCGGCAAGCCCTTCTCGCGCCGTGCGACGAAGTCCCTGAGAGCCTCGCCGATCCCCTCGTCGAGCTTCGGTTCCTGGTAGTCGAGGAGCATGTTGCGGGCTTTCTCCAGCCCCCTCCTGTCATGGTCCTTGGCACCTTCGGCGTTCCATTGCTCGAAGGAATTGAAATCCATCAGGGTCGGCATGAAGAAAGCGGATTCGAAATGATCGAGCGTGTGCTGGGTGCCGAGGAAATGGCCTTGCGGTCCGACCTCGCGCACCGCCGCCATCGCGTCCTTGAAATCCTCGAAGGAAAGCCCGCCGGCATATTTGTACCAGCCGACGAGTTGTTCGCAGTCGGTGGCGAATTTCGAATAGCCGCAGGTCAGTCCCGCCTCGAGCCATCCCGCCGCATGCCAGATATAGTTGGCGCCGGAAAGGATGGCGGCATGCATCAGCATGTTCGCCTCGTAGCCGGCCTGGGCGTCGTTCAGCTTCGAGCCGACATGGAAGCCGGAGGTCCGCCATGGAAGCCTGTACTTCCGCGCCAGCGCACCCATCAGATACATCATCTGCGCGGCTTCCGGCGTGCCGCCCATCGGCGCGCCGGTCTTCATGTCGACCGTGACCATGAACTGCCCGTAGATCTGCGGCGAACCCGGCCGGACGAGCTGGGTGAAGGCGACGCCCGCCAGCGCCTCGGCGTTGACCTGCGCCACCGCGCCGACGGACGAGGCCGAGGTCGAGGCGCCGCAGAGCGCGAAAGGCGCGAGGATCACCGGCTGGTTGTGCCGTGCATAGACCTTCATGGCGTCCAGCATGGTGGCGTCCCACACCAGCGGCGAGTTGCAGTTGGTGATCGAGACCAGGACGGGATTGTCCATCACGAAATCCTCGCCGAACACGATGCCCGCCATCGCCATCGTGTCTTCGGCGCGTTCCTTGGACGTCACGATCCCCATGAACGGCTTGTCGGAATGCTTCAGCGCCGAATGGATGATGTGGAGGTGCCGTTTCGGCACCGCGATATCCATCGGCTCGCAGATGATCGAGCTCGTCGAGTGCAGCGCCGGCGCCATATAGGCGAGCTTGTGGAAGTTCTGCAGATCCTCCAGCGTGCCGTAGCGCCGGTTGTTGTCGAGATCGCGCACATAGGGCGCGCCGTACATCGGGATGAAGATGGAGTTGTTGCCGCCGATCCGGACGGAACGCTCCGGATTGCGCGCGTTGAGCGTGAATTCCGCAGGCACCCTCGATACGAGGTCCATCAGCAGCGCCCGGTCGAGCCGAACCCGTGTGCCGGAAACGTCCGCGCCCGCCTGTTTCCAGAGCGCGATCGCTTCGTCGTCGCGGAACTCGCAGCCCACATCCTCGAGGATGCCGAGCGATTCCTGGTGGATCAGTTCGATCGCCTCGTCGGGGACGATCTCGTAAACCGGGATCTTGCGAACAAGCGTCGGGAAAGAGGCGACAGGCGCCGACCGCAACGCCTTGCGGCCGACACGGCCACCGCCGCGCCGATGGGTTAAAGGAGCTTCCTGCATTGAGGCCGTATCTGTCGTCATGCCTGCTCTCCCTTGGCTCTAGGAGAGCGCCTGCGCGCTGGTTGTTCAAGCGAAATAGGAAGCCGGCTCGCTTGAGCTGAACTCAACGATCCAAGTGAAAGCAGCCAGTCCCTGAGGAGGACCGCCTGCGGGCTGAGCGGCCGGCGCGCGCTCCATGTCACGAAATAGGACTGCGGGGCGACGATCACGGCATCGGTCACGCGCACGAGGTTGCCCGTTTCGATCAGCGGCGCGACGAGGCTTTCCCAGCCCAGCGCGATCCCCTGTCCGCTGCGCGCCGCCTGCAAGGCGATCACGTAGCTGTTGAAGCGTCGCACATTCACATGCCGATCCGGATGACCGACCTCGCGCAGGAATTCCGCCCAGGTGGTCCAGGTCCAGTCGATGCCCTCGACGGAAAGCAGTTGCAGTTGCGCCATGTCGGCCACCGATTTCACCGGATACGCCTTGGCGAAAGCGGGACTGGCAATGGGAAAGATGCGGTCGTCGTAAAGTTTAGCCGAAAGTTCGTCCGGCCACTCGCCGTCGCCGTAGCGGATACGCAGATCCACGTCCGGCCTGTCGAGCCCATGCGGGTGGTCCGAGATCACATGATCGACGACGATATCGTCGTGCTGGTTCCAGAAAGTACCCATGCGGGGCATCAGCCACAGATGCGCCATGGCCATGGTGCTGCCGAGGGTCGCCACGGCCTGCCCGCCCAGCGATTTGACCTGGCGGAACGTCGACGACATCCGCTCGAATCCTTCGCGCAGCGCCGCGGCCATCGTTTCGCCTTCGCGCGTCAGTTCGAGCGCCCTGTGCCTGCGCAGAAACAGCGGGACGCCGAGTTCTTCCTCAAGCGTCCGGACCTGCTTGGAGACGGCGCCGGGCGTGACGTTGAGCTCCTCCGCCGCTTTGGTCAGGCTGAGATGACGCGCCGCCGCCTCGAAAGCCGCAAGCGCGATCAATGAAGGCAGGCTGTAGAAACGGCGGGCCATCGAACTCCTCCGCACTGCGGCTCGATTGTTAGATGAACGCCGATTTCCGGCGTCGGTTGCCTGTGGCTCAACCGGGCTGGAATTTCGTTCACCTTGACTATTAGCCCCGGTTGCCTGTCGATGTGCAACCGTCGTCTTCTTCCGCGAAGGCGATTGCGCAACAGGTACCGGGAACGCGCTCGTCTCACGACAGGTCGCGACAAGGGAGAAGGCGATGCCGGAACAGAGCTTCAAGCGACTGTTTACGCCGGTCGTGCTGCGCGGCAGGACGCTTCGCAACCGGATCGTCTTCGGCGCGCATACGGCCAACATGGCGGAGGAAGGGCTGCCGACAGAGCGGCATGTCGGCTACTACGCCGAGCGCGCCATCGGCGGAGCGGGATTGGTCGTGGTCGAGCCGATGCCCGTCCATCAGGCCGCGGTGCTGACCCGGGGCAATTTCCGTCCCTCCGACGACAGCGTCATTCCGCACTTCCGCAAGATCACCGAGGCGATCAAGGGCAACGGCGCCGTCGCCATCCAGCAGCTCTACCATGTCGGCCAGCACGCCGACCCGGACAATTCGTTCCATGCGGGCTGGTCGCCCTCCGGCCTGCCGAGCTATCACGATTCAGACGGTTCGCACCGCATGACCGAAGCCGAGATCGAGGAGACGATCGACGGCTTCGTCCAGGCGGCACGCCGCTGCCGAGAGGCCGGTTTCGACGGGGTCGAGGTCTGGGCCGCCTATCATTCGATGCTCGACCAGTTCTGGACGCCATGGTCGAACCGGCGCGACGACCGCTGGGGCGGCAGCCTCGAAAACCGCACGCGGATGAGCCGCGAGGTGATGACCCGAATCCGCAAAGTCTGCGGCGAGGATTTCATCGTCGGGCTGGCGATCAATGACGAGCCGGAGGTCGAGGTGGCGCTGGGGCGCGAGGCGCTGGCCGAGATCATCGCCCTGCATGACCGTGACGCGCTGATGGACTACGTGACTTGCGGCTCCGGCAGCTATTTCGACTTCTATAAGATCATGCCGACCTTCCTTTATCCGGAGAAACTCGGCGCCGATCTCGCTTCCGTGCTCAAATCCACGGTGCGCCACGCGCTGGTCACGGCCGAAAGCCATATCCGCACGCCGGAAAACGCCGAAGGCGTGCTGAGCGAGGGCCGGGCCGATCTGGTCTCCATCGTGCGCGGGCAGATCGCCGACCCGCATCTGGCCAACAAGGCGGCGGCCGGCCGCGCGCAGGATATTCGCGGCTGCCTCTCCTGCAACCAGATGTGCTGGGGCCGCCGATCGCGCGACTACTGGATAAGCTGCGTCATCAATCCGTCGGCCGGCCGTGAATGGGAATGGGGCGGCGACCGCTTCACCCCTTCGGAGCGGCCGGGAAATGTCCTCGTCGTGGGCGGCGGCCCCGCCGGCCTCGAGGCGGCACGCGTGGCGGCCGAACGCGGCCATCGGGTCGTGCTCGCCGAGGCTTCGGATCGTCTTGGCGGGCAATTCCGTCTTGCCGGCCTGCAGCCGCGCCGCGCCCAGATCCTCGACCTGATCGATTGGTACGAGCGGCAACTTGCCCGGCTTCAGGTGGATGTGCGCCACGGACAATATGTCGAAGCCGAAGACGTCGAGCGCGAAGGCGCCGATCACGTCATCGTCGCGACCGGCTCCCTGCCGCCTGACGGGGCTTTCCAGCGGGCACTGCCTCAGTACGATGCCATCCCCGGCGGCGGGTCGGTCTTATCGGCGGAAGCTGTGATGGCGCGCGAGGCGAGGCCGGGAAAGCGTATCCTCCTGCTCGACGACGGCGGCAACTGGAAGGGATGCGGCACGGCCTGGCGGCTCGCGGAAGACGGCCATGAGGTGACGCTGGTGACGCCCGATGCCCTCGTCGGCAAGGAGCTTCAGCGCATGGCAGCGGATGCGCCGCTGCGCCGCGCGCTCGCCCGCCTCGGCGTCCGCTTCGTGACCGAAAGCGCCGTCACCCGCTGGGACGGCGGGTCGGCCAGGATCGCGTCACTGCTCGACGGGACCGAACAGGAGATCGAGGCCGACGCGCTCGTCTTCGCCGCGACAAGCATGGCGGCCGACAGTCTTTCGGTCGAACTTGAAGCGCGCGGGATCGCCTTCACCGCGATCGGCGATTGCACCGCCGCCCGGCAGGCCGCCTATGCCATCCATGACGGACGCAAGGTCGCGCTTGGGCTCTGACGGATTTCGGGCATTCGCTCGGGTCAGATCGCCAGTTCGATGAGGAAAGGCTCCTGTCTGCGGAAAGAACTCCGCATCAGATCGCACAGCGTGTCGAGGTCGCGGGCCTGCGCGGCCTCGACGCCCATGCCGTTGGCGAGGTCGACCCAGTTCAGATCCGGATTGCCGAGGTCGAGCATATCCATCGCGGTACGGCCCGGATTGGCGCCGACGCCGGCATATTCCCCGATAAGGATGCTGTACTTCCGGTTCGACAGGATGATCGTGGTGCAGGGCAGCTTCTCGCGCGCCTGCGTCCACAGCGCCTGTAGGGAATACATGGCCGATCCGTCGGCCTGCAGGCTGATCACCCGACGCTTGCCGCCCGCGCCGATGGCCGCTCCGGTCGCCACGGGCAACCCGTCGCCGATCGCGCCGCCAGCGAGATGCAGCCAATCATGCGGCGGGGCGTCGAAGGTATGCGGATAAAGGCCGCGCCCGTAAGAGATACTCTCGTCCGAAACGATGGAATTGTCCGGCATGAGGGCCGCCACCGCCTGCGCAAGGCCATCCGGGCTGACCGCGCCAGTGGGCGCCGACGGTCGTGGCCCCGGATCGGGGATTTCGGCCGCCGGTGCATCCAAGGCATCGGCAAGCGCTTGGAGGGCCGCCACCGCGTCCTGGTCGGGGCGCGATAGCGTCACGAACTCTGCATCATCGGCATATTGCGTAGAGGGCTTGCCTGGATAGGCGAAGAACCCGACCGGCGGCTTCGCGTTGACGAGGATGATCCGCTTGAACGGTTCCAGCGTCTTCCGGGCCACGTCGGTGTTGTAGGGCACACGGACGAGTTGCATCCGTCCCCTGCCCCGCGCGAGATGCGCGGTGACGAAGTCGGCCATGATCTCCGCGCCCGTTGCCCGCGCGATGCGCCAGGCCAGAGCCTGGGCCGGAGCGAGCACGCCGTGGCCGGCCAGAAGGATCAGTACCCGCTCTTTGCTCCGCAACACGTTTGCGGCCCGCTCGATCGCGAAGGCATCGATGGGTGGCGGCGCGGGTACGGGGAGCGCCTCGGCCACGCTGCCGCATTCGTCCCAGCTCGTGTCGGACGGAAGGATCAGCGTAGCGATCTGCCCCGGCATCGTCCGCGCCGCCTGGATCGCCTGTGCGGCATCCCGGCCCACTTCGGTGGAACGCGCGCTTGCCCGCACCCAATGCGATACCGTGCGGGCCATCCCTTCCGTGTCGGCGGTGAGCGGCGCGTCATGCGGCCTGTGATAGGTCGCCTGGTCGCCGACGATGTTGACGATGCCCGAGCGTGCGCGGCGCGCATTGTGCAGATTGCCCATGCCGTTTGCCAGCCCTGGACCGCAGTGGAGCAGCGTTGCGGCAGGCTTGCGCGCGATACGGAAATAGCCGTCTGCCATACCGGTTACGACATTTTCCTGGAGGCCGAGAACGCAGTGGATGCCCGGGATACGATCGAGGGCTGCGACGAAGTGCATTTCGCTGGTGCCGGGATTGGCGAAACAGGTGTCCACACCCCCGTTCAACAAGGTCCGGACGAGGCTTTCGGCTCCATTCATATGACAGATTCCATGCTGGCTGATTCCGGGCGCAACCTAACCCAAGCCGAGACGCTTCGAAACCGCACGATAGCCGGCGCATCCCGTCCGAGGGTCGGAGATCTATGGATATTGCTGAAACCTGTCCGCTCGGGCTCGTGCCGGAGGCTTGCTCCGGCATCGGCGATCAGCTTCCCGTGTCGCCAAGCGTCGCCGCGCCGAGGATCGGCCCCGCGGCACCTCCCACCCCCGATTGTAGCAGGACGGCGAGGCCGCCATCTGACGGAAGCGCGGCTTTCGGCACCTCGTAGCGCATCGGCTTGCCGTGCCACATGCCGGCGATGTGGGTGCCGGTCACGGCGTGCCAGTAGGTAATGGTGCGGCCGCTGTTCTCGCCTCGACGAATGGGGATATCGCGTTGAGGGGCATAGGAAACGAGGATCACCCGCGCCTCGCCTGTCCCGTCCTTCGCCGCTCCGGCCTCGACGACATAGGAATTGCCCGTGTCGCGAACCGAAATATCCACGACAAGCCCCCCGCCGGATTGATCGAGCATATCGAGTTCGGCCTCCACCTCGCCGACATATCCGCCGTTCATTTGGGAACGCCCGTTGATGACGGCCTGCGGCGTATAGACCTGGCTCGAGCCGAAGCCCTTGGCGTAGGCGTATTGCCGTTCGGTATTGGCGCGGCTGCCGAGCGTATCCTTCCAGCCGAGATAGTCCCAGTAGTCGACATGATAGGCCAGCACCACGACATTGCCCTGTCGGACAAAGCGACCGAGCGCGGCGTCGGCGGGCGGGCAGGAATTGCAACCCTGACTGGTGAAGAGTTCGACCACGCCGAGCGGCTTGGCGGCGGCCGGCATCGTCATGGCAAGGCAGGTCGCGGTCAACGTTACCGCTAAAAAGCGGTGCCTCGCCGCCACTCTGCCCGCCCGATCGGGCGTTTGACCTCTCGGTTCCATGCAACGAAGATAGGCGGCGGCCAGTCTCAAGGGGAAGTCACGTTGAGGTGAGAGTTTCCGTCTCCCCGTTCGCGGCAAGGCAAACGGGGAAACGAGTCTTCCTGCTACGCCGCGAGGTCGCGCAGGACATATTGCAGGATGCCGCCATTCTTGAAGTAGGCAAGCTCGTCCAGCGTATCGATACGGCAGAGGATCGGCACCTCCTTCACCTTGCCGTCGACATAGGTGATCTTGGCAACCATCTTCTGGCGCGGGCGGATGTTCTCCAGCCCGTCGATCTCCACCGTCTCCTCGCCGGTGAGACCGAGCGAATGCCAGCTTGTCCCCTCGTCGAGGACGAAGGGCACGACGCCCATGCCGACCAGATTCGAACGGTGGATGCGCTCGAAGGACTGGGCGATGACCGCGCGGACGCCGAGCAGATTGGTGCCCTTTGCCGCCCAGTCGCGCGAGGAACCGTTGCCGTATTCGACGCCGGCGAAGATGACCAGGGGCACTTTTTCCTGCCGATAGAGCATGGCGGCGTCGTAGATCGACATCTCCTCCTTGGAGGGATAGTGGATCGTGTAGCCGCCCTCCTTGCCGTTCTCGCCCAGCATGTGATTGCGGATGCGGATGTTGGCGAAGGTGCCGCGCATCATCACTTCGTGATTGCCGCGCCGCGTGCCGTACTGGTTGAAGTCGGCGACGCCGACACCATGCCCGGTCAGATATTCACCGGCCGGCGACGCCGCCTTGATCGAACCCGCCGGCGAAATGTGGTCGGTGGTGATCTTGTCGCCGAACAGGCCGAGGATACGCGCGCCCTTTATGTCGCCGACCGTGTCCGGCTTCTTCTCCATGCCCTCGAAATAGGGCGGGTTCTGCACATAGGTGGACTGGTCGTCCCAGGCATAGGTCTGGCCGCTCGGCGCCTTGACCTGGCGCCAATTGTCGTCGCCCTTGAAGACATCGGCATATTTGCGGGCGAAAAGCTCGCGGGTGACGTTCTTGGCGATGAAATCCTGGATTTCGGCGGTGGTCGGCCAGATGTCCTTCAGGAAGACGGGCTTGCTGTCCTTGCCCTCGCCGATCGGCTCCGTGGTCAGGTCTTTCGTCACCGTGCCGGCGAGCGCGTAGGCGACTACGAGCGGCGGCGAGGCGAGATAGTTCGCCTGCACGTCGGGCGAGACGCGGCCCTCGAAATTGCGGTTGCCCGAAAGCACCGCCGCCCCGATGAGGCCCTTGTCGTTGATGGTCTTCGAGATCGGACCGGGAAGCGGGCCCGAATTGCCGATGCAGGTCGTACAGCCGAAGCCGACGAGGTTGAAGCCGATGGTGTCGAGCTCCTTCTGCAGGCCGGACTTGTCGAGATATTCCGCCACCACCTGGCTGCCCGGTGCGAGCGAGGTCTTCACCCACGGCTTCTGCTTCAGGCCGAGCCTGTTGGCGTTGCGGGCAAGAAGGCCGGCACCGATCAGCACGCTCGGGTTCGACGTGTTGGTGCACGACGTGATCGCCGCGATCACCACGTCGCCATGGCCGAGATCGTAACCGGCGCCCTCCACAGCGTAGCGCTTCGAAAGCTCGGCGGCCTTCTTGTATTCCGTGTCCATCGCCTGGGCGAAGGCGGCCGGAATGTCGCCCAGCGATACGCGACCCTCGGGCCGCTTCGGCCCGGCCATCGACGGCACCACATCGCCGAGGTCGAGTTCCAGCGTGTCCGTGAAGACCGGATCGGCGATGCCGTCATGGCGCCACAGGCCCTGCGCTTCCGCGTAGGCCTTGACCAGCGCGATGCGCTCATCGGTGCGGCTGGTCATGGTGAGATATTTGATGGTTTCGACATCGACCGGGAAGAAGCCGCAGGTCGCGCCATATTCCGGCGACATGTTGCCGATGGTGGCGCGGTCGGCAAGCGTCATGGCGGAAAGGCCGGGTCCGAAGAACTCGACGAACTTGCCGACGACGCCCTTCTTGCGCAGCATCTGCGTCACGGTGAGCACGAGGTCGGTCGCCGTCACGCCCTCCTTCAGCCGGCCGGTGACGCGGAAGCCGATCACTTCGGGCAAAAGCATGGAGACCGGCTGGCCGAGCATGGCCGCCTCCGCCTCGATGCCGCCGACGCCCCAGCCGAGCACGCCGAGACCGTTGACCATGGTAGTGTGCGAATCCGTGCCGACGCAGGTGTCAGGATAGGCAACCGTCTCGCCGTCGATCTCGGCCGACCACACCGTTTGAGCCAGATATTCGAGGTTGACCTGGTGGCAGATGCCGGTGCCGGGCGGCACGACGCGGAAATTGCGGAACGCCTGCTGCCCCCATTTCAGGAAGCGATAGCGTTCGCCGTTGCGCTCATATTCTTTCTCGACATTGCGGGCAAAAGCCATCGGCGTGCCGAACTCGTCGACGATGACGGAATGGTCGATGACGAGGTCGACGGGAACGAGCGGGTTGATCTTCTCGGGATCGCCGCCAAGCGCCACCATGGCGTCGCGCATCGCCGCCAGATCGACCACGGCCGGAACGCCGGTGAAATCCTGCATCAGAACGCGAGCCGGCCGGTAGGCGATCTCGTAGCCGGCGCTACCCTTGTCGTTCAGCCAGGCGGCGACCGCCTCGATATCCTTTTTCTTGACCGACTGCCCGTCCTCGTTCCGGAGCAGGTTTTCCAGGAGGACCTTCATCGAAAAGGGAAGTCTGGAGATACCGGAAAGCCCGTTCTTCTCGGCCTCCGTCAAACTGAAATAGACATATTCCCTATCCCCCGCCTTGAGGGTTTTACGTGCTTTGAAACTGTCGAGTGAATGTGTCACGAGCGATCCCTGACTGTCGGTTGCCGATAGGGAACGGACGCCAGTCGCATGGTATCACGCGCAAAGGTGCGGGTACGGTCATTTCCGCTGTCCGCTCCCAAGCTCTCGGGCCGTTCAAGGCGGCTCGCGCGCTGGTTCGGCGCAAATTGAAGTTCACGCCGACCGCTGGCATGATTGCCTCGCATATAGAGAATTTCGTAGAGGAGTCTAGAGAAACTAAGGATGAATGTTACTGGGCCAGCGGGACCCGGGAAATAAGGGCGAAAAGGGGAAGGAATGCGGCTTGTCGCCGAGGGAGTTGGGGGCGAACGCGGCGGCGAGACCGTATTTACGGACATCGATTTTATCGTGTCCGATGGCGAGGCCCTGATCATTACGGGGCCGAACGGATCGGGAAAATCGACGCTGCTGCGAATCATCGCTGGGCTGCTTCCCGCGGCCGGAGGGGCGGTTCGGCTGGAAGGGGGCGGCGAACAAGCGCCGGATCCCGCCGCCGCCTGCCACTATCTCGGCCATGAGAACGGCATGAAGCCGGCGCTCTCGGTCACCGAGAACCTCGATTTCTGGCAAAACTTCAATGGCCGGCCGGCGCTCGGCCTTGGCGACGCGCTGGAAGCGGTCGGTCTCGATACGGTCGCGCACCTGCCCTACGGCTACCTGTCGACCGGCCAGCGGCGGCGCATCGCTATCGCCCGACTGTTGATCAACCATCGCCCGCTATGGCTGCTCGACGAGCCGACGGCGGGGCTCGACCGACGCTCCGAGGAGCGTTTCGCTGCCCTGATGGCCGAGCATCTCCACCAAGGCGGCATGATCGTCGCGGCCACCCATGTGGCGCTCGGGCTGGAGGCGGTGAAGGAACTGAGGATGGGGGATGCGGCAAATGCCTGAGTTCCCTCCCGGCTCCCTCCGTGCTGCCGGTGATGCACGATACTCGCCCTTGCGGCAGGGTAATCATATATGGCCGGATATCCCCCACTCCGTCGTGCTTCGCGCGCCACCTCTCCCCCACATCGGTGGGGTAGAGGAATGGAGCCAAGCCTTGCGGCCGGCGTTTCCTCTCCCCCGTCGAGCGGGGGAGAGGTGGTTTGCGAAGCAAATCGGAGTGGGGGTCGAACTTCATATACGATTGCCCTGCCGCAAGGGGAAAGGAGGGGACTGCCTATGCTAGCCCTCTACCTCCGCGATCTGAGGATCGGCATCCGCGCGGGCGGCGGGGCGCTGGTGGGCGTGCTGTTCTTCCTCGCCGTCGTCGCGGTCGTTCCTTTCGGCGTCGGGCCCGACCTCAAGCTTCTGGCGCGGATCGGTCCGGCGATCCTGTGGATCGGCGCGCTGCTCGCCAGCCTGCTCGGCCTGGAACGGCTCTTCCAGGCCGACCGCGAGGACGGCACGCTCGATCTCCTGGCGCTTGCCGGCGATCGCCACCCGCCGGCGCTGACCGTGCTCGTCAAATGCCTGGCGCACTGGACCGCAAGCGTGCTGCCGCTGGTGATCGCTTCGCCGCTCCTCGGCTTGTTCATGAACATGGAAGCGGCCGCGATCGGCGCCACAACGCTGACGCTTCTGGTCGGAACGCCGGCCATCGCCTTCATCGGCGCCGTCGGCGCGGCGGTGGCGGTGGCGCTGCCGCGCGGCGGGCTTCTCGTCTCGATCCTGATCCTGCCGCTCACCGTGCCGGTGCTGATCTTCGGCGTCTCGGCAAGCTATGGAGCCGTCAACGATCCCGAGCCCTTCCTGCCCCCCTTCCTCATCCTCGCGGCGCTCACGCTCTTCTTCGCCGTTATCGGGCCGCTCGGCGCGGCGCTGGCGCTCAAGCAGGCGACCGATTGAAGCGAACGGGTCGATCTTTTGCCGGTTCAGGACGCCAGATGGCCGAATATCGCGACCAGTTCCTCATAGGTCGCGCGCTTGAAGGGCACGACGATGTCGGGAAAGTCGCGTAACTTCTTCCATGCCCATTCGTCGAATTCGGCTGGATGCCCGTCGGGCGGCGGGTTGATGGCGATTTCGCCGTCATTGCCCTCAAATCGGAAGGCGAACCATTTCTGCGTTTGGCCGCGGTATTTTCCCTTGAGGGCGATACCGACGAGATCGTGCGGCAGGTCGTAGTCGATCCAACGCGGCGCTTCGGCGATGAGCGAAGCGCTCTTCATACCGGTTTCCTCATAGAGTTCGCGCCGCGCCGCAGCGAGCGGCTCTTCACCCTTGTCGATCCCGCCCTGCGGCATCTGCCAAAGCCGCGACGTATCGGAGACCTCGCTATCTTCCTCGACGATGCGCCGCCCTGCCCAGACGAATCCGTTGTGGTTAAGAACCATCACGCCGACACAGCGCCGATAGGGCAGGGTCGCCGGATCCACCAACTCTTTTTGCCTGGTCACACCGTTTTACCCCTTCTCCGGATCGGTCATGACGGCCGTCACCGGCACGATCTCGACGCCGCGCTTCACCGCTTCCCCGATCCAGTCGGCGACCGCGTCGACCGTGACCTGAAAGGCGGAGCCCGTGCCGATGGCAAAACCCTTGGCACGCGCCGTCGCTTCGAGTTGGTCGAGCTTTTTCAATATATCGCCGCGGTCGTGCGAGGTGTCGATGGTCATGTCGCCCTCGGCGAAGGGAACTCCGTCCTTGAGCGCCAGTTGCGGCGCCACGCTACGCGCCGAGGTGCCGTCGTCCAGATAGAGCAGTCCGCGCCGGGCTAGGTCCTTCATGATGGGTTCCATGACATTCTCGTCGGCAACGAAGCGCGCGCCCATATAGTTCATGATGCCAGTATAGTTGGTAATCCGCGACAGCGCCCAGTGCAGCGAACGGAGGTTCTCGGCTGGCGAGGCCTCGACCGTCAGCGTGTTGCGGCCGGGATTGACGTTCGGATAATCGAAGGGCTCGAACGGTACCTGCATCAGAAGCTCGTGCCCGCTCTGGCGGGCGTCCCGCATCCAGCGGTCGAGGCTGTTGCCCTGCGGCGCAAAGGCAAGCGTGACCGGTCCCGGAAGTTTTTGGATCGCATATTGCGTACCGGTCTGCGACAGGCCTAGCCCGCCGATGACTATGGCGACACGGGCCCCGCGCGTGCCCGACCACGGCCGCGCATAGACGTCGACCGGCCGCCTCCCGTCGATCGAACGGATCGGCAGCGGCCCCATCTCCGACTGCTCGATGAGTGCGCGGTCCGGAAGATGCGCCATGCGCAGGTTCTGGCCGAGGGTCGAGGGATCGCGGATGACGATCGTCCCTTTCGGCTCTGTGCTATCGGGATTGACGTGGATGATGTGCGGCCCGGTCTGGCCGGATGTGGACATGGCCTGGCCGGAAGGAGCCATGCCGACCGGCGGCTTCGAGGCGGATGCAGCGGCCTCCGGCGTCGAAACGACGATTTCAGGTGCCTGATGGAACGGGCGCGGTCTGAGCGCGATCGCGCCGGCGACCGCGATGATGGCAAGGCAGGCGACCGTCGCCGCAACCGCACCTGGCGAAAACCGGAGCCTGCGCGGCCGTCCGCCCGACCGTCTGTCCTGCCCCAGGGGGCGTTCAATTTCCTTGTTCATCGCCGGCGACGGGATTCCGGTTGGCTATGCTAACCCTGTTCAGCTTCGCATGGCGGATGCGGCGGGGTGGGGCGGGACGGATAGAAGAAGTGGCCGGCGCGTAAGGGCGCCGGCCGCGGTACGTCACTGGTTCAGCGCCGCCTTGTTCGGGCTGGGCGGGAAGGCCGGATCGGTCTTCTTGCCCTCCATCAGGTCGAGCGCGAAGTTCAGTTGCTTGTCGTCCTTCTCCTCAGGCGGGACATAGGCAGCCGAGCCGGAACCCTGGGCACTCTCATCGACACCCTTGATATGCCCGCGCAACTCGGATTCGCCGCGCACCACGTCGCGGCCGAGAAGTTCAGGCGGCAGCGGCTGGTCGACCTTGATGTCTGGCGTGATGCCCTTGCCCTGGATCGACTTGCCGGACGGCGTGTAATAGAGCGCCGTGGTCAGGCGCAGCGCACCGTTGTTTTCCGGCAGCGGGATGATGGTCTGGACCGATCCCTTTCCGAAGGACTGGGTGCCGACCACCGTGGCCCGCTTCTGGTCCTGCAAGGCGCCGGCGACGATCTCGGAGGCACTCGCTGAGCCGCCATTGACCAGCACGATCAGGGGCTTGCCGTCGGTCAGGTCGCCCGGATGCGCATCGAAGCGGGATACGTCCTTGGGATCGCGGCCCCGCGTCGAGACGATCTCCCCATGATCGAGGAAGCTGTCGGACACGCTCACGGCCTGGTCGAGCAGGCCACCCGGATTGAGGCGCAGATCGAGCACATAGCCCTTGAGCTTGTCCTCGGGCACATCCTTCTTGATCTGGTCGATGGCGTTGCGCAGATCGTCGTAGGTCTTCTCGGTGAAGGACGTGATCTTCATGTAGCCGACATCGTCGCGCTCGACATGGAACTTCACCGCCTTCACCTTGATGATGGCGCGCACGATGGTGATCTGCATCGGCTTGTCGGCGCCCTTGCGCAGCACGGTCAGCTTGATCGGCGTATCGACCGGGCCGCGCATCTTGTCGACCGCCTGCTGCAATGTCAGGCCGCGGACGTCGTCACCGTCGATCTTCGAGATGAAATCGCCGGCCAGCACGCCCGCCTTCGCCGCCGGGGTGTCGTCGATGGGCGTGATGACCTTGATCAGGTCGTCCTCCATCGTCACCTCGATGCCGAGACCTCCGAACTCGCCCGAGGTCTGGACCCGCATGTCCTTCGCCTCGTCGGCGTTCATGTAGGAGGAGTGCGGATCGAGCGCGGCAAGCATGCCGTTGACGGCGTTCTCGATCAGCGCCTTCTCGTCCGGTGGCGTCACATACTGCGCCCTGACGCGCTCGAAAATGTCGCCGAACAGCGCCAGTTGCTTGTAGGTTTCCGAACTGGCCGCGTTGGCCGTCGAGCCGGGCGCGCCATAGACCAGGCTCATGGCCGACGCGCCGATCAGTACCCCGGCACAAAGAAGCGACAATTTACGAATCATTCCCTGTCCTTCCAGAAATCCGCTCCATCCACCATGGAGACGGGTCGATGGGCTTTCCGTCCTTGCGGAACTCGACATAGAGTTCCGGGCCGGTGTTTTCGCCGCCGAACGCTACGGTGCTGGCAAGCCTGGCCTCTCCCATTAGTCCGACGGGTTCGCCCGCCAGGACGGACTGGCCGAGCGATACGCTGATTCTGTCCATTCCCGCCAGAACGACATGATAGCCATCGCCCGCATCAAGTATCAAGAGTTGGCCGTAGGAGCGGAACGGGCCCGCATATAGCACAATCCCATCCGCCGGTGTGGTAACGATCGCGCCAGATTGTGTTATAAGCATGTCGCCCTGCATGCTGCCGCCGGTGCCGTCTGCTTCGCCGAAACGCTTGTCGATACGGCCGGCGACGGGAAGCGGGGTATGCCCCTTCATCGCCGCAAAGGGCGTGGCCGCGAGGCGATGGCCTTCCGGTGCCGGCCGGCTGGCGGCTTCGGCCTCGGCCTTGCGGACGCTCTCGATCTGCGCTTCCAGGCTGGCGATGAGTTCCTTGACGCTGCCGGCCTTCTTCGCCAGTTCCGCAGCCTTCGCCTGCTCGTCGGCCAGCGCCGCCTCGGACCGCTGCTGTAGCTTCTTTTTCTCATCCAGGAGGAGGCTGAGCCGCTTCTTCTCTTCCGTCTGCTCCTCGACCTTGGCGACGAGGCGGCCACGTTCGGTGTCGATGGATTTCGCCACCCGCGACAGTTCCTTGAGGTCGCCGACGAGCACTTCCGTCTCCGCGCGCAGGTCGGGAACGACCGCGCCAAGCAGGATGGCGCTGCGAACCGAGGAGAGGGCGTCTTCCGGCTTTACCAGGATAGCCGGAGGCGGGTTGACGCCCATGCGCTCGAGCGCGCCCAGCACTTCGGCGAGTACGCCGCGGCGCGCATTGAGCGACTTGCGGATCGTTGTTTCCTGCCCGCGCAGGGTATCGAGCCTGGCGCCGATATCGTCGATGTCCTGGCTGAGCTTGCGCTCCGTCTTCGCCGCCTGGATGAGAGCGGCCGTGATCGTCGCTTGATCCTTCCTGATCCCGGCGACTTCCTCGGTGAGTGCCGCAAGCTTCTGGTCCGACAGCGTCTTCCGGCGGGCAAGCTGCTCGTATTCGGCTTCGCCGCGCGCGTGCTGCGCCTGGAGATCGCTTACCGTACCGGCCTGCGCGGTGGCGCTTCCGACATGGGCACAAAGAGCGAGCGCTGCGCAAAGCGCGGCCGTCCTGCCCCCTGGAAAAACCCTGATCATCCGTCCGCAGCGCAGCCGATTGCTGATTTGCCGCCAATATTGGCGTACCGACTCTACGGAGCCGGTCGTTAAGGAACGATAAACCATGTGACCGCCATATGCGCGGGAAATCTGCCGCTGCCCGGGCGGTTCGCAAGGACGGCTCAGCCCTCGCCGTCTTCCCGATCGCCGCATACCGGCCTTAACAGCTTGTTTTCGTTTTGGGCCTATTTCTCGCCTGTCGACAATGGGGTGGGCGCACGGTGGTTCAAGGCATTCTGATATCTTTGCTGAACCCCGTTCTTGCCATGGTCCTTTCCGGCCTGTTCCTGAAGCTCTGGCTGGAGCGACCGGCATACCGCCACGTCCTTTTCTTTTCCACCGGCTATCTCAGCTACGCCATCACCTTCGGCCTGCAGGCAATGGATTGGCCGTTCGGCTATCCGGCCAACGGCCTTCTTTCAAATCTCTTTATCCTTTACGCCTACATAGCGATCATTCACGGCATCATGCTGAGAAGAGGGGTGCCGACGCCCTTTCTCGCATTGGGAGTGCTGGGCGCGATTGCCTTCGCCGGGCAGTTCTGGTTTGCGGTCATTGTGCCCGACATGACCGGCCGCATCTACGCGGTGAACTTCTGCTATGGCGCGATGATGCTCGTGGCGGCTGCCACCATGCATACTTTCCGAAACAAGACACCGATCGAACGGGTTCTCTTTGCCGTGGCCCTGACCATCGGCCTCTATTCCTTCGTCCGGACCATCGGCATTTCGCTGGTGGAAGGCCATATCGTCGATCGTGCGCAATATGTCGGATCGCTCACCTGGCTCGTCTTGAACTTCTCGGCGGCCTTCTTCGCACTCCTGTTCGCGCTGACCCTCGCCTATATGGTTGTTCTCGATGCGATGCAGGATTTGCGCGCCGAATCCATGACCGACCTGCTGTCGGGCCTCCTGAACCGACGCGGTTTCGAGGAGCACGGCCGCAAGGCCCTTGCGCATGCGGACGGGATCGGCGTGCCGGCGGCACTGCTCATCTGCGACATCGATCACTTCAAATCCGTGAACGACCGCTTCGGCCATGCCTGCGGCGACCAGGTCATCACCGCCTTCGGCCGCTGTCTCAGTGACGCCGCCGGCGGCGAGCACGTCACCGCCAGGATCGGTGGCGAGGAATTCGCCGTCGTGCTGGCGGGAGCGAATTTGAAGACCGGACGGCTCTTCGCGGAGGCCGTCCGCAATGCCTGTTCGACGCTCAAGATTTCCGGTCTGCCCGAGGACTGTGCGGTGACCGCCAGCTTCGGCGTCGCGGAAATGCAGGCAGGCGAGGATCTGACCTCGCTCATGCGGCGCGCGGACGCCGCCCTCTACGAGGCCAAGAGGCGCGGCCGTGATCGCGTACGCAGCGCCGAGACGCATGCCGGAAAGACGGGAACCGACGGCAATCCGCCGCTCTCATCCGTCCGGGCGAGCGGCTGATCCGGCCCCGGCCAGCACCCCTCCGGTGCCCTCAGTCGCAATCCTTCGCCGGAACCGGCACGACATTGTCCGGAAGGCCGTACATATAGCTGCGCCCATGCAGCAGCACCGCGCATTCGCCCCTATGGGCATAAGTACCCCGGATATAGGTATGATGACCCGGCGCCCGATGAAGGCGCACAACACGAGGGCCATCGCTCTCGCCAGCGCTCGCAAGCCTGTCGGCCAGGTAACCCTTGCCGACGACGATGCGCTTGTAGCCGGCCGGGGAATAAACGACGAGATTGCCGAAGGAATCGGCATAGACATGATCGCGATAGAAGCTGTCGGCGGCCGCCGGCATTGCCATCGCGACGGCGACGAGACATCCGAGAAGCGGCCCCTTCAGCCCGCGGCCGGACGATGATCTCAAATTCATGGCGCGTCCTTTCCGATAGGTCGCAGCCTCCTCGAATCGGAATTTAACGCCTTATTAACCTTTGTCACCTCGCCGCTGTTTTCGCTCCCCGGCAATTCGGAAAACATGGTTAACGGCAGCCGCCAAACCAGCAGTCGCCATTGATCTGCGCGCGTCAATCGGACTAAACCACGGGACCGAATCGCCAGCATGACGGGAGCGGAATGGCCAAGCGCGAGGACGACGCCGGCAAGGATCGGCAGACCGCCAAATCCTATCCGCTCCGACCGCCCAGCATCGTCGGAAGCCGAAATGCATTCATGCCGGCCTTGAAGTTGGCGTTGCCGGTCCTTGCCGCGTCGCTGTTCCTGTCCGCCTGCATGCCTCCCGATCCGCCGAAGAGCACGATGCTCCAGTCGACGACCGCTCCGCGTTACGCCACCTATCGCTGTGACGGTGAAGGCGAGATCACGCTGGAGAATTTCCGCACCTCGGTGCACGTGGTCGACACGCGCGGCGTGGATGTCGA
Source organism: Mesorhizobium koreense (assembly GCF_031656215.1). NCBI lineage: Bacteria > Pseudomonadati > Pseudomonadota > Alphaproteobacteria > Hyphomicrobiales > Phyllobacteriaceae > Mesorhizobium > Mesorhizobium koreense. The sequence continues at coordinate 758,330 of NZ_CP134228.1, read as the reverse complement.
ACTGCCGGCCTCTCCACCGAACCAGACGGCGCGCTACGGCCAGCCCGGCTACGCGCTGATCCTCGAGAGGGGTACGGCGCTCTGGATGGTGAGCGGCAAGCACCCGGTCAATTGCAAGCAGGAAAGCAACCCGGCCTGAGCGCATCTCGCGATTCGCGCGGATTCGTCTCGCGAACGGGTAATCTCCGGCGGCGTGCAAGGCAATAATCGCGGAAGCCGGCGGCACAGGGGATCCCAGCCTTGGCCTCAATCGATTAAGCCGTAAGCGGCGGTCCTGAAACGCCTATTTATCTTTGACGCGATGCAACAAGCGTTCTAGAACCGGGTCCAGCCACATACGGCTTCCGGCATTCCCGATTTCTTCGCGACGTCCGGTTGGCCGCAGCCGAAGACGGGGGAAAAGGATGAGCAGAAAGACAGCGGCCGCCGCGCGTCCCCTCTCACCGCATCTGCAGATCTACCGCCTGATCCCGACCATGGTGATGTCGATCGTCCATCGCATCACGGGCGGCGCGCTTTATTTCGGCACGCTTTTGCTCGCATGGTGGCTGATCGCGGCGGCGACATCGGAGCACGCCTTCGACATCGCCAATTCCTTCTTCGGATCGTGGCTGGGTCGCCTGATCCTGCTGGGCTACACCTGGGCGCTGCTGCATCATCTGCTCGGTGGCATCCGCCATCTCATCTGGGACACAGGCTCCTGGATGCAGAAGGAGACCTCGACCCGGCTGGCATGGGCGACCATCATCGGCTCGGTCGTACTGACGCTGCTGGTCTGGATCGCCGGCTACGCGGCAAGGGGAGCATTCTGACATGGCCGACATGCAAACGCCTCTCCGCAAGGTTCGCGGCCTCGGCGCCGCGCGCGAGGGGACCGGCCATTTCTGGCGTGTCCGCGTCACCTCGATCGCACTCATCGTTCTCTCGCTTTATTTCCTCGGCTTCGTCATCTCGCTGAACGGCACCGATTACGCGACCGTCCGCGCCGCGCTCGCCCAGCCCTTCGCGACGCTGATGATGGGGCTCTTCGTGCTGGTCGGGCTCGTCCACATGCGGCTCGGCATGCAGGAAATCATCGAGGACTATATCCATGCCGAGGGACAGAAGCTCGTCCTCCTGATCCTCTCGGCCTTCTTTTGCGTGGCGGTCGGCGTCGCCTCGATCTTCGCGCTTCTCAAACTGACGCTTGGAGGCTGACAGGCAGCAAATGGCAAAGGCTTCCAGGAAAGAGGCGCCTTCTATCGGCGCCAAGGCATACACTTTTGTCGACCACGCTTTCGACGTCGTGGTGGTCGGGGCCGGGGGCGCCGGCCTGCGCGCCACGCTCGGCATGGCCGAACAGGGCCTTCGCACCGCCTGTATCACCAAGGTCTTCCCGACCCGCTCCCACACCGTCGCGGCGCAGGGCGGCATCGCCGCCTCGCTGCAGAATATGGGGCCGGATTCCTGGCAGTGGCATCTCTACGATACGGTCAAGGGCTCGGACTGGCTCGGCGACATCGACGCCCAGGAATATATGGTCCGCGAGGCGCCGGCCGCCGTCTACGAACTTGAACATTACGGCGTTCCCTTCAGCCGCACCGAGGACGGCAGGATCTACCAGCGTCCCTTCGGCGGCCATATGACGGAATTCGGCGAAGGGCCGCCCGTGCAGCGTACCTGCGCTGCCGCCGATCGGACCGGCCATGCCATCCTGCATACGCTCTACGGCCAGTCGGTGAAAAACAACGCCGAGTTCTTCATCGAGTATTTCGCGCTCGACCTCATCATGTCGGACGGGGTCTGCACCGGCGTCGTCGCATGGAACCTCGATGACGGCACAATCCACCGCTTCTCGGCGAAGATGGTGGTGCTCGCCACTGGCGGTTACGGCCGCGCCTACTTCTCCGCGACTTCAGCGCATACCTGTACCGGCGATGGCGGTGGCATGGCGGCACGCGCCGGCTTGCCCTTGCAGGACATGGAGTTCGTGCAATTCCACCCGACCGGCATCTACGGCGCCGGCTGCCTCATCACCGAAGGCGCCCGTGGCGAAGGCGGCTATCTCGTCAATTCCGAGGGCGAGCGCTTCATGGAGCGCTATGCGCCGAGCGCCAAGGACCTCGCCTCGCGCGACGTGGTCTCGCGCTGCATGACGCTCGAGATCCGCGAGGGCCGGGGCGTCGGCAAGAAGAAGGATCACATCTTCCTTCATCTCGACCATCTCGACCCGGCGGTGCTCCATGAAAGGCTGCCGGGCATCTCCGAATCGGCGCGCATCTTCGCCGGCGTCGACCTCACCAGGGACCCGATCCCGGTGCTGCCGACGGTGCATTACAATATGGGCGGTATCCCGACCAATCTCTGGGGCGAGGCGCTCAATCCGACCAAGGCCGCACCGGACCGGGTGCAGCCCGGCCTGATGGCGGTCGGCGAAGCGGGCTGTGCCTCGGTGCACGGCGCCAACCGCTTGGGTTCGAATTCACTGATCGACCTCGTCGTCTTCGGTCGCGCGGCCTCCATCCGCGCCGGCAAGGTCGTCGACCGCGCCGCCGCGATCCCTTCGCCTGACGAAGCCGCCGTCGAAAAGATCATGGACCGCTTCGACCGGCTGCGCCATGCCAACGGCAAGTATCCGACAGCGGAACTGCGCGAGAAGATGCAGCGTGCCATGCAGGAGGACGCTGCCGTCTTCCGCACCGAGGAGACGCTGGAACAGGGCTGCCGGCGCATCTCGGAAATATGGAAGGAACTTCCCGACATCCGTGTCACCGACCGCTCGATGATCTGGAACTCCGATCTGGTCGAGACGCTGGAACTCGAGAACCTGATGACCAACGCCATCGCCACGGTCTACAGCGCCGAGGCGCGCAAGGAGAGCCGAGGCGCGCATGCGCGCGAGGATTTCCCCGACCGCGACGACAAGGACTGGCGCAAGCATACGCTGGCCAAGGTTGCCGACAACGGCAAGGTGACGCTTGCCTATCGGCCGGTACACAAGGACCCGTTGCTCGACGAGAAGGACGGCGGCATCGCGCTTTCCCGTATCGCACCGAAGAAGCGGGTGTACTAAACGGCCGATCCCGCCGCCGGAACGCAGAAGGTCTGTTGAGGAATTTTCATGGTTGCGCTCACACTTCCGAAGAATTCCAAGGTCAAGGAAGGCAAGATCTGGCCGAAGCCCGAGGGCGCAACCAATCTGCGCGAGTACCGCATCTACCGCTGGTCGCCGGACGATGGTGAGAATCCCAGCATCGACACCTATTATGTCGACATGGACGATTGCGGGCCGATGGTTCTCGATGCGCTTTTGTGGATCAAGAACAAGATCGATCCGACACTGACGCTGCGCCGTTCCTGCCGCGAGGGCGTCTGCGGCTCCTGCGCCATGAACATCGACGGCACCAATACGCTTGCCTGCACCAAGGGCGCCGACGAGATTTCGGGCGCGGTGAAGATCTACCCGCTGCCGCATATGCCGGTGGTCAAGGATCTCGTGCCGGATCTGACCGTGCCCTATACGCAGCTCACCACGATCCAGCCTTATCTGCAGACGGTCTCCCCACCGCCGGAAAAGGAATGGCTGCAGAGCCACGAGGACCGCGCCAAGCTGGACGGGCTCTACGAGTGTATCCTGTGTTTCTGCTGCCAGACCTCGTGCCCAAGCTACTGGTGGAACGGCGACCGCTATCTCGGCCCAGCCGTGCTCCTGCAGGCCTATCGCTGGCTGATCGATAGCCGTGACGAGGCGACCGGCGAGCGTCTCGACAATCTGGAAGACCCCTTCCGCCTCTACCGCTGCCATACGATTATGAACTGCACCCAGGCCTGCCCGAAGGGCCTCAACCCCGCCAAGGCCATCGCCGAGATCAAGAAGATGATGGTCGAGCGGCGGGTGTAGTCGCCGCTGCGCTGGCCGATCGGGGGGTGCGTCCTTCGAGGCTCGCTACGCTCGCACCTATACCTTGTCACGCAGCCGTGTTGCGGTGTGACTTGAAACCGGAGCAGGCGCTGGTACGTCTACGATACCGCCGTCCGGAGACTATCCATCATGCTTCGCTTCCTTGCCGCAGCGCTTTTCCTTGCCTCGGCCGTCGGACTGACGATGGCCGGGACCGCAAACGCCGAAACCGGAACGGCAATCTTCGCCGGCGGCTGCTTCTGGTGCGTCGAATCCGACTTCGACCACGTACCGGGCGTGACCTCCACGACCTCCGGCTATACGGGCGGGCACGTCAAGGACCCCACCTATGCACAGGTCGTAACGGAAACCACCGGCCACCGCGAGGCGGAGAAGATCGAGTTCGACATGGCAAAGACCAGCTACGCCAAGCTGCTCGACGTCTATTTCCACGCCACCGATCCGACCGATGGCGGCGGACAGTTCTGTGATCGTGGCGAAAGCTATACGCCGGCGATCTTCTATCTGAACGAGGAACAGAAGAAGGAAGCCGAGGCGGCAAAGGCGGCGGCGGCCAAGGAACTCGGCCGACCGGTCGTGACGAAAATCCTGCCGGCCTCGACCTTCTATCCGGCCGAGGACTACCATCAGGATTTTTACAAGAAGAACCCGCTCCGCTACAAATACTACCGCTATGGCTGCGGGCACGATGCACGTGTCGAGCAGCTATGGGGCAAGGAAGCGCATCGCGGCATCAAGGAGTAAGTCTGCCCTGCGTCCTTCGAGGCTCGCTGCGCTCGCACCTCAGGATGAGGGATGGTCAGGGCGCTACTTCGTAGCCAGAAGCCGATATCTCAGGCTAGGCGATCGGGCTCCAACCTCCCTCATCCAGAGGTGCTCCGCGAAGCGGAGCCTCGAAGGACGCACCGATCACCTATCGCTAAAAAATACGCCTCTTTGATGCAACCCCGGCTGCCTTGGACAGCCGGGATGCTCTAGGCAGAATGGGAGGAGCGCCCTATGCCAGCTTCGCATCCAGCGTGACCTTGATAGCGCCGAGCGCCTTGGAGACCGGGCAGCCTGCCTTTGCCTTGTCCGCCAGTTCCTTGAATTTCGCCGCGTCGATGCCCGGCACCGTGCCGGTCAGCGTCAGCGCACTTTCGGTGATCTCGAAGCCGCCGCCGGCCGCCGGTCCGTAGGTGACGACGGCTTTCGCGTCCAGTTTCTCTGCCGGCGTGCCGTTCTCGGCCAGGAAATGCGAAAGCTGCATGGCGAAACAGCCCGCATGAGCTGCCGCGATCAGTTCCTCCGGGTTGGTGCCAGACTTGCCGCTCTCGTCCTGGAAGCGGCCTTTGAAGGAATAGGGAACATTGGCAAGCGCGCCGCTTTGCGTATCGAGCGTCCCGGTCCCTTCGGTCAGTGTTCCCTTCCATACGGCGTTGGCTTGACGGTGCATATCAATACTCCCTTCCTTTCGACGGACATTCGTCCCCAATCAGATAGGCCCGGGACAAGCGGTCGGCCAACCGCATTTTGGAATGACTGCACCTATTCGTCCGCACAGATGCGATTTGCCGCAGTCAGCCTTTCTTTCGCCGACGAGGCTGAAGCAGTTGGCGCACCGTCACCATCGCCACCGGGTGCGAGAGGCTCGCCGCGTCGGTCTGCAGCATCAGTTCGTCGGCTCCGCGCTTGGCCGCCCGCGCCACGACCTCCAGTACGGAGGCCGTCGTCATCTCCAGCGCCTTCGCGCCGTCTTCGCCACTGAGAAGATGGGCAAGAAACAACGCCGAGGTCAGATCGCCGGTTCCCTTGGGCTCGCCCTCGATCAGCCGATGTTCGGCAAGCCACGCACCCTTCTCCGTCACCAGCAGATTGCCGATACTTTTCGCCATCATCGACGGCGCCGAGGTGACGAGCATGGTCGGCGGTGCCAAATCACGTGCGGCGGCGAGGATATCCGCCGTGGAAGGCAATGGCCTGCCGACGAGCCATTCAAGCTCATGGCGGCTGGGCGTGGCGATATCAGCGATCGGCAACAGCCGGTCGCGGATGGCGGCCGCCGTCTCGGTCGGCACGTAGAGCCCGCCTTCGTCGCCGATCACCGGATCGCAGAGATAAAGCGCGTTCGGGTTCGCCGCCTTCACCGCGCGGACGAACTTTTCGACCGCCTCCGCCTGCCCGGCATCGCCGAAATAGCCGGAGAGCACGGCCGTCACCTCGTCCAGCCATTTCGCCGAACCCATATCGGCCAGCAGGCGGGCAAACTGTTCCGGGTCCGGTACGATCCTTTCCCCCGGAGCGAGATCGGGGCGCCAGGGAAGAATGACCGTCGGGACGGCCCATACCGGGAACCCGAGCGTCTCCAGCGTGAACACCTTGGCGCGGTTACCGACCGAACCGCGCACGACATGGCTCGACACGACAATGACCGCGCGCGGCGCGGTGGCGGAATTTTCCTGCATGATTGTGCTACCCGCCCCGCGTCAGAAACCGATAGAGATAGATCGAGAGCGCCACGAAGGCGGCAAGGCTGAGCAGCCGTCCGACGCGAGTGCCCCAGAGCTCAGCCCAATCCTCGGGATCGGCATCCGTGCCGGTCATATGGTTGCGGGCACGGCTCACCGCCCGGGCAAGCGCCGACGACGCGGCGATGCCGGTATCCTTTTCCACCTGCGCCAGTATTCGCCGTGCCTCGACAGTGCGGTCGGGTCTCTCCCTGGGGTGTCGGTTCGTCATGGCACGAACCTTATCCTGCCGGGCCGTCCGGTCGCAACGGCCTTCGGAACGCGCGCACGTTTCCTCGGCGCCGAGATATGCTATTGCTCGCAAATCACCGACCGACGAGGCCAATCATGTTGACCCTGCGCCTGAACCCGACATTCGGCTCCCGCCTGCTACCGGCGTTCCTCATACTCCTCTTCACCCTGCCTCTCCTTTCCGGCTGCGGCATCAATACCATTCCTACCCAGGAGGAGAAGGCGAAGGCAGCCTGGAGCGAAGTGCTCAACCAGTATCAGCGCCGCGCCGACCTGATCCCGAACCTGGTCGAGACGGTGAAAGGCTACGCTGCTCAGGAAAAAGACGTGCTGACCTCGGTGGTCGAGGCGCGCGCCAAGGCGACACAGACGCAGGTGAACGTCAATACGCCGACCAATCCCGAACAGTTCAAGGCCTTCCAGGAAGGCCAGGCCGGCCTGACCGGCGCGCTGTCACGGCTGCTCGCTATCGTCGAGAACTATCCCGACTTGAAATCCAACCAGAACTTCCTGGCACTCCAGGCGCAGCTCGAGGGAACCGAGAACCGCATAGCGGTCGCCCGCCGCGACTATATCGAGGCGGTCCGGGTCTATAACACCTCGCTCCGCACCTTCCCGACCGTGCTGTGGGCGAGGTTCTGGTACACGGACGCAAAGCCCTTCGAGAACTTCACCATCTCCGAGGACAAGATGGAGCTGCCGAAGGTCGATTTCGGCAAGAAAAGCTGAACGGCCGTAACAGGCATCCATGTTGATCGACGGCATACCGGGCAGACAAACCGCCCGCAGATGCAGTCCGGCCGAGGCAACCCGGCCGGCCCTGCATCTCATGCTGGCTGTTTTATTTTCCCTGTTCGCCGTAGCCTCCGCGATTGCGGCTCCGCTGCCCGCGCTGACGGGACGTGTCGTCGACAACGCGCACATGATCGATCCCGCGACCAAGGCGGACATCAAGCGGAAACTTGCCGACTACGAGAAGAAATCATCCGACCAGATCGTGGTCGCTACCGTGGACAGCCTCGATGGAGAGGCGATCGAGCCTTACGCCAACCGGCTCTTCCGCGCGTGGCATCTGGGACAGGCCGGGGAAAACAACGGCATTCTCCTGCTCGTCGCGAAGAACGACCGCAAGATGCGCATCGAGGTCGGCTACGGCCTTGAGGGGACGCTGACGGACCTGCATTCGAACCTCATCATCGAGGGCATGGTTCCCGCCTTCCGCAAGGGCGATTTTTCCGGCGGCATCTCGCACGCCGTCGACGACATCATCGCGGTGCTTTCAGGCAATGCCGCCGAAGTTGAAGCCCGGGCGGCGCGCAACCAGAATGCGCATGACGATGTCAACTGGCCGGCGATCCTCTTCTTCATCGTCTGGGGAACGCTGTTCTTCGGCGGCTTCGCAACCGCGATCCTGCCGCCGATTTTCGGCCACAAGATCGGCCCGCACCGCTATCGCTGGCTCGGCCGCACCTTCACCTACAGTCAGGGCTCGTCTGGCGGATGGTCCGGCGGCGGCGGCGGCGGCGGCTGGTCGTCTGGTGGCGGCTTCGGCGGAGGCGGTGGCTTTTCGGGTGGGGGCGGTTCGTCCGGCGGTGGCGGTGCCTCGGGGGGATGGTGATGGCCAGGAAGACCATGACGCCAGAGGAACATGCTCGCGTCGCCGAAGCGGTTCGGCGGGCGGAGGAAAAGACCTCCGGCGAGATATTCTGCGTGCTGGCCCGCTCCAGCGACAGCTATTTCTTTCCTTCCGCCTTCTTCGTTACCATCGCCGTCCTGGTGGTCGGGCTGATCGTCGCCTTCCTGCTCGACCATTGGTGGTTCAGCATCGGCCTGCCTGAATTCACGGCACTTCAGCTTCTCGGCGTGCTTGCCGCGCTTCTCGTCTTGTGGGTCTTTCCGGCGATCCGTGTCCACTACGTGCCGCATTCGGTTCGGCGCAGGCGGGCCCATGACAACGCCGTACGGCAGTTCCTCGCGCACAATATCCATCTGACCGGCGAGCGCACCGGAGTGCTGCTGTTCCTGTCCATGGAGGAGCGCTACGCCGAGGTGATCGCCGACAGCGGCATCAACCAGCGCGTGGAACAGAAAGACTGGGAACGCATCGTCGCCCTTCTGATTTCGCATGCCGGCAAGGACCGCCTGGCAGAGGGTTTTTGCGAGGCAGTGGAAGATGTCGGAGCGCTTCTCGCCCGCCATTTTCCGCCGGCCCCGGACGACCGCAACGAGCTCGACGACCATCTGGTCGAGATCTGACCCGACCAGCCTCTCGATCAAAAAGATTTCCGTTGATAATCGGCCCCGAATCGGCCACTCGCGGGTTGCGGCGAGCGAGTCCCGCCGTCTATGGTTAATCGGCCATGAAGACGCTCACCATCGATATTCGCAAGGCGGAACCGGCGGACGCGGAAGCGATCGCGGAGGTGCATCTCCAGGCCTGGCAGGGTGCCTATTCCGGCATCATCCCGCATCGCGCGCTCGGCGCCATGATCGGCCGGCGCGGCGGCGACTGGTGGGCGCACGCCGTGCGTCGGGCTGCGTCCATCCTGGTGATCGACGTGGGTGGCACTGTCGCGGGCTATGCCACCGTCGGGCGCAACCGCTCGCGCGACCTGCCGCAGCAGGGCGAGATCTATGAACTTTACATCAAGCCGGAATACCAGGGCGTCGGCTTCGGCAGCCGTCTGTTCGCGGCGGCGAGACAGAAGCTGAAATCGCACGGGCTGAAGGGGCTCGTTGTGTGGGCACTGGAAGAGAATTCCAGTGCGCTGGACTTTTATGCGGGGGCCGGCGGCCGCGACGTGGCCGAAGGCGTCGAGGTATTCGACCAGAAGGCGCTGCGCAAGGTCGCCTTCGTCTGGGATTAACCGCCCGAAAGAATTCGTGCCATTTGGTCATATTGCTCATTTGACGCGGGGCGATTATCGGTGCCCGCGACAAAGGAGCGACAGCGATGCGCATCGATGCGATTTCGATCGGAAGCAATCCGCCCGAAGACGTGAACGTCATCGTCGAGGTGCCGGTCGGCGGCCAGCCGATCAAGTATGAACTCGACAAGGAAGCGGGGACGCTCGTCGTCGACCGCTTCCTCTACACGCCGATGACCTATCCGGGGAATTACGGCTTCGTTCCGCATACGCTGTGCGGCGACGGCGACCCCATCGACGTGCTGGTCTGCAACACGCGCGCGCTGGTTCCGGGCTGCGTCATCAATGTCCGGCCGATCGGCGTGATGATCATGGAGGACCAGTCGGGCGAAGACGAGAAGATCATCGCGGTCCCCTCGCCGCATCTGACCCGCCGCTATGAGAATGTGCACGAATATACCGACCTGCCCGAGATCACGCTCCAGCAGATCCAGCATTTCTTCGAGCACTACAAGGATCTGGAACCCGGCAAATGGGTGAAGATCGGCGATTGGCATAATGCGACCGTCGCGCGGCGCATGATCGTGGAATCGATCGAGCGTGCGAAGAAAGGCGGCTGAGCGCCCGCCTCTCTACAGATACTCCGCGCCGATCTCGGCGGCGAAGCGGGCCGGTTCGCCTTCCCAGACGATGCGCGCATGTTCGAGCACGTAGACGCGGTCGGCATGCGGCAGCGCGAAGGTGACGTTCTGTTCGCCGAGCAGCACCGTGATCGGCGTCGTCTGGCGCAGCTTTTCAAGCGCCTTCGAGATCTGTTCCAGGATGACCGGCGCCAGGCCGAGCGTAGGTTCGTCCAGGATCAGAAGGTCCGGGTTCATCATCAGCGAACGGGCAATCGTCAGCATCTGCTGCTCTCCACCGGAAAGCGTGCCGGCCGTCTGCTTCTGCCGCGTCCTCAGGATGGGAAACAGGTCGAACAGCCACTCGATGCGTTCCTTCGCCGCCGCAGCGTCGAGGTGCTGACCGCCCATGTCGAGATTTTCGCGCACCGTCATATCGGTGAAGAGATCGCGCCCCTCGGAGGACTGGACGATACCGCCCCGCGCTATGGACGCGGCGGATTGGCCGGCAAGCGAGCGGCCTTCGCGCTGGATTTCGCCGGAATAGGGCACCATGCCGGAAATGGCGTTGAACAAAGTCGTCTTGCCGGCGCCGTTCAGCCCCACCACCGAGACGAACTCGCCCTTGTGGACATGCAGGGAGACATCCTCCAGCGCCTGCGCCTTGCCGTAGAAGACGTTCAACTTCTCGACCTCGAGGAAGGGCGTCTCGCGGTCGGCGAAGGACGCCTCCTTGCGTGCGGCCGTCTCCAGCTTGCCGCCGAGGTAGACGCGGCGCACCGTCTCGTCACGCATGACTTCATCGACCGTGCCTTCGGCGATGCGTTCGCCGACATACATGGCGAACACGCGGTCGGCGAGCGCGGCAACGCTCTTGACGTTGTGATCGACCAAGAGGATGGCGTGGCCGGAATCGCGCAATTCGCGGATCAGCCCGGCGAACGTCTCGGTCTCCTTAGAGGTCAGCCCGGCGAAGGGCTCGTCGACGAGCACCACCTTGGGGTCGCGCGCCACCGCCTTGGCGACCTCCATCCGGCGCAAATCGGCGAAAGGAAGCGTAGAGGGGAGCCGGTCGAGCACCGGGGTCAGGCCGACACGATCGGCGATCCGGCGCGCCCGATCCTCGATTGCCCTGTCATGGAAGAGATGAAGCAGGCTGTCCGGCAGAAGCGCCAGCGTGATATTCTCCAGCACGGTCTGGCGGTGCAGCGGCCGGGAATGCTGGAAGACCATGCCGACGCCGAGGCGCGCGATGCGATGCGATGGCCAGCCGGCAACTTCCACGCCGTCGATGCGCACGGAACCGGAATTCGGCTTCTCAATGCCGACGATCGCCTTCATGGCGGTCGACTTGCCGGAGCCGTTGGGCCCGATCAGGCCCAATATCTCGCCCGAATTGACGGTGAAGCCGATATCCTTGACGGCGACCAGCCCGCCGAAGCGTTTGGTAAGGCCGGAGACCTCGAGCATGGCCGGCGCGCTCATGCCGCACCTCTGAAGCGCGACAGGAGACCGAGGAAGCCGCTCGGGAACAGCAGCACCACGACAAGCGCAATGGCCGAGACGATGAAGGTCGCGAGATCGCCGACGGGCCTCAGCGCCTCATTGGCGCCGATCAGGAAGACGGCACCGAGAACGCCACCGATGATCGTGCGGCGGCCGCCGATGACGGCGGCGACGATGATCTGCACGGCGACCGTGACATCGACGAAAGTGCCGACCGAGGCGACACCGAAATAGAAGACCATCAGCGCGCCGGCCAGCCCCGAGAAAAAGGCGCTGACGATAAAGGCGGCAAGCTTGTGTTTGCTGACATTGAAGCCGAGCGCGCCGGTCTGCACCGGGTCCTGGCCGCTCGCCTGAAGGATGAGACCGATCGGCGAGCGCGACAGGAAATAGAGGATGGCACCCGAAACCGCCATGAAGCCCAGCGCCAGCCAGTAATTGGTGTTGGCGTCGAAGGTGATGACATCCGGGACGGTGAGGCCGATCTCGCCGCCCGTCAGCCCCGCGGCGACGACGACGAAATTGCTCAATATCAGCACAGCCACCAGCGTGACGAGGCCGAAATAGGGCCCGCGCAGGCGAAGTGCCGGAAGCGCCAACGCAACGCCGGCGACAATTGCCGCAAGCGTGCCGGCGATAAGGCAGACGATGATCGGCGGCTGATAGAGATTGTCGAGGATGCCCGCGGTATAGGCGCCGACGCCGATCAGGAAAGTCGGGCCGAAGTTGACCTCGCCGGCGAAGCCGAAGAGTAGGTCCCAGGCCATGGCGAATACGCCGAAATAGAAGGCCACCGTCAGGAGGCCCAGAATATAGCCGGAAACGAAGAAGGGCAGAACGGCCGTAATCGCCACGACAACGGCCGAAATGAACAGTACCCGGGAGGTAGAAAGCTGTTTCTTCATGGTGCGTCAGCGCCTCCCGAGCAGCCCGCGCGGGCGCAGATACATGACCAGCACCACCAGAAGCAGCGCCGGGATCGAACGATAGGCGGGCGAGATCGTGTAGGCGGTGATGGTCTCCAGATAGCCGACCGCATAGGCCGCGATCAGCGATCCCGGCACGCTGCCGAGCCCGCCCAGCACGACGATGGAAAAGGCGCTCGCGGTGAGCGGTCCCGCGCTGTAGGAGGAGACACCAAGGAACATGCCGAGAAGCACGCCCGCGACACCGACGAGCACGCCGTAGATGACCCATACGGCGATATAGACGGATGACAGTTCCACGCCGAGCAGCGTGACGCCACGCGGGTTCATCGACGCGGCAAGCACGGACTTGCCCGCGCGCGTCCGGTTGACGATGAACCACAGGATGGCAATGGCGACCCAGCACACGATCGCGGTGAAGATTTCGTTGGCCGGCGTGCGAACACTCGCGATATGGACCACGCCGGCAACCACCGGCAGGACGGACTTCGCGTTGTTGGTGAAGAAATAGGCGATCAGTTCCTGGATCATGATGCCCCACAGGAGCGTCGCCGTCAGAATGAAGATTTCCTTCTCCTCCTCGCGAATCCTGGAGGACCGCTGCAGCGGTCGTACGACGACCGCGTAAGTCAGGAGTGTCAGCACGACGCCGGTGGCAACGCCGAAGACAGCGCCCAGATAAGCGCCGGAGCCAAGTTCGCTGTTGAGCGCCCAGGCGCCGACCGCGGCGGCCACCATCAACGCGCCGTGCGACAGGTTAAGCACACCGGAGACGCCGAAGATCAGCGTGAAGCCGGTCGCCGCCAACGCATAGAGGGAACTGATCGCAAAGCCGTCGATCAGTATCTGCCAGAAGAGCATCGGTCAGGCTCCGTACTGGTAGGGATATTGAGGGGAGCGAAGGCCCCCGGCTGATGCCGAGGGCCGAAAGCCGGCTTTAATGGGCGCCGCCGATCTTGACGAAGTCCGGGAACTTCAGTTTGCCGTTGGCGAGGTCCTTGGGCCAGAGATTGACCTGCTTGCCGTCCTGCCATTGCAGCATCAGCCCGGTGATGAAGCCCTTGCCGGTCTTCAGGCCATGGACGTGCGGATCGCCCTTCGGCAGGAACTGGATGCGGCCGATGGTGCCGACATAGTCGGTCTTCTCCATGGCTGCGACGAGCTTGTCGCCATCGGTGGAGCCGGCGCGCTTGATGGCTTCGGTGATGTAATACACCTCGTCATAGGAGGTGTAGCCGGCATAGGACGGCTGGTTGCCGAACTTCTTCACGAATGCGGCGACGAAAGGAAGCGTCTTTTCCGTCGTCGCCACGCCCGGGCCGGAGACCGCCTGGAAGAGCACGCCGTCGGTGGCGCCGTTGGTATCCTTCCAGAAGGTCGAATTGGTCGCCTGCGAGGAAATGCCGAACATCGGGATCGGCACCTGCTGGCTCTTCCACTGCACCGTCGGCTGGGTGCCGACATGGGAGATGCCGGTGATGATCACGTCCGGCTTCTTCGCCTCGATCTGGTTGAAGATCGGCGTGAAGTCGGTGGTGTCGGGGGAGAAGCGGATGTGATCGAGAACCTTGAGCCCGATCTCGGGCAGGCATTTCTGGTAGCCGGCGTCCAGCGGCGTCGTCCAGGCGGCGTCCTCGCTCATGATGACGGCGGTCTTCATCTTCAGCCCGTCGACCAGGATATCCTTGGCGGCGCTGCAGACGAGACCGGAAAGCGCACCGGATGTCAGATAGCCATGAAAGGTGTACTTCATGGCGTCGTAATTCTTGGCGATGTTCTCCGTGATGACGTCGGAGGCGGCGCCGGGTGTCACCATCACCGTCTTCAGCCGCGCCGCCCACGGTTCGAGCGCCAGGACGACCTCGCTGACATAGCTGGCGATGACGGCGTTCACATGATCCTGGCTGACCGCGCGCTGGAAAGCGCGAACCGATTCAGCAGCCGAGGAATGATTGTCGTAGGAGACGATCTCCACCTTGCGGCCGTCGACGCCGCCCTTGGCATTGATCTCGTCCGCTGCGAGCTGTGCGGCCTGCGGGATCGACGAACCCGCGACGGATTGCGCTTCGGCGATGACGCCGATCTTGATCGGACCCTTGTCCTGCGCCTCGGCACTCGTACCGACCGACAACGCCAGGACGGCCGCACCGGCGCAGAGAACGCCGCCGCGGACGAGCTTATTCCATGGTTTCATTATCTATCCTCCCTGGTTCGCCTCGGCCCTCCCGGCCGGGGTCTTCGGCTAGAGCTTAAGGATTAGTCGGCTGACGACAAGGCTTAATTGACACCTCGTCCCGAAAGCGGAGCTACCCGCCTCCCGGACGGATGCGCTCGAAGATGCGCGGTATGGCTATGACGGCGATCAGGAGCGCGCCGGTATAGACGCTGACCACCTGGCCCGGGATGTTGTTCAGCGACATGCCGAACGTGACGAGGCCGAGCACCAGCACGGCAAGGAAGACGCCGATTATGGAGCCGATGCCGCCGGCGATGGAGACGCCGCCGAGGATGACCATGGTGACGATGTCGAGCTCCCAGCCGAAGGCGATGTTGGAGCGCATCGAACCCAGACGCGCCGCGAGCAGCGCCGCCGCAAGCCCTGAGAGCATGCCTGAAACGGCGAACAGGATGAAGCGCAGCCGGTCGACCGGGACGCCCGAGAAGCGGGCGGCGACCGGGTTCGAGCCTATGGCGAAAAGCTGCCGGCCGACCGCCGTCCTGTGAAGGACGATGCCGAAGATCGCCGCCAGGATCAGGAAGATCAGGAAGGACAGCGGCACCGGCGGGATGAAAAGCCAGGGCACGCCGGACTGAACATAGGGGATGAAATAGTTCTGACCGAGACTCAGAAACCCCTGTGGATAGTGCGTCAGCGCTTGGTCGCCGAGCACCACCTGGGTGAGCCCCCGGAACAGCGACATCGTGCCGATGGTGACGACGATGGAAGGCAGCCGGATATAGGTGACCAGAAAGCCGTTGAAGAGGCCGCAGAGCAGCCCGACGCCTATGCCCACCGCGAAAAGCACCGGCGCCCCGAAACCCGCGTCGGCCGCATAGCCGATCGCCATCGCGGCGAGCGCGATGATGGCGGCAACCGAAAGATCGATGTCGCGCACCAGGATCAAAAGCGCCATGGCGAGCGCGATGATCGCCTTCTCGGAGAAATTCGAGGTGGCGTCGGCGAGATTGTAGACATCGAGGAAATAGGGCGAGACGATCGCGTTAATGACGATTGTCAGCGCGAGCAGGATGACAAGGATCACCTCCCAGCGCAAAAGCGTGGCGGAAAGCCTTCTCGGCGGCGCATCGAGCACGGCATAGCGTTCTTCCGTCGGCATCGAGGCGCTCATGATCGCTGGCGCCCGAGACGCCTTGCTTCGGGCAGGATGAGCTTGTCGGGTCGTCGCTCGGCGCGCGCGTTGATGACGACGGCGGCGAGGATGACGGCGCCGGAAATCGCCATTTGCCAGAAGGGCGTGATCTGCAGCACCGGCAGTGCCGTGTTGACGATGCCGAGGAATAGCGCGCCGAGCAGCGCGCCCGGTACGGTGCCGACACCACCGCCGATCGACACCCCGCCGATCACGCAAGCCGCGATGACGGTCAGTTCATAGCCATTGGCGATCTCGGAATAGGCGACGCCGTAGCGCGCCACCCACAGGTAACCGCACAGGCCCGAAACCGCCCCGGAGATCGAATAGGCGAGAAATTCCTGTTTACCCTGGTCGATGCCGCAATAGCGCGCCGCGACCGGATTGCCGCCGACGGCGTAGAAGCCGCGGCCGGTGCGGGTGAAGCTCAGGAACACCCAGAAAATCACAGACACGACGATGGTGATCCAGATCGGCGTCGTAAGGCCGAGGAAACTGTCTTTGGGGAAGGCCTGAAAGGAAACGCCCATCTCCGAGGCGTTCACCTGGTCGCCACCGGCGATAATGATGATCATACCGCGATAGACGGCGAGCGTGCCGAGCGTCACGACGATGGAGGGGATGCCGAGCGCGGCGACGAGCACGCCGTTCAACATGCCGAGCACGAGGCCGGACAAGACTCCGACGAGGATCATCAGAATCAGCGGCACGCCCGGATAATACTGGCTGACGAGCGCGGCGAGAAACCCCGAGAGCGCGAGGTTCGCGGCCACCGACAGGTCGATGCCGCGCGTCAGGATGACCACCATCTGCGCCAGCGCCAGCATGAACAGCACCGATGTCTCGGTCAGCATGTCGGAGAGGTTTTCCCACTCGACGAATACCGGCTGATAAAGCCCGATAACAGCGACCGCCACCGCAAGCGCGACGGCAAGGAGAAACTCGCGCGATTTCAGCGCGGCGCTCACGCCGCCTCCTTCCGCGCGCCGGTCGCCGCGCCGACGATTTCCTCGGCGCTCCATTCGCCGCGCCGGAATTCCTCGACCATACGCCCTTCCTTCATGACGATGACGCGATCCGCCAGCCCCATCACCTCCGGCAGTTCCGACGAGATCAGCACGACGGCCAGCCCATCCTCGGCGAGTTCACCGATGAAATCGTGGACGGCGGCCTTGGAGCCGATATCGATACCCTTGGTCGGCTCGTCGAGGATGATCACCTTCGGCCGCGTCGCCAGCCATTTGGCGATCACCACCTTCTGCTGGTTGCCGCCGGAGAGTTCAGCCAGTTTCTGCTCCCAGTTCGCTGCCTTGACGGCGAGCCGCCGGCCGAAACGGCGCGTCTCCTCCTGCTCGGCCGGACGGGAGAGGAAGAGCCCACGCACATATTTCCGGAGATTGGCGAGCGTGATGTTCTCGCGGATGCCGAGCGACAGCACCACACCCTGGTCCTGTCGATCCTCCGGGACATAGGCGATGCCGGCGCGGATGGCGTCGGACGGCGAGCGGATGTCAAGTGGCTTGCCGTCGAGGAGCACGCCGCCGCGCGTGGTCGGCGTGATGCCGAACAGCCCCTGCATGGCTTCGGTGCGACCGGCTCCGACGAGCCCGTAGAGACCGAGGATCTCACCCTTGCGCAGACCGAACGACACGTCGGCATATTCGGTGGCGTTGGAGAGGCCATCGACCGAAAGCACCACCTCGCCGATCGGCACGTCGCGCTTCGGAAAGACCTGATCGACCGGCCTCCCCACCATCATGCGGATCAATTCCGCTTCGGTGACCGAGGAAATCGGTCCCTCGCCGACTTTCTCGCCATCGCGCAGGCAGACGAAATCGTCGGCGATGCGGAAGATCTCATCGAATTTGTGGCTGATGAAGACGATAGCGCGGCCCTCTTGTTTGAGCTGCGCGACGATGCGGAAGAGGTCGTCGATCTCGTTGGCCGACAGCGCCGCCGTCGGCTCGTCCATGATGACAACCCGCGCCTCGTGCGAAAGCGCGCGGGCGATCTCGACCAGATGTTTCTGCGCGACGGAGAGCCGCTTGAGCGGCAGGTCGGGCGGAATGTGCGCGTCGATACGGCGGAGCAGTTCGGCTGCCTTTTCGCGCATCGCGCTCCAGTCGACCAGTTGCGCCGAGGCGATCGGCATGTGGCCCATGAAGATATTCTCTGCAACGGTAAGTTCGTCGAACATCACCGTCTCCTGATGGATGGCGGCGATGCCGGCGGCCCAGGCGTCGCGCGGCGAGAAGAATTCCCTCGGCTCCCCGCCGACGCGGATTTCGCCCTCATCAGGCCGGTAGATGCCGGTCAGCACCTTGACGATCGTCGATTTGCCGGCACCATTCTCGCCGACGAGTGCCGTCACCCGACCGGCCTGGAGCGCCAGGCTGACGTCGCGGAGCGCACGGACGCCGGGAAAGCTCTTGGAAATGCCGGAGAGGGTGAGAATGGGATCAGGCACGGTTTTCCGGCGTGTTTCTTAGATGGATGATGCGAAATCAAGGATACTGAGACGAAGCGCCCGACCCCCACTCCGGTTTGCTTCGCAAACCACCTCTCCCTCTCAAAAGGGGAGAGGAAAGCTCGTAGCTGGTCTGGCGCTTCCTCTCCCCCGTCGAGCGGGGGAGAGGTGGCCCGCGAAGCGGGACGGAGTGGGGGTCGATAACCACCGGCGCTCAGAAGATCTTCGCGTACTCCTCGACATTCGTTTTGTCGAAGACGAAGGGCTCGCCCATGATGCATTCGCCGTCCTTGCCGACGGTGGTTTCGCCCTTCTTGCCCATCGACAGCTTCGAGCCTTCCGTGGTCGGCTTGCCGGAAAGAATGTCGTTCATGATGTAGGTCGAGGAATAGCCGTAATCGACCGGGTTCCAGATGGCGAACGTATCGCAGGCGCCCTTCAGCACATAGTCCTTCATCTCGGACGGCAGACCAAGGCCTGTGATGAAGACCTTGCCGACGAGCCCGCCGTCGACGATCGCCTTCGCGCCGGCACGGATGCCGATGGTGGTCGGCGAGATGACGCCCTTCAGGTTCGGATGCGCCTTCACCAGGCCCTGCATCTCGCGGTAGCTCTTGTCGTCCTGGTCGTCGCCATAGACGGTCGCCACCAGTGGCATGTCCTTGTATTTCGGATCTTTCCATTCCTCCTTCATGGCGGCGATCCAGGAATTCTGGTTGGTCATGGTGGAGGCGGCGGACAGGATTGCGACCTCGCCCTTGTAGTTGAGCGTCTTGCCGATCATCTGCACCTGTTTGGCGCCGATCAGCGGCGTCGAGGAAGCCGAGAGATGGACGATGCGCCCGGCCGGCGCGATCGCCGAATCGAAGCTCATCACCTTGATGCCGCGCTGCATCGCCTTCTTGCCGACCGGAACCAGCGCGTTGGCGTCGTTGGCGGAAACGATGATGCCGTCGACCTTCTGCGCGATCTGCGCGTCGATGACAGCGATCTGGTCCTCCGCCGTCGGCTTGGCCGATGCAGTATAGATGATCTCGATGCCGCCGATTTCCTTGGCGGCATTCTTGGCGCCGTTGGCGCAGGCGTCGAAATAGCTGTTGCCGAGATTCTTGACGATCATGGCGATGCGCTTGTCAGCGGCGCTGGCTTTCTGCGTCAAGATAGCCGGCGCGGCGACGGCGAAAGCCGCCCCGGCGCCGAGTTTAAAGACAGTACGGCGTGTGGTCTTCATGGCAATCTCCTCCCTGCCAATGTGTCTCCGGACCGGAGCGCTCCGGTCGTGGCGGCGCGATAACGCTCTCGGCGCCTCCACTGGGCCGCAAGCGATCGCCTCAAACTACCATCAATCGCGGCCGCGGCAACATCCCATCGAAACGTTTTGGCGGAGGGCAACTACAAGGAAAGCAGAACCACGCCGCCCGATGGCTTCACGCATGGGTGGAAAGGGGTCGCTTTATATGACGGCTTACTATGGGTAAATCACGCCGAACAGGCAGAATCGCGCGTCGCTTCGGCCCTGTGATCCCGCACCCAGTCCGCTGCGGCGACGATGCCGCCGAGCGGAAAGACATGCATCTGCTTGATCAGGCTGCCAGGATGGGAGGAGAGGTGGTTGGCCGCACCGGAAAGAACCTCCGCGGGCGTGTATGGCAGCATCAGCTTGGTGAGATCCATGGCGCGCTTGCGCAGGACCTGGATCGACGGCCCGACGCCGCAGGCCATGGCGAACTTGATCAGCGTCTGCAGCCTGGCCGGTCCGGCGACGCCGAGATGGATCGGCAGCGTGATGCCGTTGGCGCGGATGCGCTCGGACCACCCGAGTGCCGGCCTTGCGTCGAACACGAACTGCGTGACGATCGCCATCTCTGTGCCGGTGCGGCAGGCATATTCCTGCTTCCATTGAAGTGCCGCATCCACGTTCCGCGTCGAGCCGTCGGGGTCGATGTCGCGGCTGCCTTCGGGGTGTCCAGCGACGTGCAGGCGGCGGAAACCGTACTGCTCGAACAGGCCGGTTTCGAGAAGCTGCATGGAGCTGTCAAATTCCCCGCGCGGTGCCGGCAGGCCGCCCGCGAGTACCAGAGCCTGATCGACGCCGGCCTCGTCACGGTAACGGCGAAGCCATTCCTCCAGCATGGCGCGGCTTTCGATCATACGTGCCGGGATATGCGGCATCACCGCGAAGCCGTCCTCAGTAAGGCGCTTCGCCGTCGCCACCATGTCGTCGAGCGGCGTACCGTCGATATTGGCGATGTAGACCCGTGTGCCGGCGGGCAGGATATCCGAAAAACTCGGGACCTTGGCCGCCGTGCGCGGCATGACCTCGATGGAGAAGCCGTCGAGCGCCTTCGCGAGGCCCGTATCCGGCTGCTTTGCCGCCGCCCTGCCGTGGATCGGAAAATCCAGAATGCCCATACCTACCTCCCGTCGCTCACCCAACATATGTATACATTATCGAAAAGGCTGCCAGCCACAAGAATTCAAAATATGGTTACATAAGCCGATTGCCCGGACGTATCGGCAATTTCTGCATACATGGAAAGCAGTCGATGCTCCAACTGCGACATGAAATGCATACATCACGCCTTGATCCGACAACTGACGAACGGCCGAAAGCGCCCGTCCGCGAAGGGGCGGTGTGGGCGTTCGATCTGTCGGTGGAGAAGCTTTAGTCCGTTTCGGCCAGACGGGCGGCAAGGACGGTGCGGACGAGTTCCCGCAGGCCCGGCTCGTCCGGATTCACGGCCTTGCCGGCAACACCCATGCGCTGCTGGATTTCGGCGGTCTCCGCGGCAAGCCCGCCTCTCAGGCCCAGCGCGTCGAGCGTCGCGGCGCTCTCGCGCATCTCGGCGGCGCGGCGCGCGCCGTGCCTCAGCGTGCGCTCGAACTGGTAGGGCGCCATCTTCGGCAGGTCGAGGCCAGGATAGCTCGTCGAGAGCGAAGCAAGGATTTCATCGAAGCAGCCGGAGGCCTGCGCCGCGAGCAGCGCCTCGACAGTGATCGCCTCCAGCCCCTTCACGAAGACCGAACGCACCATCTTGATGGCGGTCGCCGCACCCGTCTTCTCGCCAATGACCCTGCTGTTAAAGCCGAGCGCGGCCATCTCCTTCGCCAGACGATCCGCCTCTTCGCCGGCGAGCAGCACCGGCGTGCGATGACCCCGCGGATGGACCGGCGCCATCACCGCCATATCGAGATAGACGGCGCCCGCCGCCGCCACCTCCGCCGCCGTCTCACGCTTGCGCGCCGGCGATACCGAATTGAGGTCGATGACCACCTGTCCCTGGACAAGATGCGGCAGGAGCGATCGGGCGGCGATCAGGCTCTGGTCGGCGGTGACGGCGCTGATGATCCAGTCGGTGTCGCGCAGTCCGGCAGGCGTCTCCGCAATCGTCACTTGCCGCTCGCGCATGGCGGTGCGCATCGTTTCCGCACTCGTCTCCTCGTCAAGCAGGATATCGTAAGCCGTAAAGCCGATGCCTTGCGGCGCGAGGCTGTCGCAGAAGGCGCGTGCCGCCTCGCCGAAACCCATGAAACCTATGCGCACGGCAAATCCTCCAATCTTGGCATCAGACGCAGACCTGATCTTTCATCTGTCTCGGTGCTTATGGCTCCGAATACGCCTGCCCGAGGCAATCTTTGGGGCAAGAAACGGTATCCACGGTCCTCATCCTGAGGTGCGAGCCCCCGTGTCTTGCCTTTGGCAAGCCCGAGGACAGGCTCCGCGAGCCTCGAAGGACGCACGGCGACATTAGTCTTACCGCCCGAAAATCATCCCGTCGAACAGCTTGCGCGCGGTCCTGAGGATTCCCGCCTTGAGCAGATTGCCATCGGCGTCGAGCGTGGCGACGACCGTCATCTCGCCGGTCGGATGCTCGATGGAGAGCGATTTTTCCTGCCCATCCGGCAGCATGGCAAGCGCCGCCGCCGGCCCCTCCGGGAGCAGGCAGGCGGTGGCAACGCTGACCGCGCCGAGCACGCCGATCGCGTCGTGACAGCGATGCGGAATGAAGGTGCGCGTCGAGACGGCGCCGCCTTTCAGCGCCTTGGAGACCATCGTCATCTTGGGCACCGTCTTGTCGGAAACGTCGCCGAGATTCATCAGCGGCCCGGCCTTCAGGCGGATCGCTTCCAGCTTCCCGCGCAATGCCTCGTCGGCTTCGAGTTCGGCCGGGCTCTCCGTGCCCGCGACGCCCATATCGGCGGCGGCGAGCGCCACGCAGGGCATGCCGTTGTCGATCAGCGTCGAGCGGACGCCCTCGATCTCGTCGACAGCGTTGCCGGTCGGCAAAAGCGCGCCGCAGGTCGAGCCCGCCGTGTCCTTGAAGACGATCGGCACCGGCGCCGCCGTCCCCGGCACCCCGTCGATGCGCGCCTCGCCTTCGTAGGCGGCGCGGCCACCGGGCGTTCGGATGGTCGCGATAGCCGTCTGCCCGGTGTTCTCCATGAAGATGCGGACCTCGGTCGTGCCCTCTGCGGCCTCCACCAGTCCCCGTTCGATAGCGAAGGGGCCGACGCCAGCGAGGATATTGCCGCAATTCTGCCGGTCGGTGACGATCGGCCGATCCACGAAGACCTGCAGGAAGAGATAATCCACGTCGATACCGGGGCGTGCCGACCGGCGCACCACCGCGACCTTCGAAGTCAGCGGGTTGGCGCCGCCCATGCCGTCGATCTGCCGCGCATCCGGCGAGCCCATCGCGGAAAGCAGGAAAGCGTCGCGAGCTTCCGCGTCGGTGGGCAAATCTTCGGCAAGGAAATAGCCCCCTTTCGAAGTTCCACCACGTATCCACATGCAGCGGATGCCTTCAGCCATCGCATTCATTTCCATCTCGCGTTCGCCGTCCGGAACGGAACTCAGATATATTTCAGGCCCTTTGCCGCCAGCTTTTCCCGCATGCCGTAAATGTCCAGGCCGAGTTCGCCGGCGGCAAGGCGCTTGCGCTTGTCGGCTTCGTTGGCGATGCGCGCCTCGGCCTTCTTGAGCACGTCCGCCGCGTCCTCGCGTTTGACCACGCATACGCCGTCATCGTCGGCGACGATCACGTCTCCCGGCCGCACATGCACGCCGGCGCAGACGATCGGCACATTGACCGAGCCCAGCGTCTCCTTGACCGTACCCTGCGCGTGGATCGCCTTCGACCATACCGGAAACCGCATCTTCGTCAGGTCGGCAACGTCGCGCACGCCGGCCTCGATGACAAGGCCCCGGCAGCCGCGCGCCATAGCCGAGGTGGCGAGCAGGTCGCCGAAATAGCCGTCCGTCGAGGGGCTGGTCGGCGCCAGCACGAGGATGTCGCCGTCCTTCAACTGCTCGATCGCCACATGCAGCATCCAATTGTCGCCGGGCGGCGCGGAGATGGTCACCGCCGAGCCGGCGGTCGAGGCGCCCCTGTAGATCGGCGTCATGGTGTGGGCCATCAGGCCGATGCGCCCCTGCGCCTCGTGCACGGTCGCCACACCGCATTCGCCAAGCCGGCGGACGGTTTCAGCGTCGGTTCGCTCGATATTCCGTACGACGACGCCCGACATTACAATTTATCTCCCATCACAGTTCATCCACCGTTCGCGGGAAAACGGATTGAAAGCCCTCCGCATGGGTCGCCGGCCGCCCGCCGGACTGCCCGCCTGAATTGCGCTGGAAATGATTGCCCCGGTTTTCGGCGACGTTCGTGTAGTAGTGCCAGAGGTGCTGCTGGCCTTCCATGCACTCGATCGCCGCGCGCTTCTTGTCCCAGACTTCCGATATGTCGAGGAAGACGTCCGGTTTCCAGCCCATCTGCTCGGTCTGGTGCGGCTCGAACAGGTAAAGCTGCGGCGCGCCGAGCACTTTCTGGCCCGGATTGTGGCCCCATGCCTGCGCCACCATCCGGCATTCGAGCGCCATTTGCGTGGCGTACATATGGTCGGTGTTGTAGGGGTCGTAATGCGAGTGGCTGAGCATGAAGGCGGGCTGCACGGCACGGATCACATCGACCAGCCGGAACTTCGCCTCCTGGTCCATCACCAGCGGATAGTCGCCGAGATCGAAGAACTGGATATCGTGGACGTCGAGCGCCTTCGCCGCGGCTTCCGCCTCCTTGCGCCGCGCCGTCTTCACCTTCTGAAGCGTCATGCCCTCCTCTTTCCAGAGCTTGGCGCTTTCGCCGCGCTCGCCGAAGGAGAGGCAGACCACCGTAACCTCGTAGCCCTTCTTCCGGTGCAGCGCGATGGCGCCTCCGCAGCGCCAGACGAAGTCTGCGGCATGAGCGCTGATGACGAGGGCCGTCCTGGCCATGAACTCCTCCTACTTCTTCACCGGCGGCGTGCCGTGCGTGTGGAAAGTCTCGATCGTCTTCAGGCCCCAGGCCTGGCCCTTCTTCCGCTCCGCCTCGGTCCAGGTGACGGTCGGCCAGTCGGGCCGCAGCACCAGCCTGGCGCCGGCATTGGCGATTTCGACGCGGTTGCCCGCCGGCTCGTAGACATAGAGGAAAAAGGTCTGCTGGATCGCATGCTTGTGCGGCCCGGTCTCGATGAAGACGCCGTTCTCGAGAAAAATGTCGGCGGCACGCAGGACGTCCTCGCGCTGGTCGACGACATAGGTGACGTGGTGGAAGCGGCCGGCCGTGCCGGTATGGTCTTCCGAATAGGCGATGTCGTAGCCCTTGTTGTTGACCGTGAACCAGCAACCGCCGAGCCTGCCATTGTCGAGCAGGATTTCCTCGGTGACGCGGCTCCCCAACGCCTTGACCATGAATTCCTTGATCGCGTGCACGTCGAGGGCAAGCAGGTTGACGTGGTCGATGCGGCGCGGGCAGACGCCGCGGCCGTGATATTTCTGTGCGATGTTCTTGAGCGCCGGCTTCTCCTCGGGCGGCGCCTCGTAGATTCTCGTGTCGAAATAGAGTTCGAAGACGTGGCCGTCCGGATCCCGGAACTGATAGGCACGGCCATGGCCGAGATCGCCTTCGCTCCAGCCGATGCCGCAGCCCATCGCCTCGATCACCTTCACGCGGCGTTCCAGCGCCTCGGGCGAGGAAGTACGGTAGCCGATATGGCCAACGCCGGTCGTATGATGCCGGGTAAGCTTCAGCGTATGGAATTCGTAATCGTCGAAAGCACGCAGATAGACGCTGTTCCCGTCGCGGCCGCTCTCTGTCAGGCCATAGACGCGCGTGAAGAAGTCGAGGCTTTCCCCGAACCTGTCCGTATACATCTCGACATGGCCGAGATGCGCGACGTCAAAACAAGGCTCCGCCATCACTCCTCCTTTCGGACGCTGTCCGATATCGCACATCAGGCGCCCCCGCCGCTAGCAGGATCGGGGCAGAATGGATTGCTCCAGTTACATGCTGGCGTATCGCGGGCATCGCCATGGTGTCCGGCCGCAACCCCGCCGAGGATCGCGGCCGTCTCGTGATCGCGGCGCCCCTCTTGCCGGAGGCTCGTTGCCGCGAGCGTTTCGCGTCAGCCGTGCTGCTTGGTGCGCCAGCTTTCCGCGTAGTTTTCCCGCGCCTCGCTTGCATAAGGCGTCGGCGAGACGCGCACGCGGATTTCGGCCTGAATGTGTTTCTCCGTGGAGGTCTTGCCGGTACCGCCGTCCGGCTCGCCCCAGATGAGCGTGAGCACGTCGCCTTCCTTGATGTCGGCATCGACAACGCCGAGCGACAGCATGCACCGCTCATTGTAGCTGTAGCCGTTGAACATGGAGAGGCCGACGAGCTTGTCTCCGTGCATCACCTTGTCGAAGCTCGACGAAGCGTAGTTCGATAGCGGGAAATCGATCCACTTGGCATGCGGCTGGCCTGGCACGAAGGCCGAAGCCACCACTTTCATCACGTCCTCGGCATTCCATTCGAAGGTGACCTTCTTGCGCTGCGGCTTCTTCTCTTTTTCAGCCTTCATCTTCTCCAGCGCGGCGCGGCCGACGAAATCATGGTCGAACTTGATGTAGATGCCGTAGCCGAGTTCGTAGGGCGAAAGATAATAGTCGCGAATATCGTCGGAGACATATGAGCCGCCGATTGAGCCGGTCGCCTCGTAGGAATCGGCGCCCAGCCATTCACGGTAGGGCTTCAGTTCATCGCCGGTGTAGATCGCCGGCAGCGGCGAGGGGATCCAGCCGGATTCCAGGGTGTTGGTCGCGTAAGCGCGACTGCCGACCGGCCATAGCGCGACGCCGGCTTCCTCGGCCGCCTTGAAGATCGCGGCGCGGATCTCGTCCTTTTCCGCATAAGGGCCCCAGATCTCCAGGCCGGGCGCGCCCGCCATGCCGTGGCGCAGCGCCTGCACCTTGCGGCCGGCGACGTTGATCCATTCGACATGGAAGAATTTTATCTCGGGGATCGGCCCGCCATTCATCTTCTCGAAGATTTTCGGCGCGTCCGGCCCCTGGATCTGGAAGCGGTAATGGACACGCTTCACCTCCTTGCCGTCCGGTCGCGAGGGCGAGCGCGGATCGTGCGTCACCTTGATATCGTACTTGCCGAGCGAGGCATTGTATTTCAGCCAGTTCGCCGTCGGCGCACGGCCGACGAGAATGAATTTGTCCTCGCGCTCGCGGAAGATGATCATGTCGCCGATGACGTAACCTTCCGGCGAGACCGGCACGAAATGCTTCGCTCGATTCAGGCCGAAATTGGCGAAGCTGTTGATCGCGAGGCTTTCGAGGAATCTGGCTGCGTCCGGCCCCTCGACGATGAGCTCGTCCATGTGGTGCGACTGGTCGAACAGCACGGCGCTATCCCGCCATGCGCGCTGCTCGTCGCGCCAGTTGGAGAATTCCGCTGCCACCACCGGGTATACATAGATGCCGAGCTTGGAATCACGCAACACGCGGACGATGTTGCCCTTTTCCTTGATTACGGCCTCCAGGCTGGATTTGCTCACGCTCACTGCTCCTCACAATATGCGGTTCATGTATACATTTTGTCGCGCAGACGCCTGAAAAATGCAAGCGCGTTCTTCGCTGCGGCGGCGCCGTGAAGGGCATCCGGCAGTGTCACATCCAGGGAAAGAGTATCAGTCGACGACCAGCGCCAGGCTCGGGACCCGCGCCATCAGGCCACGGTCCGCATCGAGGAGATATTGCATGTTGGCCCGAGCGATGCGGGCATGCTCGCGCGCCAGCGCTTCGGCGCGGGCGCCCTCGCGGCTGGCGATGGCGGAAACGATGGCGTGGTGCTGTTCCTGCGCCATGTTGAGCGACAGGCGAAAGGCGGCGATCTTCGCCCTGTCGGGCAGGAAGGCCGATGGTGAGGCAAAAGGCAGGCGCGACGCGCGCAGCACTTCCATCTCGACGACCTTGCTACGGCAGAGCCGGGCAAGCTGCTCATGGAATTTGGCGTTGAGATCCGAATAGAGGTCGAACTCGACATCGCCCGGTTCCTCACCGAAACATTCGTCGAGACGCGCCACGATGTCTCTTATAAGGGCCAGGTCGTCGGCTGCCACGCCGCGCTCGGCGGCAAGCCGCGCGGCCGTGCCTTCCATGACGCCGCGCAACTCGATCGCGTCGATGACGTCGGCCATCCCGAAGCTGCGCACGACGAAACCGCCGGAGCGCGCACGCTCCAGCAGCCCTTCCTCGACCAGCCGCGACATCGCCTCGCGCACCGGCGTACGGGAAATCTGGAGATCCTCCGCCAGCGGCACCTCGTAGAGGCGCGTCCCGCCGGCGATTTCGCCGCTCAGAATCCGCCGGCGCAATGCGATCAGCGCGCGCATCGCATGTGTCCTGGCTTCGATCTCTACCATTTCCCCTCGGGCTAGCTGAATTCCGCCGATGCCGACATGTATACCTTTCCGCGGGCGGGCGGCAAACTGGTTACCGATAATGGCCGCCGGCCGGAGCAGCGGGCCGCTCCAGCCGGCGGTCCTCCCCAAAAGGGTTCAGGCCGTGTGCTTGGTGCGCCAGCTATCGCCGGCATAGTGCTCACGGGCCTCGCTCGAATAAGGCACCGGCGACACGCGCACGCGGATTTCCGCCTGCTTGTGCCGTTCCGTCGAGGTCTTGCCCGAGCCGCCGTCCGGCTCGCCCCAGATGAGGGTCAGCACGTCGCCTTCCTTCACGTCAGGGTCGACGATACCGAGTGAAAGCATCGCGCGCTCGTTGAAGGAGTAGCCGTTGAACATGGAGAGGCCGACGAGCTTGTCGCCCTTCATGACCCGATCGAAGGAAGCCGAGGCATAATTCGGCTGCGGGAAGTCGATCCATTTATAGTTATCGGCGCCCGGCCGCAGCGAGGATTCGATCACCTTCATCATGTCGTCGGTGTTCCATTCGAACGTCACCTTGCGGCGATGGGGCGTGCCCTTCATCTTCTCCAGCGCCGCGCGGCCGACGAAATCATGGTCGAACTTGATGTAGATGCCGTAGCCCAGTTCATAAGGCGTGGTGTAGTAATCCTCGATGTTGGCGGAGACATAGGATCCCCCGATCGAGCCCGTCGCCTCATAGCCGTTGGCGGGCAGCCACTCGCGATACGCCTTCAGCGCATTGCCTGAATAGATCGCCGGCAGAGGCGAGGGGATCCAGCCCGATTCCAGCGTGTTGGTCGAATAGGCGCGGCTGCCGACCAGATAAAGATCGACTCCCGCTTCCGCCGCCGCATTTACGATAATGGCGTGGATATGGTCCTTTTCGCCGTACGGCCCCCAGATCTCCAGCCCCGGCGCGCCGGCCATGCCGTGGCGCAGCGCCTGGACGCGCGTGTCGCCGGCATTGATCCATTCGACATGGAAGAATTTTATCTCCGGGATCGGTCCGCCGTTCATCTTCTCGAAGATCTTCGGCGCGTCCGGTCCCTGGATCTGGAAGCGGTAATGGGTTCGCATCACCGGCTTGCCGTCCGGCCGCGAAGGCGAACGCGGGTCACGGGTGATGCGCACATTGTGCGACCCGACCGCCTGGTTGAACTCGATCCAGTTCGCGGTCGGCGCGCGGCCGACGAGGATGAACTTGTCCTCGCGCTCGCGGAAGATGATCATGTCGCCGATGACGTAGCCGTCCGGCGAGACCGGCACGAAGTGCTTCGCACGATTCAGGCCGAAATTGGCGAAACTGTTGATCGCCAGTCCCTGCAGGAACTTTTCCGCGTCCGGCCCCTCGACGATGACCTCGTCCATATGGTGCGTCTGGTCGAAGAGGACGGCAGTATCGCGCCAGGCTCGCTGCTCGTCGCGCCAGTTGGAGAATTCCGCCGCGACGACCGGGTATACATACATCCCGATCTTCGAATTACGCAGCATGCCGACAACGTCGCGCTTTTCCTTCAAAACGGCTTCCAGACTGGTCGCAGCCATGATCGTTCCTCTAATTGCCGGGTAAGAATGTATACATAGTCGCGCAGCGGTTTGCGAATTGCAAGCGGTCTAGTTCGCTGACGGCGTCTCATGGCCACTCAGCCAAGCGCGATGCCGAGCGCCGCCGTGATAGTGAAAAAGCCGATAGCGGTGGCGGCGACGAGGGCGGTCGAACTCACTCCACCGACGCCGTAGCGCGCGCCGAAGATCGGATAGACGGTGATCATCGACACGCTGGCCAGCACGATGCCGATCTTTTCCATGTCGGGGTCCGCGCCGCCGATGAGAAAGAAGGCGCAGGCGACGGCAAGCGGATGCAGGAAGAGCTTGCAGGCAACGATACTCCCCGTCTCGACCACCATGCCGGACGCGCGCCCAGAAACGCGCAACGCCGCGATCATTCCGCCGACGACGAAGAGGGCGCACGGCGCCGATGCCTTTGCCAGCATGTCGATGGCGGTCGCGATCACGCCGGGGATCGGAATGCGCAGGAGCGAAAGGAGGATGCCGAGCAGGATCGCGAGGATCAGGGGCGTGCGCAGGAGGCGCCGCGCGGTCGTTGCGAGTGTCCGTCCGAACGAAGCGCCGTTCTGGCTACCGGATTCGGCCAGCGCCAGCCCCAACGAGATGATCAGGATGTTCTCCACGATCATGTTGAGCGGCATCGCCTTCAGCGCCAGCGGTCCGAAAGCCAGCAAGGTCACGGGATAGCCGATGAAGCCGGTATTCGACGCCGCCGCGCCCATGCTGCCGATGGCGGCGGCGGAGAGGGGCCGCCTCAGCCCGAACCGGAGGATGGAGAAGGCGGTGGAGAAAGCGAACAGCGAGCCGGCCCCATAGGCGATGACATAGCGCCAGTCGAAGGTGCGGCCGAGGTCTTGCCCGGCAAGCGCGCCGAGCACGAGCGCCGGCAGCGCGAAATTCAAGACGAAAGCCGCCAGCCCCTCGATCTGTTTTTCCGGGACAAAGCCGGTGCGGACCGAAACGCCGCCGAGGCCGATCAGGAGGAAGATCGGGACCGTCAGCGAAAGAAGTTGAAGGATCGGCATGCGGCTCGCTTTATCAAAATAGGGCGATGCGGCGGCGGCCGTGGTCCACGGATATCATCGGCCCGTCCGTCGCAAGAACGATGTATACATCCCAGGCGACATTCTTCCAGCCGTTCCGCCCCTTCTCCGCGGCTTTTCAACGGACAAGTGCACTCCGTGCTGTCTCTCTTCGGGCTGCCCGCCGCAAGAGGTCGAGCGGCGGCGCTGGCTTCGACCATGGTCGTGGGCATCTTGCTTGTCGCCCTATCATGTATACACTATGCTGCCGATGCAGCCGCGAACATGGCGGCCCGCCATTCGGGATCATTCGGGAGGATTCATTAATGTTGAAGAAGACAGCAACCGCGTTCGCCCTGGGCTTCAGCCTGGCTCTGGCGATGTCGTCGACGGCACTTGCGGAAGGAACGGTGAAGATCGGTCTGATCATGCCTTATTCCGGTCCCTTCGCGGATGCCGGCGCGCAGATGCAGGCAGGTATCGACCTCTACATCAAGACGCATGGCGACGAGGTCGCCGGCAAGAAGATCGTGCTCATCAAGAAGGATACCGGCGGGCCGAACCCCGATGTCGCCAAGCGGCTGGCCCAGGAACTGGTCGTGCGTGACCATGTCGACGTCCTCGCAGGCTTCGCGCTGACGCCGGAGGCGCTCGGTGCCGCGCCGGTGGCAACCGAAGCCAAGAAGCTGATGGTGGACATGAACGCAGCCACCTCGATCATCACCGAGAAGTCGCCCTATATCGTACGTACATCCGTCACCATCCCGCAGATCAACTACGCCTTCGGCAAATGGGCGGCCGGGCAGGGCATCAAGCATGCCTACACGCTGGTCGCCGACTACGGACCGGGCCATGATGCGGAAAAGTCGTTCGCCCGTGGCTTCAAGGAGAAGGGCGGCGAGATCGTCGGCGCCGACCATAGCCCCGTCGCCAATCCTGACTTCTCCGCCTATGTCCAGCGCATCAAGGACGCCAAGCCGGAAGCGGTCTACATCTTCATTCCCGGCGGATCGCAGCCCGCCGCGATCGGCAAGGCGCTCGCCGACAAGGGTCTGACACCACCGAATACCAAGCTTCTCGGCCAGGGCGAACTGACGATGCCCGATGCCATGAAAAGCCTGGGCAAGAACGCCGATGGCATCGTCACTGCCTTCCACTACACGCTGGAGCGCAAGGACCCGCTCAACGAGAAGTTCGTGGCCGGCTACGAGAAGCTGACCAAGGGGCGTGAGCCCGACCTGTTCTCGATCGGCGGCTATGACGGCATGCACCTGATCTACGCGGCACTGGAAAAGACCAAGGGCGACGCCAGCGGCGACGCCCTCATCAAGGTGGCCAAGGGCATGTCGTGGGAGAGCCCTCGCGGCCCCATCACCATCGACCCCGAAACTCGGGACATCATCCAGAATGTGTACATCCGCAAGGTCGAAAAGGTTGACGGCAAGCTGCAGAACGTCATCATCGACACGATCAAGGATGTGAAGGACCCGCTGCACGGCGCCGGCAAGTAATTGCCGCGCCTAGGGGTTCGGGGATAGGCGGCGTGGTAGGGAATCTGGCCGTCGTGCTGTTCGACGGGTTCGCCTTCGGGATGCTTCTATTCGTCCTGTCGGTGGGCCTGTCGGTCACGTTCGGGCTGATGAATTTCATCAACCTGGCGCACTGTGCCTTCGGCATGCTGGGCGGCTATGTCGCGGTCGTCGCGATGCGCGCCTTCGGCGTTCCATTCCTGCTTGCCCTCCCCTTTGCCTTTCTCGCCGCCGGGCTGGTGAGCGTCGTACTGGAACGGTCGTTTTTCCGACGTCTCTACCGGGCCGGTGGACTGAACCAGGTCCTGTTCACCATCGGCATGGTCTTCGTCGCCGCCGCGTCTTTCGCCTATTTCTTCGGTACCGGGCAACAGCCGATCGTGTTGCCGGATTACCTTCAGGGATATTGGGAGGTGAATGGCCTCCGATTCGGAACCTATCGCATCTTCCTCGTTGCGGTTTCGCTCGTCATCGCCGGGCTGCTGGTCTACGGGCTGGAACATACGCGTTTCGGCGCGCGCATCCGCGCCGCGGTCGACAATCAGCGCGTCGCCCAGGGGCTGGGGCTCGATGTCGATACCATCTTCGCGATCACCTTCGCGCTCGGGGCCGGCCTTGCCGGCCTCGGCGGAGCGCTCGCCATCGGTATCGTCGGCCTCGACCCCTCCTTCGGCTTCCATTATCTCGTCTATGTCCTGATCGTCGTCGCGGTAGGCGGCCTCGGTTCGATCGGGGGCTCCTTCGTCGCGGCGGCGCTGCTTGGCATATTCGATGTCGCCGGCAAATACTTCGTGCCGGATATGGGGGCTTTCCTCATCTACCTTTTCATGGTCGTCCTTCTGTTGGTGCGGCCGCTCGGCCTTTTCGGTAAGCGTTAGCCATGGCAGCGGAAACGATAACATCCGGGCCTGCAGCGACCTGGCTGAGGAAGCGCAGCCGCATCTCGGCCATCGAGATCGTCTTCTGGCTGGCCGCGCTTTTGCCCTTCGTGCTTTTGCCCAGCTATCTTTCGCTGGCGAGCCAGATCGCGATCGCGGCTCTTTTCGCGCTTTCGGTCGATCTCGTGCTCGGCTACGCAGGCATCATCACGCTCGGCCATGCCATGTTCTTCGGCCTCGGTGCCTATGCCGCCGCCATCCTGGCGAAGCATGGCTGGGGCGAGCCTCTGACCGGACTTCTCGTCGCCGCTCTGGTTGCCGGCGCCGCGGGCTTTGTCACGAGTTTCGTCATCGTGCGGGTCCAGCATCTGGCGCTCATCATGATAACCCTCGGCCTCGGCCTGCTGACCTATGAGCTTGCCAATAGCTTTTCCTCGATTACCGGCGGCACGGATGGGCTCGGCGTCGAGATATGGCCGGTCCTCGGCATCTTCGATTTCGACCTGTGGGGCTACACCGCTTATGGCTATGCCCTGGCGATGCTCTTCATCGGCGTTCTGATCGCGCGCCGCATCGTCAACTCCTCCTTCGGCCTGGCGCTGACCGGAATCCGCGAGAACAACGCGCGCATGCCGGCGATCGGCTCGGCCTACCGCGTGCATCTGCAGAAGATTTACATCATATCGGCCGCCATGGCCGGCGTGGCCGGCGCGCTGCTCACTGAGACGACCGGCACGGTCTCGCTCGACACGCTCTCCTTCCAGCGCTCGGCGGACGTCGTCGTTATGCTCATCCTCGGCGGCACCGGCCGTCTTTATGGCGGCATCATCGGCGCCGTCATCTTCCTTATCGCGCGCGACCGCCTCTCCGACATGAACCCGCAATACTGGTATTTCTGGATCGGCCTGCTCCTGATGGCCGTTGTGCTCGTCATGCCGGGCGGCATTCTTGGCGGGCTGTCGCGGGTCTTCCGGTGGGGCGCGAAATGAGCGGCGAGACCGCCATGCTGCGTACCGAGGGGGTCGCCAAGAAGTTTGGCTCGCTCGAAGTCTCGCGCAATATCTCCCTGGCGCTGCCGGTGGGCGCACGCCACGCGCTGATCGGACCGAACGGGGCCGGCAAGACGACCCTCATCAATCTGATCACCGGCCGGCTGAAGCCGGATGCCGGCAGGATAACGCTCGACGGCGCCGACGTGACCGCGCTGCCGGCGGCGGACCGTGTGCGTCGGGGGCTGGCACGCACTTTCCAGATCAACACGCTGTTCCCAGGCCTGACCCCGATTGAATCCGTGCTGCTCGCTGTTTGCGAACGCAAGCGCGAGGCCGGCCAGTTCTGGCGGCGGCTGACCGGCCATGCCGAAGCAGTGGACGAAGCCTTCGCCATCCTCAAGCAATTGCACCTCGATGCCGTGGCGACGCGGGAGACGCGCCACCTCGCCTACGGCCAGCAGCGGCTTCTGGAAATAGCGATGGCGCTGGCGACACGGCCGAAGGTGCTCCTGCTCGACGAGCCGGCGGCCGGCGTTCCCAAGGATGAGAGCGCCACCCTTTTCGCCGTCATAGCGGCGCTGCCTTCCGATATGGCTGTGCTCTTTATCGAGCACGACATGAACCTCGTCTTCAAATTCGCCTCCCGCATCACCGTGCTCGTCTCGGGCGCGGTGCTGGTCGAGGCCGAGCCGGAAATGATCCGGGCCGATCCGCGGGTGCGCGAAGTCTATCTGGGACAGGCGCACAATGGCTGAGCCGCTTCTGGAGCTTCGCGACGTGCGCGCCGGCTACGGCGAGGCGGTGGTGCTCGACGGCGTTTCGG
Organism: Mesorhizobium koreense; assembly: GCF_031656215.1. Lineage (NCBI taxonomy): Bacteria > Pseudomonadati > Pseudomonadota > Alphaproteobacteria > Hyphomicrobiales > Phyllobacteriaceae > Mesorhizobium > Mesorhizobium koreense. The sequence continues at coordinate 723,386 of NZ_CP134228.1, read as the reverse complement.
TTTCCGTGCCGGAGAACGGCAGTCTTGCGCTTCTCGGCCGCAACGGCGTCGGCAAGACGACGCTGCTCCTGACCGTCATGGGGCTCGTCCGCCTCAGCCGCGGCTCACTCTGGTTCAAGGGTCGCGATATCTCGCGCCTGCCGCCGCACAAGCGGGCGCGGCTCGGCATCGGCTGGGTGCCGCAGGAGCGCGACATCTTCCCTTCGCTGACGGTGGAGGAGAACCTGACCGTCGCCGCGCGGCCCGGCCGTTGGTCGACCGAAGACATGTACCGGCTTTTCCCGCGTCTGAAGGAACGGCGCGCCAATATGGGCAACCAGCTTTCCGGCGGCGAGCAGCAGATGCTGACCATCGCACGCACGGTGCTCACCAATCCGGCGATCCTGCTTCTCGACGAGCCGCTCGAAGGGCTCGCTCCCATCATCGTCGAGGAACTGACCGAAGCGATCCGCACCATGGCCAAGGACGAGGGCATCGCACTCGCGCTGGTCGAGCAGCATGCGGAGGTGGCGCTCGGCATGACGAAGGACGCGATCGTCATAGAGCGCGGCGTCGTCGCGCACCGCGCGTCCTCGGCGGAGCTCCTTCAGGACCAGGCGGTGCTCGACCGCTATGTCGGCCTGAACCTCGAAGGGAGCTGAAGCGGCCTATCTGCCATCGCGGATGCTGCGGCCGACGCCCTGCAGGGCCTCGAAAGCCGCGAAGCGCCGTTCGTGCCAATCCGCGAGATCGGGCTGCGGCGCGTAGACTTCGCCCAGCGTCGACATGGTTTGCATTGCATGGCGCAGATCGGCATGGTCGCCGGAAGCGACCGCGCCGAGCATGGCCGAGCCGAGCAGAACCGGCTCGGGCGAGGACGAAGCCGCTACCGTCAATCCAGTCGTGTCGGCAAGGATCTGGCGGACGAGCGTACTTTGCGCGGCGCCGCCGCTGACCACGATCGTGTCGACCGCAATCCCGTTGTGCTGTTCCGCGCGTACGATCTGGCGTGCACCGTAGCCGAGCCCGCAAAGACCGGCGAGATAAAGCCCGACAAGGCTGTCGATACCTCTCTCCATGCCGAGCCCGGCGATGAGCGCACGCGCGTCGGGATCGGCGAAGGGCGCGCGATTGCCGAGGAATTCCGGCACGACATGGAGTTCGCCGACAAGCTTCGGCACTGCCGCCGCCCTGCCCCGGCTTTCGGCCTGCCGGCCCAGCCAGCCGGCGAGTGACTGTCCCGCTTCGCGCGCCGCATGCGTCGCTTCCGGCGAATACGGATGCATCTGGATCAACTGCTCTATCGCCGCGCCGGCGGCCGACTGCCCACCCTCGTTCAGCCACAGGCCCGGCACCATGGCGGAATAATAGGGTCCCCAGACGCCCGGCACGAAGGCCGGCTCCGGAGTCGTCGACATGGTGCAGGCCGACGTGCCGAACACATAGGCCATACGGCTCAGCACTGTTCCCGACGCACCACGCGCCCCGACCGTCCCGACACCGCCGGCATGGGCATCAATGAGCCCCGCCGCGACAGGCGTGCCAGGCAGAAGATCAAGGTCGGAAGCCGCCTTTTCCGTCAAACCATCGGCCAGCTTGGTTCCACCCGGCACAATTTCGGTGCCGATGCGGCGGAACTGCTCGTCGGCCAGCGCGCCGAGGCCCACCTTGCGGAAATAGCCGGCGTCCCAACGATCCTCGTGGGCAAGATAGGTCCATTTGCAGGTGACCGTGCAGACCGAGCGGGCAAGGCTGCCCGTTGCCCGCCAGGTCAGGAAATCGGCAAGGTCCATGAATTGCCAGGCTTCGGCGAAGGTGGCCGGCATGTTTTCGGACAGCCATAGGAGCTTAGGGGTCTCCATCTCCGGCGAGATCTGCCCACCGACATAATCCAGTACCTTTTCGCCGGTGCGGTTGATCCTCTTCGCCTGCTCCGCCGCGCGATGATCCATCCACACGATGATGTTGCGCGCCGGATCGCTGGACGGACCGACCGGGAGCGGCTTTCCACCCTCGCCCAGCACGACCAGAGAACAGGTCGCGTCGAAGCCGATGCCCGCGACCATCTCGGCCGCCACGTCGGCTTTCTCCAACGCGCCTCGCACGCTTCGGCAGACGGCGTTCCAGATATCGTCGCTCGACTGTTCGACGATATCGCCGACCTCGCGCCACAGTTGGATATCGGCCTTGTCGGTAGCGAGCAGCTTGCCCGCCCAGTCGAACAAGCCGGCGCGCGCGCTGCCGGTACCGACATCGATGCCGAGATAATGACGGGCCATGGCTATCTGCTCCTGCCGTTACAGATCGTTGCTCTGTGGCAGGATGACGATGTCGCGAATGGTCACATTGCGCGGACGCGTCAGCATGAACAGCACGGCCTCGGCGACCTCGACCGGCTGGATGAGGCCGCCGGCCGCCATCTCCTCCTCCAGCTTCTCCTTCGGCCAGTCGCTGATAAGCGCGGTGACCACCGGGCCGGGCGCCACGGCGCCGACACGGATCCCGTGTTTTGCGACTTGCCGCCGCACCGTGTGGACGAAAGCCTGCACGGCGTGCTTGGAGGCCGTGTAGATCGGCTCCCACACGACCGGCACGAGGCCGGCGATCGAACTGGTGACGATGATGTCGCCTGTTTTGCGCTCCACCATATGCGGCAGCACCGCGTGGACGGAACGGAACAGCGCATTGATGTTGAGGTTCAGCACACGGTCCCACTGGTCCGGATCGCCGTCGACCACCTCGCCGCCGACATAGGAACCGGCGTTGCCGTGGAAAATGTCGAGCTGGCCGGCCTTCTCCAGTATCTGCGGCATCATCGTCGCCATGCTTTCCGGATCGGTGAGATCGATGCGAACCGGAAACGCCCGCTCGCCAAGTTCGCCGCAGACCTTCGCCAGTGCATCTTCCGCGCGGTCGACCAGCGCCACGCGTGCACCGGCGTTTATCATGATCCTCGCGCATTCGAGGCCGATGCCCGAGGCCGCGCCGGTGACAGCTGCGACCTTCCCTTTAAGTTCCTGGCCCACGGATTTTCCTTTTCTTTTTTGCTGTTCAGGCCCGGCCATGGGAAAGGCGCGAACGGCGCGCCAACGAATCGACGATGACGGCGATGGCGAGCACGGCGCCGGTGATCATGTACCGAAGCGAAGAAGACAGATCGAGCAGCGTCAGGCCGCTGGCGATCGACTGGATGACGATGATGCCGAGAAGCGCGGAATAGGCGCTACCGCGGCCGCCGAACAGGCTGGTGCCGCCGATGACCGCCGCCGCGATAGCGTTCAGATTGACGTCGCCGGTTCCCGCCTGCTGGCTGGAAGAGGCGAGCCGTGCCGCCGCCATGATACCGCCGGCCGCCGCGAGCGTCGAACAGAGCATGAAGGCGCTGAGATAGATGCGGCGGACATTGATGCCGGCCCGGCGCGCGGCTTCGCGGTTGCCGCCGACCGCCATCATCGAGCGGCCCCATTTGGTGCGCGTCAGCGCATAGTTCATCACCACGCAAAGGCCGACGAAGAGACCGAACATCCATGGGATGCCGCGGCCCTGGTTGAGGTAATAGACGATGAACTCCAGCACGACGATGACCACCGCCGCCTTGAATACCGATCGGCCCGGCGAACTGGCCGAAAGCCCCGCTTCACGCCGGCGCATGGCCGTCCTGTAGTCGGTTACGAAGACGACGATACCGGCGATGGCCGCAAGGGCGTACGAAACGACATCCGGCATGACCAGCGTCTGGCCGAAATTAACCAGTGGCGAGCCGTAGGGAAGGTTGATGGAACCGGTCGAGCCGAGCAGGTAGAGCTGCAGGCCGAGCCATGCCAGGAGGCCGGCCAGCGTCGAGACGAAGCTCGGCATGCCGAAGCGGTTGAAGACGAAGGAATAAAGCGCGCCGATCGCAGCGCCCAGCACCAGCGCCGAGATGATGGCGACCGCGACCGGCCATCCGTGGTTTACCCACATCACGCCGAGCAGCGCGGAGGAGAAGCCGCTTACCGACCCGACGGAAAGATCGATCTCGCCGAGCATCAGGATACAGACGATGCCGAGCGCGATGACGCCGACCGTCGAGCAGTCGAACAGCAGGTTCACCAGATTGTTCGGCGCCAGGAAGACCGGATTGAGGCTCTGGAACACCGTGCAGATGATGATAAGACCGACGATAACCGGCAGCGAGCCGAGATCGCCCGAGCGTACCTTGTCTATGAAGGCGCCTATGGTCCCGCCGATCGTGTCGGCATGTTTGACGCGCACGTCGCTGCGGTCGAGCAGCGGGCCGGTCGAACCCTGTTGCGTGTTCTCGGTCATGGCCGCGCCTCCTGTGCCTGTTGGGCACGGCGCCGGTCGGCGCGGCGGGATACCGAGTTCTCGTCGGCGCCGGTGATGGCGGTGACGAGTTCCTGGTTTGAGGCGTCGGGACCGAACTCGCCATTGTTTCGGCCGAGCCTCAGCACCACGATACGGTCGGCGACGGCGCGCACGTCCTCCATATTGTGGCTGATCATGATGACGCCGAGCCCGCGGGCGCGTACGCGCTCGATCAAGTCGAGCACTTCCGCCGTCTGCGCGACGCCGAGCGCGGCGGTCGGCTCGTCCAGCAGGATCAGCTTCGGCTCGGTCAGGAGCGAGCGGGCGATGGCGACGGTCTGGCGCTGGCCGCCGGAGAGCGAGGCGACGGGCTCGCGCACGCTCGGTATGCGCGCGGAGAGTTCGTTGAGCAGCGTCCACGCCCGGATCTCCATAGAGACCTCGTCGAGCCGGGGCGGGTTGAGTTCGCGCCCGAGGAAGATGTTGGCGACCACGTCGAGATTCTCGCAGAGCGCCAGATCCTGGAAGACGGTAGCGATGCCGAGGCCGAGCGCCGTTGCCGGGTCGGCGAGGACGACTTCCTTGCCGCCGAAGGTGATCGTTCCGGCCGACGGCTGATGCACGCCGGCGAGGATCTTGACCAGCGTGGACTTGCCGGCGCCGTTGTCGCCGACCAGCGCCACGACCTCGCCGGAATGGACGTCGAGATCGACATCGGTGAGCGCGGAAACGGCGCCGAAATTCTTGGAGACGCCGCGCAGGCTGAGCACCGCATCGCGCGGCCCGTCACCCTGACGATCCCCATCTCCTTGGCGATCAATATCCGGCATGGCGATTTCCTCCCGACATGGTTCCGGATGCCCGGCGCTTCCGGATGAATGGTCGCGGCCGCCACGGGGTTGGCCGCGACCTTTTGCGGTTACTGCGTTATGCCGAGCTTCTTGCAACCCTCGGCATAACGGCCGGTGCAGAGTTCCGCGGCGGTCTGGATCTTCTTGTCGATGATCTCCGCCTTCAGATTCTCCTGGGTCACGACCGCCGGCACGAAGAGTTTCGAAGGCGTATCGTAGAGCGTCGTTTCCGCCTTGGGAGCGCCGCCCGACAGGAAATCCATCGCCGCTTGCGCTGCGGCAGCGGCTACGATCTCGCTCGGCTTGGAAATGGTGTTGTATTGGTCGCCGGCGATGATGAGCTGCAGCGCCGCGATCGTCGCGTCGTTGCCTGTCACCGGCGGCACCGGGTTGACACCAGCCGCCTTGAAGGCCGCGATGGCACCGCCGCCGGTGCCGTCATTAGCCGCGACAACGCCGAGGATCTTGTCGCCGAAGCGTGTGATCTGGCCGCTCGCCCACTGCTGCGCCTTGGGCGGCGCCCATTCCGGAGTGTCGTATTCGGCAAGGATCGGATAGCCGCTATTGTCGAGCCCTTCGTGGATGCCTTTCTTGATGAGCCCGGCGGCGGCGTCGGTCGGTGAGCCGTTGATCTCCAGCACGCCCTGGCCTTCCTTGGCGGCAACGCCCTTGTCCTTCAGATGTTTTACCAGCGATTCGGCGATCGCCTTGCCGATGCCCTGATTGTCGAAGGAGACATAGAAATCTGCCTTGGCCTCCGGGATCGGCCGGTCATAAGCGATGACCTTGATGCCTTGGCCTTGCGCCATTTTCACCAGCGAGGTGGCAGCGGTGGAATCGACCGGGTCGAGCACGATGACCTTGGCGCCCTGCGAAATGACCGAATTGAACTGCTGTTGCTGGCGCGCCGCATCGGCATCGGCGTTCTGGTAAATCACCTTGCAGCTTTCGCACAGTTTCTTCATCTCGGCCGCAAAGCCGGGATAATCGTGCTGCTCATAACGGGTCGAGGCCTGGTCGGGCATGAGGAAGGCGACGGTCGCGTCCTTCACTTCGGCGGCCTGCGCGAAGATTGCGGTCGCGCCGAGAAACGACAGCGCCAGCGCGGCAACGCCGACATGTTTGAGCGAGAGCTTTTTCATTCGGACTTCTCCCTTTCCGGAATGGACTACAGGAATAGTGTTGTTCGTCGTCGTCAAGACAAGCCTTCCCCTTCATTGACGGGAAGACCTGCCGCATCGGCAGGCCGCTGGCGGCGAGCCTGCTTCTTTCTTTCGATTATGGTTCCTCCCTTGCTCCTTCCTCAGGCGGCACGCGCCGCGTTGATGTTGTCCGCCAGAAGACGCCTGAAACGCGAAGGCGACATGCCCTTCTCGGCCAGGAACTGACGGTTGAAATTGGAAAGATTGTTGAAGCCGACCTCGAAGCAGATGTCGGTGATGGTTGCCTGCTCGTCGCTCATAAGGATCTGGCAGGCGAGGTTGATGCGCAGACGTTTGACATACTGGACCAGCGACATGCCCGTATGGCGGCGGAAGGAACGCGAGAAAGCACTCTGCGACTGGCCCGCGATCGCCGCCAATTCGGCTTCTCCGAAAGGGCGGGTCAGATTCTCGCGGATGAAGGCCAGCGCCTTGTTCATGCCGGCCGACATGTAGCCCGACGGATCGGGCAGGTAGCTCGGGCTGGAAAGCGGTCGCGCGTCGCGGTCGCGGCTCAATATCCCGATGATCGCCATGAAGAGTTCGATGCGGCGCACGCTCTGCGCCTCCATCATTTCCTCCATGAGCGGGGCGAGTTCCCTACTCGTGCGAGAGGCAAACAGCACGCCTCGCCTGGAGGATTCGAGGAGCGCACCGATGCCGGACAGTTCCGGCAGCACCTTCATGGCGCCGCCGATGAACTCCTCGCTGAATTGGATGATACGGCCGCGTAGTGGAATGGTGGCGCCCTCCGGCAGGTCGCTCACCCAATTGTGCGGCAGATTGGGACCGGTGAGCACGAGATTTCCGGGCTCGAATTCGCCGATGAAGTCGCCGACGAAATACCGGCCGTCGGTGGCGACGACCTGATGGATCTCGTATTCGGGATGGAAATGCCAGCGGACCGTGTGGAAGGGATAGCCATGCGACCATGCCTTGAAGGATTCGCCGTGCCGTATCTGGACGACCTCCAGGTCCGGTTTCATCTCGTTTCCTCCGGGGCGTCACGATCCATCGCGTGCGCCCTGTTCCCGGCCGGCCGAATTTTTATCTTCTCGGCTCTGACTGTAGTGCTGACGCTACCGGCTTGCCGCGCCACGCGCCACCACGATTCCGGAGTTGGACTGATACTTTTTTGACCATTGCTACCTAAAATGGGCGTAATTTTCAAAAAAGACAGACTCCCACCCCGCCGATCTCCATCCTATGAGGTAAGGTTAACGACGATAACGGCGAGCGCGGCGGATTGCCGTAGTTCCGGCCCTTGTCCTTCACGAAAAGAATCATCATATTTCTCCGAGGCATGCTGGAGTCCCGCCAGCGGCGCCTGGGACATAACGCCCGACACCGGACGGGACAGAAGCAACAGAGGAAAACATGGCTGATCTTCGCAACTATCAGTCCCGCATGGCGACCGCCCAGGGCCGCAGCGAGGCCTACATCGATCAGGGCCTTCGTGCGTATATGCTCCGGGTCTACAATCTCATGGCGCTCGGCCTTGTCATCACCGGCCTCGCGGCATGGGGCGCGTTCAGCTTCGCCGTCACGCCCGACGGCCAGCTTACGCAGTTCGGCCAGCTGATCTTCCAGAGCGGTCTGCGCTGGGTGGTGATCTTCGCGCCGCTTGCGCTGGTCTTCTTCCTGAGCTTCAGGATCAATTCGATGAGCGTTTCGGCCGCCCAGACGACCTTCTGGGTCTACGCGGCACTTGTCGGCCTGTCGCTCTCCGTGCTCTTCCTGGTCTATACGCAGACCAGCATCGTCAGGACATTCTTCATCACCGCCACCGCCTTCGGCGCGTTGTCGCTCTATGGCTATACGACGAAGCGCGACCTCTCGGCGATGGGCTCGTTCCTGATCATGGGCGTGTTCGGCATCATCATCGCCTCGCTCGTCAATCTTTTCCTTGCTTCCTCGGCGCTGCAATTCGCCATATCGGTGATCGGCGTCCTGGTGTTCGCCGGCCTCACCGCCTACGACACGCAGCAGATCAAGGAGATGTATTACGAAGGCGACGCCGAGGTCGTGGCCGGCCGCAAGGCCATCATGGGCGCGCTCAGGCTCTATCTCGACTTCATCAACCTGTTCATGTTCCTCGTGCAGTTCCTCGGCGACCGTCGCTGAGAAAAGCGCATGGGAAAGACGATCGGGGCGGTCTTCGGACCGCCCCTTTTCTTTTGCCGGGGACGCCGCTTATAAAAGCCGGTTTCCTCGAGGCAGATATGACAGAGATACGCAGAGCAGAGGCGGCCGACCTCGACCGCATAACGGACATCTACGCAGACGCCGTACGTCATGGTACGGCAAGCTACGAACTGGAACCGCCTGGCCGGGCCGACATGGAGGCGAGGTTCGCCGCGCTCGCCGGCGACGGCTTTCCCTATATCGTAGTCGAGGAAAACGGCGGCATCCTCGGCTATGCCTACGCCGGCCCCTTTCGGCCTCGGCCCGCCTATCGCTTCATCGTCGAGGATTCGATCTATGTCGCGCCGGAAGCCAAGGGTCGCGGCATTGGACGGCTGCTGCTCGAGGCCCTCATCGAAGAGGTGAGGCGGCTCGGCTTCCGTCAGATCATCGCCGTCATCGGCGACGGCACGCCCGCCAGCGCCTCCGTGCGCCTGCACGAAAAGCTCGGCTTTCGCCATTCGGGAAAGCTCGAAGGCACCGGCTACAAACACGGGCGCTGGCTGGACACGACCTTCATGCAGCTTTCACTCAATGACGGCGCCACCATGCCGCCCGACCCACGATCGTTTCCCGAACAGCGCTACCGGGAAAGCCGATAGCAATCGCAGCATCACCTCCAAGCTGGACCATAGGGCGGCCGAAGCCATGAACAGGCCCCCCTTCCCAGGCACGACGGAAGCACCGCTTCGTCTCGCTTGACAGGCGCCGGCGCCCGCCGGTAAATGCGCCCGACCGGTGGAACGGGGCTGTAGCTCAGTTGGGAGAGCGCATCGTTCGCAATGATGAGGTCAGGGGTTCGATTCCCCTCAGCTCCACCATTTCATAGATCATAATCTTTTCAGCCACTTAATGGGTCCATAGCAGACCCTCCGCGCCCTATTGCCGACCCCATCATGGCGGAGGAATGGGCAGGGCAGCCCGCGTCCGGCCGTGCCGTCCACCAGTCCCGTAAGTCGATCCTGACCCTGGCTCTCCGCATGACGCGGAAAGGAATGGGGCTGTATTCGCCAAGTAAAGTCGCAACGAAAGGCGACTGTCCACGACGTAGAACTTTCGGGCGACCTTGTGTTATCCGTCAAAGGGTCGAGGTGCGAACTCACCGCTGCTGCTGTACCCTCGCATCAGCGAGGACAGATGACGGGTCAGGGAGATTCCTCAAAAAAAGCTAGGTGCGCTTTTCAGGTTAATTGTATGAATAATACCGGCATATCTTATAATTCAGCAGGATTTTAGAAAGAAATTCTAAGAACATTCAGATGTAACACAAGCGCTGATCACGCCTCCTACATATGTTTGTTTCAATAAAGAGGAATGCTATGCAATGAACTGTGGCGAGAGGGAATGCAATATCGTCGCGAGATAGATGGGCTGCGCGCCGTCGCTGTCCTGCCCGTGATCTTGTATCATGCAGGTTTGGGTATCTTTTCCGGTGGCTTTGTTGGCGTAGATGTCTTCTTCGTTATAAGCGGGTACCTGATCACCACCCTTATAATCGCCGATCTGGAAAAGGGCAGCTACTCGATCGTCGCCTTTTATGAACGGCGTGCGCGACGCATCCTTCCCGCACTCTTTTTCGTTATGCTTTGCTGTTTCCCCTTCGCCTACGCGTGGATGCTCCCTTCGCAATTTGCAGATTTCGGCCAGTCGGTAGCCGCTGTGACCACCTTCGTTTCGAACATACTGTTTTGGAGAAGAACCAACTACTTCGCACCCGACTCCGATCTCAATCCGCTGCTGCACACTTGGAGCCTCGCGGTCGAAGAGCAGTTCTATATATTGTTCCCGATCCTGCTGTTGCTCCTGTGGCGGTTAGGCCGTCGTGTCCTTGTCTTCGTCGTTTTTGCGCTATCCCTCCTCAGCCTTGGGCTTGCCCAATGGGCCTCCTCGCACGCGACAACCGCAAACTTCTACATTGTGACCGGCAATTTCTATCTCCTCCCGAGCCGAGGCTGGGAGCTCGGTGCAGGCGCTCTATGCGCTTTCGTTCTGCACGGCCGGGCGCAGCCATCCAACACCATCCTGTCCGGCCTCGGTCTGGCATCAATCATCGTTTCCGTTTTCTTCTACGACGACTCGATACCGTTTCCGTCGCTCTACGCCCTCTTGCCAGTTGCCGGTGCGTCGCTCGTCATCCTGTATGCCGGGTCATCCACATGGATCGCGCACCTTCTTTCGACGCGCGTGCTGGTAGGGATCGGCTTGACCTCTTACAGCGCATATCTCTGGCATCAACCGCTCTTCGCCTTCGCCCGGATCCGCATAGAACACCCTACGCAGACGATGCTGGCCGGCTTGACGGTTGGAACCTTTGCCCTTGCGTGGTTCAGTTGGCGGTTCATCGAGCGGCCCTTCCGTGGACGAGGCAGGCTGGTCCCCTCTCGCACGGCGATCTTCGGGCTGTCAGCCGCAGCCGGCTGTGTATTCCTGGCAGCGGGGTTGGCGGGTTATTTCATGCATGGCCTTCCGGGCCGCATTGCCCCGTCCGGCCGCAGTTTCGCAGAACTCGGCCTTGACCAGCGCTTGAGAGTCAATGACGGCCTCGATTCCGTGTGCGTGGAACTCACCAATTCGCCCCGCTGCCGCAACGGTAGCCATCCTAAAGTCGTGCTCTGGGGCGACAGTTACGCCATGGCTCTGGCGCCCGCCCTTGCTGCCGACGGTCTCGACCAGCCTTTCGTCCAGTTCACCAAACCGGCCTGCTCACCAGTTACCGATATCGCATACATAGATAAGCAGCACCCATCGAAGTTTTCGCAAGGCTGCATCGACTTCAATGACAAGGTCCTGAGCTGGATCAGGAACGAGAGCGACATCGACTACGTCATCATGTCCTCCGCGCTCGGCATCTACGACCACGTTACCTATCGCCGGGATGGCGTGATCATCGGGAAGGACAATATTCCGCTTCTCAAGGAGGAGATGCTCAAGACAGCACGGATGATCGAGGCAGCAGGCGCAATGCCTATCTTCATCTCGCCACCGCCGCGCACTGGGTATGACTTGTCACGATGTGGTGTCGGATTGCTCGTGTTCGGCGAGCATGAGGACTGCAGTTTCAGGGTCCGTGACGAATCGCAAGCCTCGCTTGGCATTCTCAGTTTTCTGAGAAGCATCGACAAGGACATCGGCTACATCGATCTCCCCAGCCTGCTGTGCCGCGATGGCATCTGTCAAACCATGATCGACGGCCGATTCATTTTCCGCGATTCCGGTCATCTGTCCCACGAAGGTGCAGAACTGATCGGGGCGAGACTTGGCCTGGCCACCCTCATCACGACAGCGGAAGCTCGCCGACCGCAGGCTGGCCGGACCAAGGTCAGCCTGAGATAGTGTCACGCGGTTGTCGAAAATGCCGTGGGCGCAGTTCCACCGGTTATCCGTAAGACCCACTTCCCCGGCTCAACCCGAGGGCATGCCGATCGCGTCTCCACCTTCGGGCAGCGTGTCTTTATTGTGCCCGGCCGGCACCAGCACCTTCAACGCGCGCGGATGGACGCGAATTTCCGTTTCCGGGTCGAGAGGCTGGAGCTCTCCGTCTATGACGCAGCGCTGGCGGCGACGGCTTTCTGTCCTCAGCATCACGGTACCCGTTTCGTGGATTTCAACCTGGTCGCTGGCACGCCAGCGCCCGAGCGCGGCCGTCAGGCACAGAAGCAGGAGATGGCGCCGGTGCCGGGCGCTGGTGATATAGACTCCAAGCACGCCGCCATCCGGCCGGTCCGCGTATGGAAGATGGCCTTCGCCATAAAGATTGTTCGATATGGAGATGCCCGCCGTCCTCGCGATGACTTCCGCATGAGGCATATGAAGCGTCACCTTGAGCTGGACGGGATTGCGGATCGTGTCGAGCGCGGCCCGCAGCGACGCGCCGATCTTCCCCAGCCGGGATGAGAAAGCCAGGCGCGAGCGCATTTCCACGATACGCGGATGCATGCCGACCGAAAACTGATGCACGAACGGCTTGCCGTTGGCGGTGGCGATGTCGACCTCACGGACGCGCCCGTCGGCAAACGCTGTCACCGCTTCGTCCAGGGAAAGCGGAACGCCGAGCGATCGCGCGAACAGATTCATCGTGCCGGCCGGAAGCACTGCCAGCACTTTCTCGCCACCCATGACACTTGCAGCCGCGGCGGAGACAGTGCCATCACCACCACCCGCCATGACAACGTCCGCGCCATCGTCCCGCGCAGCCTCTTCAAGTGCCGAGACAAGCCCCTTGCCGGTGACGATCCGCGACTTGACCGTATGTCCGGCATCCTCGAGCGCCCGGCGGGCGCGTATGGCGAATTCCTCCACGTCCAGCGATCTAAGGGTGCCGCCGTCCTTGTTGAGGACCATCAGGAAATTCATGCGTCCACCCCCGGCTCGTCCGATCCGGCAAGTCCGCCGCCGGCCAGCCCACCGCCGACATGGATAACGCGTGGACGCGTAGCCGGTTGCCGGTCGGCGTTAGAGGACCGGATACGGAACAAGTGCCAGCCGATGGCGTTTCGAAAGTGTAAGGGCCGCGCCCGACCCTTCTGGACAGTCCGGTGCGGTGCGCGGCCCCGTACATGAAAACATGCACAAGGAGAGAGATATCATGATCCGCACCCTTTTGGCGACCACGACCGTCGCCGCCCTGCTGACTACGGGCGCGGCGCTCGCGCAGACGACCACCCCCGACACGACCGCTCCCAGCGCGCCGGCGACACAGCCGGCGGAGCCGGCCAACCCTCCCGGCATGAAATCCGCCGACGAAGTCAAGGCCAAAGACGAGGCACAGACCGACGGGCATCTCGCTTCGAGCCTGATGGGCGCCTCGGTCTACAACAGCACCGATGACAATGCTCAGACCATCGGCAGCGTAAATGATCTGGTGATGGACAAGGACGGCAAGATCGTTTCCGTCGTCGTCGGCGTCGGCGGCTTCCTCGGCATCGGCTCGAAGAACGTCGCTATCGACTATTCGCAGGTGAAATGGGAGCAGGGCAAGGGCAATTGGTGGATCATCGTGCCGACGACCACCGACCAGTTGAAGGCTTTGCCGGATTTCGATCCCAAGCCCTACCAGGCGGAACCCGAGGAGAGTGACGCTACGGGCAGTACCGGAGCAACCGGTGGAACGGGCACGGGCACTTCCGGCATGAACGCTCCGTCAACTACCGCGCCATCGACCGGCGGCGGCACGAGCGATTCGGGCGGCTGACGCCCATGCGACATGCGGTCCAAAGGCAATTGATGGACGCGGTATACGAGTGCAGGAGAAGCGGTTAGCAGCGCAGAAGCACTGTATCGTGGAAAGAAAGGGCCCGTCACATGGACGGGCCTTTCCTTGGCGGGTTCCGGCTGAGTGCCGGAAGGGAGCAGGAAGCTCTCGGAAAAAATGCAGGGGACGTCCGCGGTTCGGTCCCGCCCGCGATGCCGGACTTGCCCCGCTTCCGCGCAATGGCTACATGTCGCGCTGGCTACGCGGAGACCTGCATGCTCGCACTCATCCAAACGATCGTCCTGGCGCTCGACATCTACTGGTGGATCATCATCGGCGCTGCCATTTTTTCCTGGCTGTACGCCTTCAACGTCGTCAATCCGCGCAACGAGTTCGTCGGAATGATCGGCAATATGCTGTTCAAGATGACCGATCCCGCTCTGCGGCCGATCCGTCGCTACCTGCCAGACCTGGGCGGCATCGACATATCGCCGATCATCCTGCTTCTGCTCATCTTCTTCATCCGCCAGTTCCTGCTGACGACCGTCGCGCCCGCGATCCTCTGAGCCCGCGATGGCGCAGAAGAAAGCCTTCGAAGTCGACAGATGGCTTTCCCGCCCGGAGTCGGTGTTCCGGCTGGTGCTGATCTACGGGCCTGATCGCGGCCTCGTTTCCGAGCGCGCGCGCGCCTTTGCTGTAAAAACCGGATTGCCGCTCGATGATCCTTTCGCGGTGGTGCGCCTGGAGGCCAATGAGGTCGATCAGCAGCCCGGCCGGCTCGAGGATGAGGCGCGTACGGTCCCGATGTTCGCCGAAAACCGGCTGATCTGGGTATCAAACGCAGGCATCCAGAAGAACCTCGCGGCTGACGTCAAACGGCTTGCCGACAATCCGCCGGCCGACGCGATTGTCCTCATCGAGGCCGGCGAACTGAAGAAGAACGCCGCCTTGCGCACCGCCGTCGAAGGCGCGGCAACGGCGATGGCGTTGCCCTGCTACGCGGACGACGCCAGAGCCATCGACGCGTTGATCGACGAGGAACTGGCGAAAGCCGGTATGGCGATCGGCCTCGAGGCGCGGCAGGCGCTGAAATCGAGCCTGGGCGGCGATCGCCTGGCGAGCCGCGGCGAGATCGCCAAGCTTCTTCTCTATTGCCTCGGCAAGGAACGGGTCGAGGTGGAAGACGTTTTCGCCATGATCGGGGACGTTTCGGCCTCTTCCAACGACGACGCGATCGACGCCGTACTGCTCGGCAAGGCGGCCGATCTGGATCTGGCGCTCGCACGGCACGTCGCCGCCGGCGGACAGCCTTTCCAGATGCTCGCCTCAGCTATACGTCAGTTCCAGAGCCTGCAGACGATGCGCGACGTCATGGAACGTAAAGGACAGAGCGCCGCAGCCGCTGTCGCTTCGGCGCGGCCGCCTGTCTTCTTTGCCCGCAAGAAAGCCGTCGAAACCTCGCTCGAACGTTTTGACAGCGAAACCATCGCCAGAGCACTCGACCGGCTGCGAGACGCCGTCCTCCAGACGCGCCGTCGTGCCGATCTGGCCAAGCCTGCGGTCGAAAGAACGCTGCTTGCTCTTGCGCTTGAAGGCGGACGTCCGCGTCGCTGAGCCAAACTATTGCCGGCTAAAAGTCAGCCTTTCAGCCGCCGGCACAGATCGTCCAGTTGCTCCAGCGTGCGATAGGCGATGCGCACCTCGCCGCCCTTTTGCTTGTGGCCGATCGCAACATCGAGACCCGTTACGTCGGAAAGCAGTTTTTCGAGCGCAACCGTGTCGGGATCTTTCTCCGGCCGCGCCGCACCCGCCTTTCGGGTTTGATCGTGCACGGGCTCATGCGCCAGGGCTTCCGCTTGCCGCACCGACAGGCCATCTTCTGCGATCCGCCGCGCGAGCGCAGCCGGATCGTCCGCCGTGATCAGCGCCCTCGCATGACCGGCTGAAAGAACGCCGTCGACAAGCATCGCACGGACATCTTCGGGCAGTTTCAAAAGCCTGAGCGTATTGGCGACATGGCTTCGGCTCTTGCCGATGACGTTGCCAAGATCCGCCTGCGTATAGCCGTGATCGTCGATAAGCTGCTGGAATCCCAGCGCTTCCTCCACCGGATTGAGATCGGCACGTTGGATGTTCTCGACGATCGCCAGTTCCAGCGCCTCGCGATCGCTGACATCGCGGACGATCGCCGGTATCTCAGCCATTCCAGCAAGCTGGGCCGCCCGCCAGCGTCGCTCGCCGGCGATGATCTCGTAACGGCCGCCGGTCCCGGCGCGCCGCACGATCACCGGCTGCACGATCCCATGCTCACGGATCGACTGGCTGAGATCTGCCAATTCCTCGTCCGCGAAGCGTCGACGCGGATTGCGCGGATTGGGCGATATCAGCTCGATCGGCAGTCCGCGATCGGCGGACACCGTAGCCGCCGCCGGGGCGGCCGGCTGGTCCATGTCGCCGATCAACGCCGCGAGACCTCGCCCTAGCCGTCTTCTGGAAGCGTCTTCGTTCATTGTCGATGCCCTTGGCCGGAGCTTCTCATGCCGCCCGCAACCTGCGCTCGCGGCGGATCACTTCCGAAGCAAGCTGGAGATAAGCCTGGCTGCCCGAGCATTTCAGGTCATAAAGGATAGCCGGCTTACCAAATGAAGGTGCTTCCGAAACGCGCACATTGCGCGGGATGATCGTTTCGTAGACCGTATCGCCCATATGGGCGCGAACATCCTCGACCACCTGATGCGCCAGATTGTTACGCCCGTCATACATGGTCATGACGATCCCCTGGATGGTCAGCCGGGGATTGACCGTGCGCCGCACCTGATCGACCGTCTCCAGAAGCTGGCTCAACCCTTCCAGCGCAAAGAACTCGCATTGAAGCGGCACGAGGACGGAATGGGCTGCTGCCATCGAATTCAGCGTAAGAAGATTGAGCGAGGGCGGGCAATCGATGAGGACATAGGAAAAGCCATCCGGCTCGCCGGCATTGCGGGCAAGCGCGGTCTTCAGCTTCAGCACCCGGTCGGCGGAAGCGGCGATCTCCATCTCGACGCCGAGTAGATCGAGCGTTGACGGGATGATCGACAGGCCGGGCACGGCGGTCGCGACCGCAGCGTCCGCCACTTCGGCGCTCCCCACGATGACATCATAGGAGGAAACAGCGCGATTGCGCCGATCTATGCCGAGTCCGGTGCTGGCATTCCCCTGCGGATCAAGGTCAATGATGAGGACGCGCTCGCCGATGGCCGCCAAAGCGGTCGCAAGGTTGATTGCTGTGGTCGTCTTGCCGACGCCGCCCTTCTGGTTGGCGACGGTGATGATCCGGGGTGCATTTACCATGACGTCAAGCGATCGTTCCACAAAAGGTCACATGGTTTCAGCGGATGCCTAGATTACGGATTTCCAGAATCCTGCCTTCGCCATCGACCATGCTTCGGTGTTCTATCAGATCGAAACGCCATGCGTCACCGGCTTCTTCGATTTCGGATGCATAATCCCGTCCTTTATGGAAAAGGCCGCAAGCTCCTGCGATCAGCCACGGGGAGGCGAGCCCAAGCAGATCCGGCAGTGGCGCTAGGGCTCGCGCGGTAACGATTTCCGGTGCTTCTACAAGCGCATAGGCCTGCTCGATACGGATCGGATGAACCGTCGCACAATCATGTCTGGACAGGGCGGTCTTCAGAAATGCCGCCTTCTTGCGGTTGCTCTCCACCAGATCGATGTGGAAGGCAGGGCGATCGCTCAGCAGGATAGCAAGGACGACGCCAGGAAAGCCGCCACCCGAGCCAAGATCGAGCCACCGCACCGTTTCAGGTGCGAATCGAACGAGCTGCGCGCTGTCGAGTATGTGCCGCTCCCAAAGCTGGCCGAGTTGCGACGGTGCCGCCAGATTGATGCGCGCCGACCAGCGCCGGAACTGCTGTTCGAACTGCTTGAGCTGCCCGATCGTTTCACGTGAAACATCGCCGGCGATGTCTTCCAGTGCGGCGAGGTGGTCGTCACTCAAGCGGCCGTTCCATGATGTGTGCGTTCATGAACCTGGGCATGCGTGAGGACAATCGCTAGCGCCGCCGGTGTCATTCCATCGATCCGCTGCGCCTCGGCCAATGACCCTGGCTTGCGCGAGCCGAGCTTCTGCTTGAGTTCGTTCGACAGTCCTGCCATCGCCGCATAGTCGAGGTCGACCGGGATCGACCTCGCCTCCTCACGCTTGAGTAACGCCACATCGGCCTCTTGCCGATCGAGATAGACGGAATAGCGCGCCTCCGTCTCCAGCCGTTCCACGGCTTGCGCGGGAATGGCTTTCAGTTCCGGCCATATTTCGGCCAGCCGTGCGACGGTCAAATCCGAATGGCTGAGCAATTCAAGCGCCGAGCGGCGGATCCCGTCCTGATTGATCTGAAGCCCGCGCTTGCGCGCCTCGTTCGGGGTCAATGTAAGCCCTTCGAGCAATGCTTGCGCATCGCTAAGTACCTGTTTCTGCTGATGGAACCGCTTGCGGCGATCACTTGAGGCAATGCCCAGTTCGATGGCGAGCGGCGTCAACCTCTCGTCGGCATTGTCGGCCCTAAGCGACAAGCGGTATTCGGCGCGGGACGTGAACATACGGTACGGCTCGCTGACACCGCGAGCGGTTAAATCATCAATCATCACACCGATATAGCTGCCGCCCCGGCTGAAACGGACACTTTCTTTTCTGCACGCCGCGCGCGCGGCGTTTATGCCCGCGACGACGCCCTGTCCGGCCGCCTCCTCATAGCCGGTCGTGCCGTTGATCTGACCAGCCAAGAAAAGACCGCGCACCTTCCGCGTCTCCAGTGTCGGCTCCAACTCGCGCGGGTCGATATGGTCATATTCGATCGCGTAACCCGGCTGGAGCATGTGTGCCCGCTCCAGTCCCGGGATCGTGGCCAGCAATTGAAGCTGCGCATCTTCCGGCAACGACGTCGAAACGCCATTCGGATAGACCGTATTATCGTCGAGGCCTTCCGGCTCCAGGAAGATTTGATGGCCGTCCCGATCGCCAAATTTGACGATCTTGTCCTCGATGGAGGGGCAATAGCGCGGACCAATCCCTTCGATCGCGCCGGAATAGAGTGCGGAGCGATGCAGGTTGTCGCGAATGACGGCATGCGTCCGCGCCGTCGTTCGCGTGATCCCGCATTCGATCTGCGGATTGACGATCCGGTCGGTCATCAGCGAAAATGGCACCGGGTCTGGATCGGCCTCCTGCCGCCCCACAGCCGCCCAGTTGATCGTGCCCCCATCAAGCCGCGGTGGCGTTCCCGTCTTCAATCGACCGAGTCGAAAGCCGGCTTTTGCCATGGTGGCGGAAAGACCGATAGCCGCCTTCTCGTTGATTCGTCCGGCAGGGATTTTCCGTTCGCCGATATGGATCAGGCCGCGCAGAAACGTGCCGGTCGTGAGCACGAGCGCGCCGCAACGTATTTCCCGGCCATCCGCCAGCCGTACCGCTTCCAGTCGCCCACCTGCGATCGAGAAATCAACGACCTCGCCGATGACGACGTCAAGCGCTGCATGGCTGCCGATCGCCGCCTGCATCGCCTCCTTATACAGCTTCCGATCGGCCTGCGTGCGCGGCCCACGCACCGCGGGGCCCTTCCGTCGGTTGAGCAGCCGGAACTGGATGCCGGCTGCGTCCGCCATCCGACCCATAAGCCCGTCCAGCGCATCGACCTCTCGGACGAGCTGACCTTTACCGAGGCCACCGATGGCCGGATTGCACGACATGGCGCCGATGGTCTCGAACGACATCGTCATCAGCGCGGTCGACGCACCGGATCGTGCCGACGCGGACGCGGCTTCACAGCCGGCATGGCCGCCGCCGACGACAATCACGTCATAGGTCGTTTTCGGTTCGGATATCAACATGACAGCGCGACCAATGTGCAAATCGGGACCGCCTGTCAAGACGATCTCGGTGCGGCCCTGTTTCACGTGAAACGCCAACCGCCCGGATGCAGGCATGTTTCACGTGAATCACTCAGGCGAAATCGCCTGCGAACTACTTGCCGATGCAGAAATTGGAGAAGATCGCGTCGAGTAGCTCTTCTACATCCACCGTCCCGACAATCCGCCCAAGCGCATCGCCCGCGAGCCGGAGGTCCTCAGCCCGAAGCTCAAGCCCACGGCCTCCGGCAAGCGCCGTCTCGAGCAGCGCCTTGCACCGTGAAAGCAGTTCCACATGCCGCAGCCGTGACGGCAGTACTCCTGTCACAGACGCCGCTTCCATAGCCGTGGCGGCAAGCGCACCGATCAGCCGATCAAGCCCATCGCCGTCGCGAACGGAAACCACATGATCATGAGCTGCGACTGGAATCCCGCGCACCAGATCAGCCTTCGTCCCCAACGTCCAGATCGGAACGTTACCGAATCCATCCGTAATCGGTAGTGGGTCGGAAAGATCGGTGAGCAGCAGGATCAGATCAGCCGCCGCCGCACGCTCGCGGGCGCGCTCGATCCCGACCGTTTCGACCCTACCGGCATTCTTGCGCAATCCAGCCGTGTCGGTCACCAGAACCTTGACGCCACCCAGATCGAGCGGAACCTCGATCAGGTCGCGCGTCGTTCCGGGCTCTTCCGTCACGATCGCCACGTCGCGCGCGGCCAGCGCGTTCAAGAGGCTCGATTTGCCGGCGTTGGGCGCTCCGACAATCACCACCCGAAACCCCTCTCGGATGATCTCTGCTCGATGATAGGATGCCAGATGCGCCTCGATTTCTTCAGCAAGCTGGTGCATGTCCGGCCAAGCGGTCGCCGACGCCGTATCCCCCACATCCGCCTCGTCGGCAAAATCGAGCTCCGCCTCGACCATGGCGCGTGCCTGAAGAATTCTCGCGCGCCATCCTCGATAGAGCACGCCCTGCTGCCCGGCCGAATTCGCCATCGCGAAACGCCGCTGTGTCTCCGTCTCTGAAGCGATCAAATCTGCCAGCGCCTCCGCGCCGGTCAGGTCCATCTTGCCATTGAGAAAGGCCCGGCGCGTGAATTCGCCCGCCTCCGCCTGCCTCAGCCCGGCAAGGCCGCCGAGTTCACCGAAGATCGCCGCAACGACGCCCTTGCCGCCATGCACATGCAGTTCGGCGGCATCCTCGCCGGTGAAGCTTTTCGGTCCGGCGAAAAACAGGACGAGACCGCTGTCGATGATTCCCCCATCCGCCGCGCGGATCTTCCTCAGCTCGGCGCGCCATGTCTCAGGCACGATCCCGCACAGTTTCACCAGCGCATGCTTCACGCCCGGACCGGAAATGCGGATCACCGCAACGCCGGACGGAAGCGTACCGCTCGACAACGCAAAGATCGTATCAGCGAATATCGTTTGCTCCATCGTCCCCTACGACCTACGTACCGATAAACCGTGGAGCCGCCCCATGCCCCTGCCCGCCGAAAACCTGCTTTCCGCCGAGGCAAGCCCCTACCTGCGCCAGCACAAGGATAATCCGGTCCACTGGCGCCCCTGGTCGAAAGAGGCACTGGCCGAGGCCCAGGAAACCGGCCGTCCCATTCTTCTTTCAATCGGCTATGCGGCCTGCCACTGGTGCCATGTCATGGCACATGAAAGCTTCGAGGACGAGTCCGTCGCGGAGTTGATGAACCGTCTCTTCGTCAACATCAAGGTCGACCGGGAGGAGCGTCCGGACATCGATCAGATCTACATGGCGGCGCTGGCCGCGACCGGCGAACAGGGCGGATGGCCGCTTACCATGTTCCTGACTCCTGACGCGAAGCCCTTCTGGGGCGGCACCTATTTCCCGAAGGAACCGCGCTACGGCCGCGCCGGCTTTACACAGATCCTCGACGCCATTCACCGTGCCTGGCAGGAAAAGAAAAGTGAAATCACTGCCGATGCCGCCAGGCTGACCGCCCATGTCGAGTCCCAGCTCGCGCAGAGCCGCGATCCGTCGCCTCTTTCCAGCCAGCAGATCACGGCCCTTGCCGAGCCTTATCTCTCTGCAATCGACCTGGAGCGTGGCGGTCTCAAAGGCGCACCCAAATTTCCCAACGCTCCGATCATGACGACGCTTTGGATGCAATGGCTCGAAAGCGGCGACACGCGCTACCGCGACGCCGTGCTCCACTCACTGCGATCCATGCTGAACGGCGGCATCTACGATCATATCGGCGGCGGTCTCTGCCGCTATTCCACCGATGCCGACTGGATGGTCCCGCATTTCGAGAAGATGCTCTACGACAACGCCCAGCTCCTCATGCTTTGCGGCTGGGCCTACGGCGCCACGGGCGAGAAATTGTTTCAGGGGCGAATCGAACATACCGTATCCTGGCTCTTGCGCGAGATGCGTTCGGAGGATGGCGCCTTTACCTCCAGCCTCGATGCCGACAGCGACGGCGAAGAAGGCAAGTTCTATACCTGGACACGCGAAGAGATCGACGCAGTGCTCGGCGGCGATGCCGACCCTTTTTTCGAGGCCTATTCGCTCGCGAGCCCACTCGGTTGGGAGGGACATCCGATCCTCCACCGTTCCGCCGACAAGATGGCGGGCAAGGAAGAAGAGGACCTATCGCCCTTGCTTGAAAGGCTCCGGCTAGTTCGGGAAAACAGGGTTCGACCGGGCCGCGACGACAAGGTTCTGGTTGACTGGAACGGCCTTGCCATCCGCGCTATCGCGCAATGCGCCCGGCAGTTCGAGCGCTCCGACTGGCTGGATGCAGCAGAGGCCGCTTATCGTACCGTAACCGAATCGATGCTTGAGGACAGGCTCCCACACTCCATCCTCGGCGAACAAAAGCTCTATCCCGGCCTCTCCAGCGATTACGCGGGGCTGATTAATGCCGCCGTTTCGCTCTACGAAGCCACCGGAAAGCCGGCCTATCTCGACGATGCCCACCACATGCTGGCGGCACTCGATCGCTGGCATGCCGATCCGGCCGGCACCGGATATTATCTGTCCGCCGCCGACAGTTCCGATGTCATCATGCGCGTCCGCGGCGACGTCGACGACGCCATGCCGTCAGCCACCGCGCAGATTATCGAAGCGGTCGCGCGCTTGGCTTCCGCTACCGGCGACGCCGGTCTCATGACCAGGGCTTTCGACATCGCCGCCTCGGCTGTCGGACGCGCCATCCATCAACGCTACGGCCAATCAGGAATCGTCAATACGATCCCGTTGGCGATGAACCCGCAAAAACTGGTGATGGTGGAGCCGGATGGCGGTGCCCGATTCGTTCCGGAGGCGAATCGGATGCCGGATCCCCGTCGTATCGACCTCCCCCTTCGGCAATCAGCCGAAACAAGCAAGATAACACTGCCCGGCGGCGCTGAAATCGACCGCTCGAAGCCGGCAGCGTATCTTTGCATCGGCATGACCTGCCTGCCGCCCATTGAAAATCCGGCGGCACTGCGCAAGGCGCTGACGCCTGCTTTCCCGGCCTAGGTATTCATCGAATCGAAGAAATCGCCGTTGGTCTTCGTCTGCTTCAGCTTATCGATAAGGAACTCGATCGCGTCCGTCGTGCCCATCGGCGCCAGGATGCGGCGCAGCACAAAGATCTTCTGAAGATCCTGCTTCGCGATAAGGAGATCTTCCTTACGCGTGCCGGACTTGAGGATGTCCATCGCCGGGAAGATGCGCTTGTCGGCAACCTTGCGGTCGAGCACGATCTCGGAATTGCCCGTGCCCTTGAATTCCTCGAAGATC